>JACZVU010000145.1 GCA_022572485.1 Myxococcales bacterium
GCGCGCGACCTATCCGAGGCACACGTAGTCGCCTTCATCGAAAAGAAGCTCAAGAAACTTTCGCCGTCTTTCGTCCGTGGTTGTGTAAACGTCCTGAACAAATCGCTGCGACGGCTGCGACGGTCGAACCCAGACGTTCCGAAGCTCGAGCTTGACGTAGCCGAGATCTTCGTGCGCGCGGAGGATTCCCGGGCCGAAGAGATTCGGTCGATTGATTCGTGGACGTTCGAGGACGCGTCGAGGCTTCTCGGGATCGTGCGCGCGAAGGAGCCGAGCTACTACCCGTTCTTCCTGACGCTGCTCCACACAGGTTGCCGTCGAGGTGAGGCGCTTGGGATGAAGTGGTCAGATGTAGATTTCAACCGCAAGCGCATCACGATCAGACGCGCGAGGGTCAACTCGAAAACGGTACTCCCGAAGCACCGCAGGCGAGGCGACAAGCCGCGGACGGTAGTGATCACGCAGGCGATGGAATCTGCGCTCAGGGGGTTGGGAACCTTCCGCTATCGCAAATCTGGTGGCTGGGTATTCGCGAGCAAGAACGGGACGCCGCTCGAGGGTACGACGGTGTTCCGGGTTTGGACCCGTATCCGCGAGAAGCTCGCCGAGAAGAACATCCGAACGCTCACGATGCACTCGCTACGGCACACGTTTGCAACGCTCAGCCTTGAGGCTGGTCGCTCGGTGAAATGGGTATCCCAGCAGCTTGGACATCGAGACGCGAGCCTCACGCTCAACACCTACGGCCCATGCTCTGCCGGATGAGGAATATGACCTTTCGTACCTTCCCGAAGCCAGCGCCGGCGCTGACCGGCGCTCAGCCGGCGCTAGCCATAAACTCAGAAGTGTGGAGAACCGCGTAAGTCTTTGATTTTAATGGAGCGCGAGACCGGGTTCGAACCGGCGACCCTCAGCTTGGGAAGCCGGCATAAGCGCTCTAAGCGCGCCTAACATCACTTTCAGCGGGATTATCGTGACAGATTGTCACCGTTTGCGACCCAAAGTCCCCATAAAAGTCCCCATAGCCACCAGGGTTGTGGCTTAGGAGGTGCGAATCAGGTTGTCGTCAGGGTGGTTTCGGTCGGCTCCGTCACTTCGAGGACGACTCGCCGAAGCTCTGCGATCTCTTCCGCCTCGTCGATCAGGCTCGTGGCTGCTGGTTCTCCCTGCACCCCACCAGAGGCTTCCTCCAAGGCGTCAAAGACGAGCTTGAATCGGAGCTGGGCGTCAGCCGACATATCAGATGACCACCTTCCTTTTGGATTGTACCTCAATTTGGTTCCTGAGGTTGCCAAGATCCACTTCGACGTTGCAGTTCGGGCACATTAGCTTGTTGTCAGCCGGGAATGGGAGAGCATCCTTCCTTAGCGCCGCGCCCTTCTTGAAGTTTACCTGAATCTTTAACGGATTCTTGCACTTAGGGCATTCAGTTTCCGCTACAACCATATCGGCTTGCGCAACCGCCTGCGCAACCACCTGCGCCGCCCCTGGCACCAGTGCGGCCTTGTGTCGGTAGATCTGCGACTCGCAGGTCTCGAAGATCTTGTAGATCGTGGTGGCGGCAAAACTCATTTCCAGCAGCGTGTAGTAGCGGGTGATGGCGTCGTCGAGGTCCGGCGTCTGCGAGTAGTCAATAATCTCCAGACCCATTTTGGTCAGGTCCTTGATCTTGATGGAGCGTCCATGGGTCAGCCAGCGCCCATGGTCGCAGAGCGTGCCCGCGATTTCGTCGGCACGCTCTTGCTTCTCTTCATCGGTTACTGGCTTCCCGGAGGTCTTGTGGGTCTTCCAGTTCTTGAACTTGTAGGTTGCCAGCCAGTCGGTGACCAGCGTCTTTGCGAAGTCCAATGCGTTCTGGGCGCTCTGTAGTTCACCCGGAGAGATCCCTTGGAGGATGGGGATGTAGGCCTTGTTCAGCGTTCCAGACGATGCGACCTCCTCCTTGATCTTCTCCATACCCTCAAGAAGCGCGTCCGCAGAAAAGGTTTTTCCCTGCCGCGAGAGCTGGGCGTCTATGGGCCCTACCGCGGATGTCGAGGACATCAGGATTTCGTTGCCCGCCATGACCATGATCGTCGCCGCGCTCTTGGCCCAGCCCGGTACGATCACGGCCAGGTCCTCGTAGCGATCTCGGAGCGTTCTGATGATGTCCTCGGCGGCCTCGCCCGATCCACCAGAGGATTCGAGGATCAGATCCAAAGCGGTTCCCTTGAGATTCGCGAGCTGATCTGAGATTGGCATCAGGTCCGGGTACGAAATCGAGATGTTCGAGTCGAGCTGATTCAGGTCCGCGGCGAAGACGAGGACGTCCCGGTTCCCGCGCAGTTTGGAGATCGCACGCAGCTGATTCTTTCGCTCGGCCGTGAGCTGCTGGAAGCCCATGCCTCGGTCGAGATATTCGGTGTAGATACCCATGCGTTGCCGACGCTAGCACCAGGCTCGGCGTTGTCTACGAGGGAGTCTGGCTACTCCTGATCCCCTTCTACGACAAGCGATGCCTGATCTGGGACGGCACGAGCCTCTTGAAACAGCGGCCGGCCTGAAGGTTTTGTAGAATCCAGCTCATCGGGGCTAGGTCACGCGGACTGAACACGCGGGGTGCTCCTCCCGCGCCGCCCCGAGTCACCACAGGAGCGCCGCGAGGAGTAGCGGCAATGGCGAAGAAGCAGAAGGACGAAAACCCCGACGAAGTAGCGACCCTGGCTGCCAAATACCAGGACCTCGCACCGCTGGAGCGAGTCCTTCACCTCCTCGACGCGAGCGAAGCCAAACCTCTCGCACTCCAGCTCTCCGCCGACGAGATGGCAGCCCTGCACGACTTGCTTCTGTACCGCTACCCCCGCGACAGGGAGTCCATCAGGTCTCTTATCGACAAAGTCTTTGAGTTCAAGAATTTTAAGCAAAAATTTCGCGCAGACCGTAAGGGAACGCTAGGGCAACGAGCCGCAAGGGTCGTCCGCGAGATGGGCTGGACCGATAATTCCGAGGACAAAAACGCCCGGAATCAGATGCTTCTGTTTCATTACAGCGAACTCATCTACCAGGCGGGCGCGGTGTTCCTCATTAACAGCATCGGCAACCCCCACCCCATCAAGAGAGTCGAGGGCCGGGCCATCAAGAACTGCCCTCTCGGCAAACAAGAGGCAATCGACGAGCTTGCTGACTGGTATTGCGTAAAACCAGGGACGATGCGTCAGTGGCTAAAGTCGGCGAAGAGCGACGTCAGGAAGGAATCTGAGGGGGGCAAACGCCGTCTCCTCACCCTAAAGCTCCTTGACTGGTCCACGCTCCCCTGGACGCCCGATTGAGTATCCGCCCCCACGCCTAGGGTAATCAATACGTCCACCGCCCTGTTACCTTAAAAAAGCGCAGCGGGTTCAG
This sequence comes from Myxococcales bacterium, assembly GCA_022572485.1. The sequence continues at coordinate 3,382 of JACZVU010000145.1, forward strand.
CACGCTCCCGATGTGGAACGAAAAGTCTTTATCGACCCGGACGCACTCCTAACGCCCAACAAGACCGCCGACGCCCTGCGCGAGCTTTCCGGCAACCGCTGCGGACCGTCGAGCAAGCGAATCCGCAAAGCGATCGCCCGCGGTGAGCTGCGCGCGAAGCGAGAGGGCCGCTGGGCTTGGGTCCGATGGCGCGACACGCTTGAATATTTCAACGGCGAATTTGCCGCCGATCCCGACGAGGAGCGCAATGACCGCGCCCGTCGGAATGTCGACGAAGCGTGCCGACGCGAGGCTTCATTGACAGCACCCTGAACATAGAAACGCCCCGTCGGGTGAACAGGGCGCTTCTCGAAGGAGCTTGAGAAAGTTGCGAGACAATAGCTGCAGGGAAGAATTTCGCAACCGCACCAGCACCCCACCCATCGCGGCTGCCCTCAATTTTTGGGTTTCACTCCAAGACGAAGCACTCGATGAGGCTGCGCGCTACGGCGCCCTTCGTGGCCCAGTGCTTCTTCGACAGCGCCCCTGGGCTCAGACGCTCGACAAGATCGAAGCTGAAATCCAAGCCGCCGCCGAAAGGGCTGCAGGATGAATGCCGCAACCACTTCGGCGATCTATGACGTGATCCTCCCTGGGTGGCGCGAGGCCACCCGGAACGGAAAGAACCGCCGCGTGTGCGCACCGTACCGCGATGACAAGAATCCGTCGCTCGACGTGCACGAAACGAAACTCACCTGGTTTGACCGCGGCATCGGTGAAGGGGGCGGCGCTGTTGACCTGGCGCGCCGAGTCCTCGGCGAAGAAGGCGCGCGATCACTACTCCGGGAACTTGGCGACAAGCAGGAGGACCACGCCCCTACGACAGCTGCACCGAAACTCAAGCCCCAGGTCGAGGTGATGAGCGGCGCGACCTCGGCCCAGATCGCCGCGCTGAAGCGATCGCGACGGCTCCGCGACGGAGCAACCCTCGATCGCATCGGAGCGAAAACGCTGCGTGTCCGCTGGCCGGAGGATGACGGTGGCTGGCAGTCGTGGACTGTCTGGGTCGGCTTGCCGACCCTCGTTGAAGGCGGCTTCAAACTCTGGGCCCTGAACAAGAACGGCATCCCGCGGCTGGACGACCGAGGGAAGCTCATCCAACGCAATGTCGGGCCGGTTTCGTTTTTTCTTTCCCCTGCCGCGCATCAGAGAAACGGCGGCACGATCCAGCGACTTTTCGACGTCGAGGGCGAGTCGGACGCCATCGCCTGCATCGACTCCGGGGTTCCACACGTTGTGGCCAGCTCCGGCGGCGCGGGTTCACTCGCTGCGCACGAACGGCACCGGGAGTTTCTGCTTGCCCTGGAGCCCGATGAGGTGGTCGTCATCCGCGACCTGGACGATGCAGGCCGTGCTGGCGCTGCGAAGGTTGCGGAGTGGTGGCTGGCGCAGGGAATCACAGTCCGGATCGTCGAGCTGCCGGAAGAGCTGGGGGACAAGGGCGATCTTCGAGACTTTCTGAACGGACGACCAGCGCGAGATGGTCAGCCCGCAGTCGAGCCGATTGGAGGGGCCGCGCAACTCCACACCTTGGCCGATGCGGCTCCGAAACGCGAGCGCGCCACCAGCGCGAAGCTTGAATCTGAAGCGAATTGCGGCGGCTCCGATCAGGATATTCAGCTCACGCTCTGCAACGAAAACCTGACGGACTCTGGGAACGCCCTGCGCTTCTACGCGATGCACCGCGAGTGGGCCCGCTTCGTCTACGAGCGGAATGAATGGGCAACATTCGATGGTTCGCGCTGGATTTTCGATGGGCTGCGAACCGTCCAGCGGATGGCGTACGAGACCGCCCGGGCAATTTCGGCGGCCGCGGAATCTCTCCCCGACGACCGCCGCCGAAAGCTTCAAGAGCACTCGCTAAAACTCGAAAGCGCGGCAGCGATCCGGCGGATGCTGGAACTCGCCGCGCCCCGCCTCCAGGTGCGCGCCGCTGATTTCGACCAGCCACGTCATCTCCTCAACTGCCCCAACGGCACGTTCGATCTTCACACGCTCAAGATGAGGCCCCCCGATCCAGACGACTTGCTCACAAAAATCACGGCGGCCGTCTACGACCCGTCCGCAGTGTCGGAACTCTGGCAGCGCGTGCTTGAACATGCGATTCCGGACCCACTGATTCGCGAATATCTGCAACGACTCGCAGGACTCACGCTCGACGCGTCGATCATGCTCGACCTCGCGATCCTGATCCACGGGCCGACCCGTACCGCGAAGGGAACCGTCCAAAGCGCGATTCACGGCTCATTCGGTGACTATGCAGTAACTGCAGGGCTGGAAGACTTCGCGGATCGAAAGCCGCAAGCGGGGAGAGCGACCCCCGAACTCGTGCGACTCCAGGGCGTCCGTATGGTCAGCGTCTACGAGACGTCGGCCAGGCTCCGGCTCGATGCGGCGCTTGTAAAAACGCTGTCGGGCTCCGACCCGATCACCGTGCGTGACCTCTACTGCCGCGCCGTTACCTACCTCCCCCAATTCACACTTTGGCTCGCGACCAATTGCCGGCCTAGCGTTCCATCCGACGACGACGCTCTCTGGGAGCGGCTCCGTGAAATCCCGTTCAACGAACATCTCAAACCAGAGGAGCGGAAACCCAGCTTTCGAGCCGATCTCAGCGACCCGAAGAAGCACGGGGCTGCGGTGCTCGCATGGGCCGTCGAGGGCCTCCGCCGCTACCGCGAGAGCGGACTCACGACCCCGGACGGCGTCGTCCAAGCTGGAGCGGACTACCGCGCCGAGATGGATCCACTGACCGACTTCTTCGGTGACTGCCTCGTGTTCGAGCCTGGCGCGAAGATCACCAGCTCCCAGCTCGCTAGCGCCTACTCGACCTGGTGCCAGGCGAACTCCGAGCGCCCCCGATCAACCAAGAAGCTAGCCGCCGCCCTCACCGCGAAGGGCTGCGAGGGGGATCGGTCGAGGGATCAGGACGGAAAGTTGTTTCGGTTCTGGTCGGGAGTTCGCCATGCGTGAACAGTCCGTGACACCTGTGACAGCTAGTGACAGCACTTTCCAGCAACTTTCTATAAATCGTCTCTCGTGGGGAGTTGTTAGATCTTGCTGTCACCAGGCGTCACGTGTCACCGGATTCTGGGTCATGGCGGTAGGTGGGTGGCCTAGCACACGCCTGTATGCGGTTTGCGTTGCTCTTTCCTGGCCCGATTCCTACAAATCCCCCTCGCGCCGCAGGGATACGCCGAACTCGCGTCGCCTAACGACCGATTTCGTTCCCGTTTGGTCGTCCACGGCGTGGCAGGCCGAAGGTCAGTCGTTTGATTCCGTTGGGTTGCGCGAGCCTATGGGGACTTTTGTGGGGAGATCAGTCTAAATGGAGCACTCAAAGTCCTCGAAGGCGGCGATTAGCCGGGGGCTCAAACGTCACCACGCGGTGATTGC
>JACZVU010000146.1 GCA_022572485.1 Myxococcales bacterium
CCTGCACGAGTTCGCTTTCGAGTTGCCCCGGCCCCCAGCCCGCATAACCGAGCAACACGCGCATCCTGCCGGGCGGATCGCTCGCGATGCCTCGGAGCACGTCGAGCGAACCCGCAAAGCACAAGCCCGGTCGGATCTGGGTGACATCTTCGCCTCGCTCGCAACGCTCCTCCGAGCCGAACAACACCCAGCCCGTCTGAGGCTGAACGGGACCGCCCCAGTTGATCTCCCAGGCGGGGTCACCCCGCCATTCGATCTCGAGGGTCGAGCACAGTACGGGAGCCGTGATGTCGGTCGAGCGATTCAGTACGACCCCAAAGCTGCCGGTCTCATCGTGGTGGATCACCAAGATGACCGTCCGTTGGAAATTCGGATCCATCAGCTGGGGCATCGCCACCAGGAGGCCCGGAGCGAGGGCAGATTCCGACACGAGCAGAAGGATAGCAGCCGGTGAGGTACCGCCAGACGAGACCGCATAGGTCTCGTCGCCGCAAAGCGAATCCGAAGGATTCGCCAGCCATGCTCCCCACCAGTCCACGGACGCTGTACGTTGCCTGCGTGAGCACTCGACGCAGCGCGCTCGCTCTCGCGTTCGCCTTGCTGGCCGTCGGAGCATTGGTGGCGATTCGACCTCTGGCGAGCAGCAGCGGTCGATTTGCCGGCACGCTCGGATTTGAAATCTTCCTCGCGATGCTCGCACTGATGTTCGCAACGCGTTCACCGCTCGGGATCGGAGAGCGACTGGGGCTCGGGCCGAGCAAGCTTTCGCGAGGCGCACTGACGCTGCTCGCGCTCGGAACCCTCGCTCTGAGTTACTCGCTCGATGGCCTCTACCGACTCATCGAGCTGCCGGACCGCGGCGCGCTCTTTCAATTCGAGTCCGAACTCGCCGGAGCCCGCGGTGGAACGCTTGCCTTCGCGCTGCTGAGCTTCGCGCTGGTACCGGGTATCGCCGAAGAACTCCTCTGCCGCGGCCTGGTACAGCGCGGCCTCCAATCCCGATATGGGCCGATACCTGCGATTTTGCTCGCTTCACTCTTCTTCGGTGCGCTCCACGTAGATCCGGTCCACTCGGCGTTCGCCGCGATTCTCGGCCTCTATCTGGGCGCCATCGCATGCCTGGCGGGAAGCGTGCGGGCATCCATGGGCTGCCACATCGCGAACAACATTGCCGCCGTCCTCGGCGTGGCAATCACCTCAGGACTCGAACCGATGCCGGCGCCTTCCCGGGTCGCCGCCGCAGCCTTTTCCCTGGGGGTACTCGGGTGGCTCTGGCACCACCACAGGCCCGCAGCCTTCGCCCGGATCCCGGAAAAAGACCACCCACGGGGACTACAGAAGAGAGGCGGATTGGACGACTCGTAGGAGGATGACCTGAAGACGGTATCGAGGTAAATCGCGTGGCAAACATTCCCTCGGTTCTCATACTGGACGACGGCGAGCTAGACGACGTCCAGAAGATTCTCGAGGAACTCCAGGTAGAATTCGGCCGCGTGCGGGGAGGTGCAATCGCGCCCAACACGCCTCACCCCAAAGCGCTGCTGATGGCGACTCCTCGGCGGATATCTGCCGTTGCCGCGATCAACGACGCTTCGGGTGACGAGGACCCGCCCGTTCGCGTTGTCGTAGTCGACCAAGACTCGAAGGCGCTACGCGATCAGCTTCGCCAAGTCGGGTTCGACTACCTGGTGCGGCGCCCGGTGCACCCAGAAGCACTTCGGCTGCTGGTCATGCACAGCCTCTACCGCGGAGAAGAGAAGCGGCGTGAGCCGCGCGTTGTCGTCGGGCTCGAAATTTCCTTTCAGACCGGAGAAATCCCGCGCCACGCCACGCTGGTCGATCTATCGACGAAGGGCTGCCGGCTGATCTCATCCTTCGATCTCGAAGCCGGCAAGCAGATACTCGTAACGCTGCCGGAGACCCTCGGTGCCACGGAATCGATCACCCTAGAGGGCAAGATCCTGCGCAGCAACTACGACAAACGCATCGGCGAAGAAGGCATGTACAGCGTGGCGGTGCAGTTCGCAAACCTGTCGAGTGACCTCCGGCACGAACTCGAGTGGATCATCGAGGACAAAGTGGGTGGACCGCCGGTCCTGAATACCCCGCCCGAGCCTGCCCAGGGCGACGCGGGAGCAAACCCATCGACACCGCACCCAAAGCCGACCTACACCATCAAGCGCGTCGAGCAGCGGGCTCCGCTGCGGCGAACGCTCCTCGAAAAAGATTCGCCTGTCCTGAGAACGGACCCGCGCTCGGAAGGCGCTGCCTCTCCGGTGGCCCGCAACCCAATTTCAGATGCGGCGGTCGAGCAGGAGCATTCCCCGCTCTCCATGCCGGTCGACGTAAAGATGGCTCGGAAGCAGCACTTGGCGCAGGAGCCCGGCGAAAAAATCGAACAGGGCGCCGAACCGGAGTCCTGGACTTCGCGCGAAGACCGGCGCGCGGCGCCGCGATACCCCTACGCGGTAAAGGTCCCGACCTTCGGAACCCGGGCGTTGCGGGTGCTCATCGGACGCGACCTCAGCGTGGGCGGTATGCGAATCGAGTCGAATCCGGATCTCGAAGTCGGAGACCGCCTGCACCTCGCAATCTATGGGAACGCGAGCGAAGAACCCTTCCTGGTCTGGAGCACGGTTTTGCGCAGCGATGAAAAGGGCGGGACGGCCGTGGCCTTCGACCCGGTTCACCCGAGTATCGCAAATAAACTGGAAGCCCTGGTGGCGAGCCTTCCCTCCGTCGAGTCGCTTCGCGATGACGAGGCCAGCGCGATGGGAACCGTACTCACCGAAATCATCAACGAGTAACCGGAGAATCCTTCGGATTCGCTTGGCGGCAACGAGACCGCTTCGGTCTCGCCTGGCCCCAGCGGCGATCGCCGTGATCCGTGCGGCGGCCTCCCTGCACCGCCCGAGCGCGCCCCGCTGCGCGTTGCTCTCCTTTCCATTAGTCTCTCTCGATCAGCTGATTTGGAGGGGCTCGATGGCGCGAAGCAAGAGCAAGCAGAAGATCAAACGACACCGGCACAAGCTTCGGCGCAATCGCGCCCTCGCCCGCAAGAAGGCCACCCAAGCCGCCAAGCACTGAGCCGCGCGGCGTCGGGAGCCCTGCTCGGCGCGGGCCGCGCGCGCTCGATCGAATGACTCGATCGAGCACGCCGCGGTGCTGCATTAGATCAACATCCCGCCGGCACCTGGAAGCGGAGGTTCGTGCGCATTCAATTCGACACCCGAGCAGCCGCGAAGGTGGCTCTCGTTGCACTCGCACTGTACCTGCCGGGCTGTGGTCCGGTCGCAGACATTCCAGTCTGGGGCACGCTCCCGGAATTCAGCCTCATCAACCAGAGCGCCGAACCCTACGGAACCCAGCAGCTCGAAGGCCGGCCCTGGATCGCGAACTTCATCTTCACCCGCTGCCCGGGCCGCTGCCCGATGCTGACCCGCGAGATGTCGCGGCTCCAGACCGAGTTGCGCGGGCGCGGTTGGGATGACGTGATGCTGGTGAGCATCAGCGTGGATCCCACGAACGATACGCCCGAAGTACTGACCGCATACGCTGCCAAGCACGGCGCGAAGCAAGACGGCTGGCAATTCCTGACCGGCACTCGGGACAGCATCTGGTCGCTCAGCGTCGACGGTTTCAAACTCGCCGTCGAGGAGATCGAAGACACGGGCGAAGGCCCCATCCTGCACAGCAACCGATTCGTGCTCGCGGACGGGCAGCGCCAGATTCGCGGTTACTACGACGCCTTCGATGCAGACGATCGCGCCAAGCTGTTGCGCGATCTCGAAATCGTCCGCGCGGAATCCGCGTCGGCGACCCGCTGACCCGCGAATCCTCCGGATCCGCTTTGCGGCAGCGGGACCTGCTCGGGCCCAGTTGGCCGGATCGAGTTCTGAGCGATTGGCCCTTCCCCCCGGCTCCCCAAAACAGACCCCACGTTGGCAAGGCGATGCGTCGCGCGATTTCATTGAGGAATTCCGCCTGAACCCGATCAAGTCGGTTCGTTTCGATCAATTGGTGGGGGAAGTTGAGGGCAGGCCCATTTGGAGCGGCGCCTGTCACATGCGTCGGCCTCGCGGCGATTACGACTTCTATTCACCGCAAACATTGCTGCGAATACTTGCAGATGCGGTGATTGGATCCTATAACCACCGCAAGAGGTGCGGTGAAAATGGCATTTATTCACGAGCAGCCTGGCTGGCCAGAGTTCTCCTGGGATAGCGGGGCCTTGGCAGGAATCCTTGCAGCCGTGCGCCACAAGCAGGGCCGGCACCTCGGGAAGATGGAGACCCTGGGTTTCGAGTTTCGCGCAGACGCCAGCCTCACCGCGCTCACGGAAGAAGTCGTGAAGTCCTCGGCCATTGAGGGGGAGCACCTCGACCCCGAAGAGGTCCGTTCGTCCATTGCTCGCAAGCTCGGGCTCGATGTCGCGGGCCTGCCTGAGCCAGGGCGAGAAGTCGAAGGCATCGTCGAGATGATGCTCGATGCCACACGGAATTTCGACGTGCTGCTCACAGCGGAGCGCTTGTTCGGCTGGCACGCCGCGCTGTTTCCGACTGGTCGAAGCGGCATGGGCCGCATCACGGTCGGCGCATGGCGCACTGCGGAAGCAGGTCCGATGCAGATCGTCTCTGGGCCCATCGGTCGCGAGAAGGTGCACTACGAGGCACCCGCGGCTGAACGTCTTGAAACCGAGATGAAATCGTTTCTTCAGTGGTTCAACACGCCTTCAGAGATCGACCCCGTTCTCAAGGCGGCAATCGCGCACTTCTGGTTCGTCACAATCCACCCGTTTGAAGACGGCAATGGACGAATTGCCCGCGCGATCTCTGACATGGCGCTATCGCAAGCGGACGACACGAAGGACCGCTTCTACAGCATGTCTTCGGGAATCGAGGAAGAACGAAAAGAGTACTACCTCCAGTTGGAGTCTGCGCAGCGCGGCGACCGCGATATCACAGAATGGCTCGTATGGTTTCTCGGTTGCCTCGATCGAACCATCGAAGATGCAAACGAGAAGCTCTCGTCCGTCCTTCACAAGGCGAGGCTCTGGCAGCGAATCAACCCCAGCCCCGTGAATGACCGACAGCGAAAGATCATCAACCAAATGCTCGACGATTTCAAAGGTCACCTGACCACGTCGAAGTACGCCAAGCTCGCAAAATGCTCAAACGACACGGCGCTTCGAGACATTCGTGAGTTGTTGAAGCGAGGCATCGTCGCGAAGAACGTAGGCGGCGGTCGAAGCACCAGCTATCGACTGGCTGAGCCCGATGAGGTGTTGGAGTGAGACGCTCCCGGGTTGTTAGGGAATGCTGGCCGCGCTCCCCCCGGCCTAATTCGCTACTTTGCAGAATCAGATACTCGCCTCCGCGAGGCCATCGCCAAGCAGGCCTCCGCACGCCAGTACCGTGGCAATCACGAACCCAAGCGCGTTTCGGCTTGTGGCATCGGTATTCGACGGCGCGGGCTCCCAAACGGGACTGACTGAACGCGCGAGGCGTGCCGGAGCCATAGAGCAATTTCGGTGCCGCACCTGGTCAGTCGGTACGCTGCCATCTTCTGGGCCACCCGTTGGGATCGAAGCGGGGCGCAGAACCACTCGAGACCCATGTCGCCCGAAGGCCTCCCGTCACTGCACCCGAGCGACATCGCATTCGATCGGGCCTGAATGCGGTGGTTCTTCTTCACGCGCCATCAGCCACGTCGCATCATTGCGTAGATGTCCGTACGGCGCACGATTCCCAGGAGTTGGCGCTCTTTGACGACGGGCCAGGATTGAACGCGATGGCGGTCGAGGACTTCGAGAGCCTTGGCGAGCGAAGCGTCGGGATCCAGTGCGTCATCGACTCTGCTCGTCAGATCCTCGGCAATGACGAGATCGCGGAGGACGGGGTCGTAGAGGGCGTTCTTGACTTCCTCGTAGGAGATGACGCCCTTGAAGTGGGCGTCGTGATCGATCACCGGCAGCAGGTCGGCACCGGTCTCCCCCAGAGCTTTGAGCACCCGCTCGAAGGAGAGCGATTCGGACACGTAGCGGGGTCGCCGCCGCATGGCGTGCTCGACGGTCGTCTTGCTATCGCGGTCAAAATGGTCGCCCTTCAACAAACCGAGATTGCGCTGAAATTCCAGGTACACCCAGCGCAATGCCTCTGTGCCCTTGGCTTCTGCGTGAGGAAGGAGGTTCGCGAGCGTGACTTCGCCCGCGCGCACGGCGACGTGACGAACGAGAAAGGGGCCGATCAGTTCGAAAACCACCACCGACGCCACGACGACCTGGCGCAGCTGAGCGGTTTCTGCGGGCGCGATCGCCTCGAGGCTCGCCACCAATCCCAGCGCAATGCCGGCCTGGCAGAGCAACCCCGAACCCAACGATGGCGGCAGCGAGCTGGACAAGCCCGTCAACCGCATACCGAGGTATGAACCGTAGAGTTTACCGGCCGTCCGCGCCGCGATGAACAGCGCGGCAAATAGACCTCCCTGCGCGAGTGCTTCGAGGTGGAGGTCGCGACCCGCAGCGATGAAGAAGAGCACGTAAATGGGGTAGACGGTGTTCTCGAGGTAGCGGAACAACTCGCCGGAGTGGGGCGATCCGTTTGCGAGCGCGAGGCCCGCCGAAAAGCAAGCCAGCATTCCCAAACCCGTTCCACCCGCCTCGCCCCAGTGCGCGATGCCGAGCGCTGCCAGAACCACGAGGATCCCGAGCAGCACCAACTCGCGTCGTCCCGTGATCGACTCGAGCCAGACAGCCGCACCGAAGCCAATCACCCCGCCGCCGATCAGCGCGATCAGCGCC
>JACZVU010000022.1 GCA_022572485.1 Myxococcales bacterium
GTGGGAAACCACCAGCACGCTGCGCCCATCCCGCGCGAAATCCCGCACGAGATCGAGCACGGCAACGCGATGGGCGAGATCCAGGTGGGCGGTCGGCTCGTCGAGGAGCAGAACCCTCGGTTCCTGGGTCAGTGCCCGCGCGATCAGGACGAGTTGTCGCTCTCCTCCCGAAAGCTCGAGAATCGATCGGTCCGCGAACCCATCGATTCCCACGCGTTCCATCACATCCCGCGCCAGGGCGATGTCCGCGCGGGACTCGAAACCGAGCACGCCCAGGTGCGGCGAGCGCCCCATCAGAACCACTTCGATCACCCGAAACGGAAAAGAAACCGGCGTGTCCTGGGGAACCACCGCGAGCTCCTTCGCGAGATCTCGGCGGGAGAACCCATCGATCGGAGTACCCCGGATCAAAACCCGGCCCGCATTCGGGCGCAACACCCGAGAGGCAATTCGCAGAAGCGTCGTCTTGCCAGCACCGTTGCGGCCCGCGAGTGCGACCACTGTGCCCTCGGGCACCTCGAGGTTGACGTCTCGCAGGATCTCGCGCTCACCGAACTTCAGCGCAACGCCTTCGAAACACAGTGCGGCGTCCGTCATAACAACACTCTTTGGTGATAGCGCCTCAACAACCAGAGAAAGAGCGGTCCACCGGCGAGCGCCGTGATCGCCCCAACGGGAAGCTCGCGACCATCGAGAACGGTGCGCGCAATCGCATCACAGACCACCAAGAAAGCCGCACCACCCAGTGCCGAGGCGGGAATCAGCAAGCGGTGATCGGGGCCGAGAATGAGTCGAAGCAGGTGTGGGATGATGAGCCCGACGAAGCCGATCAATCCGGCGACGGATACGGCCGCACCCACCATCAGAGAGCTGGCGATCAACACGATTCGCCGCTGACGATCGATGTCGACGCCGAGCTGCTCGGCGGATTCACCCCCGAGCGCAGAGAGGTTCAGGCTGCGTGCAAGTGGAATCGTAAGGCCAAGCCCAAGTACCAGGAACGCGGCAACCCAGCCTGACACTTCGACTCGAATCGACGAAAGGCTTCCGATCAACCACAAGAAAATGCTCGCGCCCTTGGTCAAATCGGCCATCGATGCCAGAAAGACGATCGCCGCCGACGCGAATGCGTTGAAGACCACGCCGGTCAGCAACAGGCTCGTCGTAGAGACTCGGGCGTTGGCGCCAGCAATCGCGTAGAGGATTGCGATCGTGAGCAGGCAACCCGCGAAAGCAGCGGGTGGAACCGCCTCATATCCCAACCCGATGGTGCTTCCGAGGCTCAAGACGAGTATTCCGCCGAGCGCAGCGCCACCGGATACCCCCAGCACATAGGGATCCGCGAGCGGGTTGCGAAGCATCGCCTGAAATAGCACTCCCGCTACAGCAAGAGATGCACCGACCAATCCGCCAAGCAGCACTCGCGGAAGCCGCACGCGCAAGACGATGTCCGCGACGGGCCCTGCGGCATCGCGATCCATCAGCACCGAGAGAATTTCGCCCACGCCCAGACCGCTCGGCCCCGCGGTCAACCCCACCATCAGTGCACCGACCAACAGCGCGCCGAGTGCGGAGAGCGACGACAACACCCGCATCGGCGTCAGAATTCTCACTGGGGTCTGGCCCCTTCAGCGGCGTCCGAAGCTTCATCGATACTGCGAATCGCAGCGACCATCGTCCGCAAAGAGCGACCCAGATAGGGACCCGGTAACGTGACCAAGCCCTGCGGAACCGCGACCACGCGACTCTCTGCGACGGCCGGAATCGACGCCCAACGAGACCAATGCTCAATTGCACTGACGGGATCATCGCTGCTGTCGATGATCACCTGCGGCCCGACCGCGATCAACCATTCGAGGGAAACCCGGGGATAGGCTTCTGAATATTCCACGGCTGCGTTGTCGAGGCCGGCCGCATCCAGCATCGAGTTCAGATAGCTCCCGCCGCCCACCACATAGAGTGGGTCGCGTTGGAGGACCAGCACGGCTGAACGCCGGGGCCGAAGCGAGGCTTCCCGCACGACGTCGATCCAAGTACTGTGAATCGCCGCGACGTGCTTGCGCGCTGCTTGGGAACGACCGACCCGATCTCCAAGCGTTTGCATCGATTCCAGGATCTGATCCAAAGTAAGGCTCCCCAACTCGAGAACCTCGACTCCAAGCTCGCGCAAGCGCGAGCGAAAATCGCGCTGCTGTAAACTCGGGACAACGACCACCAGGTCCGGTTCGAGAGCGACCACCGCTTCCAGGCTGGGATTGAAGAGCCCTCCAACGCGGGGAAGCGCGGCGACCGCCGGTTCGTGGACCGCCGAATACGCATCGACCCCGACGAGCACTTGCAAAGCCTCGAGTGCGATCAGCATCTGCGTGAGAGAAGGGTTCATCGAGACGACCCGAAGGGTGTGAGCCGGAGGCCCTGGTTGACCCGACAGATCGCTTCCGGTGGACACTCCAGCCCAGCACGCTGCAAGCAGCGCGGCCCCCAACAAAAGTCTGGTGAAGCCATTCATCGGACCATTGATATTTCGCCCAGGGCCCGAGCGCCAGTGCGATCTTCGCAAGCCAATGGGGGCCGGCGGTGCATCCGCCGACCCCCGAACTTCATTTGAGTCGAGCTGTCGTCTTGCCCTCGGTGCGAACGAAGGGTCGAAGGCGCTCCAGGGCGACTTCACCGATCCCCTTCACCGCTGTCAGCTCCTCGACGGACTTGAAGCCGCCGCGTTGCTTGCGCATCGCGACGACCGCTTTTGCACGAGCCTCACCGATCCCCGGAAGCAATTCGAGTTGCTCGAGAGTTGCGGTGTTGATGTTGACGGTCCCAACCAGCCGTGACGAAGCGTCCTCGGCGAAGCTCGATCCGGCCAAAACGAGACCGAATGCCGCCAGCAGGGCGAGCGAGAGCGCTCGCCTGCATCGCGTGTTGCAGATCATGGTAGTTCTCCCGGGACCAGACGGGATGAGAGGGTATTCAGCTGCCGAAACGCTCGGCCGGTCGATCGCTCAGCGGTCTCGGGTCACCGCAAATTGAGCGGCAGCGGTCAGATCCAGCTTCGCGTCAGAGTCCGGGAACGGAGCGATCGAGGCAACCGCGCGCTCGGCGTGCTCCTGGGCGCGGCGCACAGTGTCTTCGACACCGCGGTAACGCGCAATCAAGTCGAGAACCAGCGCAAGATCGAGTGGTTCTGAAATGGGCTGTGTGTCCACGCCGGGATCAGCCATTTGGGACGCACTCTTGAGCACCACCGCGACCGCCTCGCGCTCAGCAGATGTGCAACGCTTGAGTGCGAGCAACAAGGGCAACGTCACCTTGCCCTCGCGGATATCCATGTTGGGGATCTTGCCCAATGCCTCCTCACCGGCCTCGTAGTCGAGAGCATCATCACGCAACTGAAACGCCAGACCGAGTTCTCGACCGAAGTCCGAGAGTTTCCGCCGCTCGGCGCGAGTGACCCCTCCAAGGATCGCCCCGGATTCAGTGGCAGTCGACAAGAGAATCGCGCTCTTGCGCTCGATGACCCGGAAATAATGAGACTCGGTGATCGTCGGGTCGTAGCTCCTTTCGAGCTGGAGAATCTCCCCCTCGGCCATGCTGCGAATTGCATTCGCGAAGATCCATAGAATGTCCGGGTTGCCATCTTCGACGATCATCGTACAGGCGCGGGAGTAGAGAAAATCTCCCGCGAGAACTGCACGACGGTTGCCCCACAACGCATTTGCAGACGGTCTACCACGACGCAGTTTCGAGACGTCGACCACGTCGTCATGCAATAGTGTCGCGGTGTGGAGCAATTCGATCGCGGCCCCTACCTGAATGCGGCGAGGGCCCGTGTAGTCGCAGAGCTGCGCGGCCAACACCACCAACGCGGGGCGCATTCGCTTGCCACCGGATTCGAGCAGGTGCTCGCCGAGCAAGCCGACGAGCGCTGTCTCCGAGCTGAATTGTTCGCGCATCGCGCGTTCTACGAGTTCTAGGCTAACGGCATTGCGCTCAAGGACTTTGGAGAAGGCCCGGGCTTTCGAAGCCGACGCCGTGGAGGACTGCGTCATCGCGGCGCAGGCTAGCCATCCTGCCCGCGCCTGTCAAAGCGGGGCGCGCTAAAAAAACGATGCAAAACCAAGTGCTTAACAATCGTTTACAGGAGCGTGAACAGCGCTTGACGCGCGCAGCCAGCGAACGGCTGCAGCCACATCGGCTACGGGGGTGAGTTCAGCGCCCGCGGGCCGCGCGACCTCAACGCCAGCGGGTAGAATCACGTGTCGAAATCCGAGGCGCACAGCTTCCCGCAACCGCAACTCGATGCGACCGACCCGCCGCACCTCGCCCCCAAGGCCGATCTCACCGAATGCAGCGACATCCGCGGGCAGCGGAATGTCGAGCCGACTCGATGCCAGCGCCAGAGCAAGTGCGAGGTCCGCGCCGGGCTCGGATACCCGCAAACCACCGGCCACATTCACGTAGACATCGCGAGACAGGAAATCGACGTCGCTGTGGCGATCGAGGGCCGTGAGCAGCAAGGCGAGCCGCCCATCGTCCAAACCGACCGCCGTACGGCGCGCGGCCCCATAACCCGCGGGAGCGACCAACGCCTGGAGCTCGACGAGCATCGGCCGGCTTCCCTCCACGAGTGGTGCGATACAGGAACCGGGCGCACCCGCTCGCCGCTCGGCGAGAAACAGCTCGCTCGGGTTTTCGACGTCTTCGAGGCCGCGCTCGGTCATCGTGAAAACACCCACCTCTTGGGTGGAGCCGAATCGATTCTTGCTCGCGCGAAGCAGCCGAAAGAGCTGGCCGCGGTCGCCCTCGAAGGCGAGCACGACGTCGACGAGGTGTTCGAGTATTCGCGGCCCCGCGATCGTTCCTTCTTTGGTGACGTGCCCGACCAGAATCAGCGCTGTATTGCGGGACTTCGCGATCGCCGAAAGCTCCGCCGCGCACTCGCGCACCTGCGCGACCGATCCCGGTGCCGACTCGACCCGATCCGTGCGCAGCGTCTGGATGGAATCGATCACCACCACCGACGGCGACCGGTCTGCCCAGACCGCCGCGATCGACTCGGTGCGGGTCTCGGCGAGAACCAACAGATCTTTCGGGACAGCAGAGATACGCTCTGCGCGCAAGCGCAGCTGCCCGGGGCTCTCTTCTCCGGTGACGTAGAGAATCGTAGCCCGCGACCCCAAAGCGGCAGCGAGCTGTAGCGCCAGTGTCGATTTTCCGACGCCCGGCTCACCCGCGAGCAGCACGACGGAACCGGGAACGAGCCCGCCACCCAGAACCCGGTCGAATTCGACGATATTCGTCGCAATGCGCGGGGCACTTGCGGTGTCGATTTCTCCCAGCAGCATCGGCTTGGCAGACTCGATGTCGGAACCTTGCCCGAGCCGCCCCGATTCAGCGAGCGGGCGAATCGTTTCTTCGACGAGCGTCGACCAGCCGCCGCAGGACGGACAGCGGCCAACCCAGCGCGGTTGCTGGCCACCGCATTCGGTACAGGAATAAACCGTTCGGGAGCGCGCCATGTCGACATTCTACCTATCCTGCGCATACGAACCGTACAAATTCTTGGCAAATTCTCCGACTGCTCACCCGTTCCGCGATAGACTCCGGCGAAGCACCGTTTCGAAACGACTGAGGGGAGATCGGGCGGATGTCCGACATGCCTGGCCTCTTGCGAGCCTATCTTGCGCTGGACAGACGGCGAAAGACCGACGGCCTTTCGCCATCCGACATCGCTCTCTGGTCGCGGTTCAAGAACGCACTGAATTGCCACTTCCAACCAGACGTCGACGAGCAATACGGCCAAAACCGGGAGTCCGTGCGCGTTCCACTCGCACTCAACGTAAGCTTCGAATCACGTGGCGAAGTCCGCGAGTGCCTGATGACGAACTTGTCGACCGGGGGCATCTTCATCGCCACCCAGTCGCCGCTTCCGATCGGCACTCCTTTCCAAGTGCGAATTCGGGTCGAACAAACCGGAGAGGAAATCGAACTCCCCGGCGAAGTCGCCTCTGTGGGTGTGAGCGCCGACCTGACCGAAGAAGAACGCGGGATGGGGATTCGCTTCGTAAATCTCAACAAAGCCCAGCGTGAACGGGTGACCGAGCTCTACGAATACGCCATCAAGAAGGCGATCGAGGGCGCCTGAGGCGCGCCGCCCCACGTGCTGTAAACCTACGCTTCAGATTCGGTTGACAGCCCCGAGCAATCCTGCTTTTCTGCCCGTGCGGCCGAGGCCCCACGGCCAAAGCGCGCCGCAGACCTGTTTCGCGCGGAGACCCATGTTCGAACGCATTTCACGCCTCGCCGAGCAGGCCCTACGAGACCAGCCGCCCAGCTGGGACGACGCCCTTTGGATCCTCGATGGAGAAGACGTCGAACTCCTTCCGCTCCTCCACGCCGCCTATCTGCCCCGCAAGCGCCACTTCGGCCGGAAGGTGATGATTCACATCTTGAACAACATCCAAAGCGGACTCTGCCCGGAAGATTGCGGATACTGCTCCCAGTCCCGCGATTCCGATGCGGCGATCCGCAAGTACCCGATCAAGAGCGACGCGGAAATCCTCGCAGAGGCCGAGCACGCCGCACAGTCGGGCGCGAGCCGCTACTGCATGGTGCTCTCCGGCCGCGGCCCAACGATCGAGCGCACCCGCAAACTCGCGTCCCTGATCCGTCAACTGAAGGATCGTTATCCGATCGAAATTTGCCTGTCGACCGGGCTGATCGAAGACGCGCACGCGGAAATTCTTGCGGAGGCCGGACTCGACCGATTGAACCACAACCTCAATACCAGCGAGAGTCACTACAGTAAAGTGTGTACAACCCACAGCTATGCGGATCGCCTGCGCACGCTGCAAGCAGCTCGTAAATTCGGAATCGAAACCTGCAGTGGGTTCATCCTCGGGATGGGTGAATCGAGCAGCGACATCGTCGAGTTGGCGTTTCGCCTTCGAGAGCTCGAGGTGCCGTCGATTCCGGTGAACTTCCTGATCCCTATCGAGGGAAATCCGCTGAAAGCCGACGGCAGCCTCACGCCGGAACGTTGCCTGCGAACGCTCGCATTGGTGCGCTTCATCAATCCGCGCGCGGAAATCCGCGCGGCGGGAGGGCGCGAGGGGCACTTGCGCACCCTCGAATCGCTCGCCCTCTATCCCGCAAACTCGCTGTTCGTCGAGGGCTATCTCACGACCCGCGGCGATGCAATTGCGGACACCTACCGGATGATTCACGATGCGGGATTCGAAGTGGAGGGAAATCCCTTATACGAGGCAGGGCTCGAATCTTCAACGGCTTTCCGGTTGACGGGAACCGACGGTGAAATCCTCAAACCCGAGATCGCCCGCCAGGGTTGATTGATTGTCGGCGTGATCGGACTCGTTTTCTTTCCTCCGGGTTTCTATCGGAACGGGTACGCAGGTTCGGATTCGGCCTCGAGGCCACCGGCACGATCTGAGCGGTGAATCAACACCCAGCTCCACCGCGCGCTTTGCACGGCCATGGCGCTGTATTACCCTGATCGATCTGGCGGTGCAGCGTGGACCACCGATTCTCTCGAAGAGGTCAACGCGGGGTATGGTCACGGTCTTGACGGGAAGAGAGCGCATGCGGCGCGCGCTCAAGGGCGAACCAGCGGACCGGCCCGCGCTCGCCTACCTCTTTCTGGGAGGAGCGCGACACGTCCTCGAGCGACTGGGTCAGCGAATGCGCGTTGCCTATCGCGACCCACAGCTCATTGCCGACGCTCAGATGCTCGCCGCCGAACTCTTCGAACACGACAGTGCGATGGTTCCCTGGGGTTGCCTAACCGTTGAGGCAGAAGCCTTCGGCTGCAGCGTTCGGGAGTTCGACGACTACTACCCGCAGATCGTCGAACGGCCGCTCGAAGAGGCACCCGATCTAAAGCGCCTCAGCGACATCGACCCCTCGGTGAGCGGCCGCATGCCGCTCGTGCTCGAAGCGTTGACCCGATTGCGCGAACGCGCGGGTGACGATCTCTTCATTTCGGCGATGGTCGTTTCTCCGTTCCTAGTGGCCGCCGAACTGCGCGGCATGACCACGCTGCTGATGGACTTCATCCGCGACCCGGCTTTCGCAGAAACACTCTTCGAGCGCGTCACCGAAGGCACCGAGCGCTACCTGAAGGAAATCCTGCGAACGGGCGCCTGTGACGCCGTGCTATTCGAAAACGCGGGCGCTACGCGAGACATGATCGGGCCTCACCACCTCACGCAATTCGTAAGACCCTATCACGAGCGCCTGCTCGCTGTGGTGCGTCGCGAAGCCCCCGACGTTCTTTTGATCGAGCACAACTGCTCCGATCGGCCGTACTTTGAGGAGATCCTGAAATCGGATATCGACGCAGTCAGTTTTGCCTATGTGGATGAGCGTGCGATCCAAACGCAGCACAGTTGGGATTGCCAAGCGTCGCACACCCGTACAAACGTTTGCAGCGAGCGCTTCTGCCTCCGCCCCTCCGCAGAGGAAAGCGCGATCGCACGGATCGGAAACGTCGACCATACCCATATCGTTTTGAACGCCCAGCCCGATGAAGTATTCCGCGAAGCGCGCGCCTGTATCGAAAGCGCCCGCTCCTCGCGTTTTGTACTCAGCACCGGCTGCGAGATTCCCTTCAAGGCACCGATTGAAAACATCCGCGCACTCGCACGCGCCGCACAGGCGGGTTACTGAGTTGCGACTCCCTCGAACATGGGGGCGATCATGAGCGGCTACATCGAGACCTTCCGAGGCGTCGTCTATCCCTGGCACTGCGACCACCAGGGCCACATGAACACCATGCACTACGTGGGAATGTTTGATCAGGCGGCCTGGCATCACCTCTCGGCGCTCGGCTTCACGCGGGATTACATGGATCGAAACCACGGCGGATTCGTCGATGTCCGGGACACCATCGAATACAAGGCCGAACAAAGCGCGGGCAGCCTCGTCGTCATCGAAAGCGGACTGCTGAAGATCGGAAATACATCGATGACGGCGATCCATCGCATGCGCAACACCGAAACCGGAAAAATCGTAGCGACTTCGGAGAAGATTTCCGTCTACTTCGACCTCGAAGCGCGCGGCAAAGCACCCCTTCCGGATGATCTGCGCCCGAACATGGAGGCGAACATCGTGGAGCCGAACGCCTAGCAATCGGCTGTGCGCAACCCCTGGTTCGAGGGAACTGCATCGCGCGTCGCCATGCGCGATTTCGCTCACCCTCCGCTCAGCGGACCATATAAACCTTTCGAACGGTCTCGTGAACCCGGCAGGTGCCCTTCCAGTTGGCTGGAAAGAAGGCCGCTGTGTCGGGAGCAATCTCGATGACTTCACCTGACTCGTGGGTGTAGGTGCAGCGACCTTCGAGGAAGTGACAGAACTCGTCGCGGGTCACATGACACTCCCAGTATCCGGGCGTGCAGATCCAGAGCCCCGTCTCGGATTCGCCGTTCGGGCCCTTGTGGAGCAACACCCCCGAGGTTCTGGACTCTCCCTCGATCATGGTCGGAACGATTCCCCAATCGACGACTTCATCGACTTCTTTGGGATTGCGCAGGATCGGCGCGCTAGACGGCATCTATCCATTCTCCTTCAGCAAACGATCGAGCCACCAAGAGGCCCGGGACCCAAGGCTCACGAAAACGCTGAAACCGTGCGCCCGAACACAACGAGAACACGCACGCGCACATCCATTTTGCATCGTGAATCAGGTCCCTAGCTGTCAGTTCCAAGAGGGTTGTTCACCCAGGCTCCCTCCGGAGAGAATGGGGTTTGCACACTCCAACAATCTTTAGAGGAGAACCCAGGTGAAGCTTCATCCTAACGCGAAGACGACTCCTTACGCGCGAAAACGGCTGATCGATCGTGTTCTTCAGCTGGGCTGGGCATGCCGACCCAATGGAGCGCGGGGCCGAAGCCTCCCCCTCCGGAAAAACGCGATGGCCCTCGGATCGCTCATCCGCCCCGTCGGCCTCGACTCATCACCCGCGGAAGGGCGAACATTCGAGCGTGTCCAAAGGGCCCACCGGGTGCGAATCCCCGAACCGGGTGCGTCTGGACCACGCCGTCGAGTGCGCCCAGAACCCGGCGATCGCTGCAGCGTGCCCGTGGCGCTGGGTTCCAGCAGCCGCCTAGATCTCCCAAGTTATTGAATCAATTTATTATTTTCTCTTCTCAACGGATCGGCCGCCTGTAAACCGCAATTGGCAGGTTGGTTGACAGCGCGCAGGCTTGTTGCTTTGCTGGTTTTGCCGCGTTGTTTCGGGTGAAACCCACCGAAATTCGATCTGGAGAATCCCGTGTTCGAGCGATGCCAGGCCCAGCGATGAGCGCCGAATCCCGCGCGAGCGCTCTGCTCGGCGCGCTCCGGGAGCGCGGCACCCATCGGCAGATGCGCGTCATGGCGCGCGCACAATCCACGCGAATGTCGGTCGACGGCCGCGAGGTATCGCTCTTTGCGGGCAGCAACTACCTCGACCTCGCCCATCACCCGGAGGTCGTCGAGGCGGCCGTGGCTGCAGCGCGCGAGTTCGGCTGCGCGGCGGGAGGCTCTCGATTGATCAACGGCAATCTCGAGATCCATGAGGCGCTCGAGTCAGAACTCGCCGAATTTCTCGGAACCGAGGCCGCGCTGGTCTTCAGTACGGGCTACATGGCAAACGTCGGCGTCATCCCCGCGCTCGCAGGCCTCGGTGATGTGGTGGCCTCCGACGCGCTGAGCCACGCGTCGATCATCGATGGCTGCCGACTTTCGCGCGCAGAGGTTCGCGTTTTTCCGCACGGCGATCTCGATTGCCTCGAGCAAGTGCTGCGCGAAACCGCATCGACCCGACGCGAGGTACTCGTGGTCGTCGATGGCGTCTACAGCATGGACGGAGACGTCGCGCCGCTCGCCGAGTTGGTGCCGCTCGCAAAGCGATGGGGGGCAACGGTTCTGGTCGACGACGCCCACGGAACCGGCACCCTCGGAGCCACGGGACGTGGTTCCAGTGAACTCTGCGGTGTGGAGCGCGATGTCGACGTCGTGCTCGGAACGCTTGGCAAGTCTCTCGGCTCGTTTGGCGCCTTCGTCGCGTGCAGCCGCGCGCTTCGCGATTTGCTCGTCAACACCGCTCGCAGTTTCATCTTCAGCTGTGCACTCGCTCCGCCGCAGGTGGCCGCAGCGCGAGCCGCGCTCGAGATCATGCGGCGCGAGCCCTGGCGGCGAGAGCGCTTGTCGCAGAATGCGGATCGCTTGCGAAACGGCCTCGCACAACGAGGCATCTCGACCGCGCCAAGCACGACCCACATTCTCCCCGTGATCGTAGGGGGTAATGACGCGACGATGAAACTCTGCGAGCGCCTGCTCGAAAACGGCGTATACGCCCAGGGAATTCGCCACCCCTCGGTCCCGGAAGGCACGGCCCGCCTCCGAATCGCGCCGATGGCCACCCATCGCACCAGCGAGATCGACCACCTCGTCGATGTGCTCGAAAAAGAGCTGCTCGGGTAACCGAAAGTGACCCGCGCACACACACCTGGAATCTTTGTCACAGGGACCGACACCGGTGTCGGAAAGACGCTGGTTTCGCGCGCGTTGATCGCGGCATTTCGCAAGGCCGGCCAGAAGGTGGGCGCGATGAAGCCCATCGAGACCGGCGTGGGAGAGGACGGCCCCCTCGACGCGATCGCGCTGCGCGACGCCAGTGGTGCGACGGATCCACTCGAAACAATCTGCCCTCAGCAGTTCGCGCTACCGGCGGCGCCAAACGTGGCGGCACGCGCTGAAAATCGCGAAGTGGACCTCGCGTCGATCGACGCGGCCTACGAACGGATCGCGAGAGGGTGCGATCTGATGATCGTCGAAGGAGCGGGCGGCCTGCTCGTCCCGATCCGAGGCGGCTGGACGATGGCAGAGCTCGCGCGCAAACTGGCCTTGCCGCTTCTGATCGTCGCGCGCGCCACCCTCGGGACCATCAACCACACCGCCCTGACCTTGGAAGTCGCTGCATCCAAGAAACTGCCGCTATTGGGTGTCGTCATCTCCCACGCCGAAGGCCCCCTTTCCGCCGCCGACACCTCCAATCTCTTGGCATTGAAGGAGATCTTGGGTGATCGGCTGATCGGAGAAATTCCGCCGCTCGAACCGGGCGAACCCGCACCGCCCGATGCGATCGATATTGACGCATTGACGCAGCGGCTCCTTGCCTTTTCTGGAACAGACTGAATTCAGCCTCAGCGGACGGTCGTTCATTCCCCGCGGCATTCCAGCTGCTCTTTTCTGTTTGGTGAGGTTGGTTGCTTGAGTGAGGTGGCAAGGGGGTGTCGGGCTCAAACCGCCATGTCGCCCGACACCCCCTTGCCACCTCACCCAAGCGACGCTCCCATCTGATGGGACCCTTGATTGCGGCCGGGTTTCTTTGACGCGCTGCCAGCCGGAACGCCGGGGAGAGGGGCGTAGGGGTTGCGCACGACATGGGGTTTGAACACGCAGCCCCTACGCCTCCCTCTCCGAGCAGAGCGTTATGCACAACGCAATTTATGCGTCATTTCGGTCGCGTCATCCGAGAAGATTTTGACATGGATTTGACGCAGCCGACACGAGCGCCTCGACCTTCGGGCTCAATCGGATGAGGGGTAAAGCCCTCAAGAGATGCGCTCGAAAGGCCGATTCAGAGCAGTCGGCGATCGGCATCCGATGAGCGAGTCGCGCGAGGGGAGGCTGAGCCTTGCCTACCGAAGAAGATCTGGAGATCCTCAGCCGCAAGCTGATATCGCTAAAGCTCGCCTACGAGCAATATTTCCTCGGCTCCCGCCCACGCGAGCCCATCCTGTTGGCGGACGAGGTGAAGAAGCTCGTCATCGTCTACTCCAACCAGGCGATCCAGAACACCGCGATGCGGTTCAAGTTCAGTTCGATCGTCTCGCGCTACCAGGCCTTCAAGCGCCAGTGGACCGATATCCTGCGCAAGATCGAAACCGGCAGCTACTCGCGGCATCAATTCAAAACGAAGCTACACGAGCACACGGCGGCGCCACCCAAACCCGTGGCTCGGCCCCTGCAGGACCGCAAGGAGATCTACCAAGCCTTCGTCGAAGCCCGGCAGGCATGTGGTGAGAGTGTCTCGAACCTGACCACCGCGAAGCTAGACAAAATACTCGACCGACAAGAACGCGAATTGCGCAAACGTTACGGGGACGGCCAGATTCGCTTCAAGGTCGTTGTCGAAAATGGAAAGGCGAAGCTCACCGCTTCGCGCGGAAGCTGAGCGAACGCAAGTTTTCGTTCATGGATGTTGGCGCTGACTGACGGCGACCCGCGTCCGAGCGCGCTCGAGCGCCCCTTCGTATTGTCGGTAGCGCTCGGGGTCTTCGCCGCCCGCCGCCTTGTCGAGGTATTGCTGCGCGGCCGCAGCCGCAGCGTTCGCGCGCGCTGCGTCGATCTCGTGCTCGAGTTCGCACGAGTCCACGAGCACCGTAACGCTTTCGCCATCGACTTCTGCGAAGCCATCCGCGACCGCCGCGTAGAGGGGCCCGTCCTTGGTGACAATCTCGACCGCACCCACCCGCAGCGGTGTAAGAAAGCGCTCGTGATTCGTGAGCACCCCGAACTCCCCCTCGCGGCCAGGAAGCACGACCCGCTCCACACTACCCTGATAGGATTGTCCTTCGGGTGTAACGATCGTGAGTTCGAACGGCATCTCTTAGATCTTTCCCGCCTTCTCGACGACTTGATCGATCGTGCCGACCATGAAGAACGCCTGCTCGGGCAGCATGTCGTGTTTGCCTTCGAGAATTTCCTTGAAACCGCGAATCGTTTCGGACAGCGGAACATACGCGCCGGGCTGTCCCGTAAATTGCTCGGCTACGTGGAACGGCTGCGAGAAGAACTTCTGGATCTTGCGCGCTCGCGCCACCGCGATCTTGTCCTCTTCGGAAAGCTCGTCCATCCCGAGAATCGCGATGATGTCCTGCAGATCTTTGTACTTCTGCAACACCTGCTGGACGCCTCGCGCCACCTCGTAGTGCTCATCGCCCACGACCTGCGGATCGAGAATCCGACTCGTCGAGTCCAGTGGGTCGACGGCGGGGTAGATGCCGAGCTCCGAGATCGCGCGGCTGAGCACGATGGTCGCATCGAGGTGGCTGAAAACCGTTGCGGGTGCCGGGTCCGTGAGGTCGTCGGCCGGCACGTAGATCGCCTGAACGGAGGTGATCGACCCCTTCTTGGTCGAAGTGATCCGCTCCTGCAGTTCGCCCATTTCCGTCGCGAGCGTCGGCTGGTAGCCAACCGCGGATGGAATGCGCCCGAGCAGCGCCGAAACTTCAGAGCCGGCTTGGGTGAAGCGGAAGATGTTATCGATGAAGAGCAGGACGTCTTTGCCCTCCACGTCGCGGAAATACTCCGCAACCGTCAACGCCGAGAGCCCGACCCGAGCGCGTGCTCCGGGCGGTTCGTTCATCTGACCGTAGACGAGCGCTGTTTTTTCGAGCACCGTCGTTCCGTCCGATAGCTTGGCGTCGGCCATCTCGTTCCAGAGATCGTTGCCTTCGCGGGTCCGCTCGCCCACGCCACCAAACACCGAGTAGCCCGAGTGCTCCTTCGCGATGTTGGTGATGAGTTCGAGGATGACCACCGTCTTGCCAACGCCCGCGCCCCCGAATAGGCCAATCTTGCCACCCTTCGGATAGGGGGCGATCAGATCGACGACCTTGATGCCGGTTTCGAGGGTTTCGATCGCTATCGACTGGTCGACGAACGCCGGCGCGGGTCGATGGATCGGATGGTGAATGTCAGATTCGATCGGTCCACGCTCGTCCACGGGCTCGCCGATCACGTTCATGATCCGGCCGAGCGTCGCGGGGCCGACAGGTACCGTGATCGGCTTGCCAGTATTCTTGACCGGCTGACCGCGCACCAGGCCATCTGTAGTATCCATCGCAATGCAGCGAACCGTATTTTCGCCGAGATGCATCGCCACCTCGATCACGAGATTGGATTCGCGATCATCGATTCCGGGATTCGTAAGCCTCAGCGCGGTGTAGATTTCGGGAAGCGATCCGGGCGGAAACGCCACATCCACCACCGGTCCCATGATCTGTACGACTCGTCCGTCTTCGTTCGCCATCGTCCGTCCTAGAGCGCTTCGGCGCCGCTGACGATCTCAACCAATTCTCTGGTGATCGCCGCCTGCCGCGCGCGGTTGAATTGAAGTGTCAGTTTCTCGACTAGCTCTTCGGTGTTACGCGTAGCCGATTCCATCGCCGCCATACGCGCAGCGTGCTCGCCTGTCTGGTTTTCCAGCAGCGCTCGGTAGATCTCGACCTCAACCGCTTTGGGAACGAGGATCGCCAGGAGGCTTTCGGAATCGGGTTCGATCTCGTAGGGTAAAATATCCCCGCTCACCTCACTATCCGACGCAAAGGGAAGCAGGCGGACCGCCTTCGGAATCTGCGTCATCGCCGATACGAACTCATTGTAGGCAAGGAAGACTTCATCGATCTCACCCGAAATGAATCGGCCCGAAACGGCCTTCGCGATCTCTGTCGCCTGGGCGTAGATCACCCAGTCCAGCTGCGGATAGTTGCCCTCGAGTTGCTCTGAGCGGAGGCGGCGGAAGGACTCCTGCCCGCGTCGCCCCGCCGTCGTGATCGAGACCTTACAACCCTCGGCTTCGCGCTCTGCGATCAGCTTGGCCGCAAACTTGATCGCGTTGGAATTGAACGCCCCGCAGAGCCCGCGATCCGAGGTCACCACCACGATTTCCACATTTTTCACCGACTCTCGCTGTTCGAAGAGCGGGTGCGCATCTTCGGACACGCCCTGGGAGACCTGCGAAACAGTCGCCCGCATCCGGTCCGCGTAGGGGCGCGCGTTCTCACTCGCGGCCTGGGCGCGGCGCAGCTTGACGCCGGCGACCATGCGCATCGCACGCGTGATCTGCTGCGTCTTCTTGGTGCTGCCAATCCGGCGCTGGATGTCCTTCAAATTCGGCAATTAACGGGCCTCGATCGCCAGCGTCGCGCTAGGCTCGAAAATTCCCGCGAATTCGTCGAGCGCCGCGATCAATTTTTGCTCGGTATCAGGCTCGAGTTTCCCGCTCTCGCGAAGCGCCGAGAGCATATCGGCGTGGTTCCGACGAACGTAGTCGAGCAACTCAGCTTCATAGCGAAGCAGATCTTTGACCTCGTAGCTGCGCACCCAAGAGTCGCGATCTTCCCGCGGTGACGCGGCGAAGATCGAAACCACCTGCTCTTCCATCTTCATGGGCGAGTACTGCGCCTGCTTGAGCATCTCGGTCTGGCGCTCTCCGTTCGCGATCTGCTCTTGGGTCGATTTGTCGAGGTCGCTGCCGAACTGCGCAAAGGCCGCCATCTCGCGGTACTGCGCAAGGCTGAGCTTGAGCTTTCCGGCAACTTTCTTGGTGGCCTTGGTCTGCGCGGCACCGCCGACCCGCGACACCGAGATACCCACGTTCACGGCAGGTCGCACACCGGAGTTGAAGAGATCGCCTTCGAGGAAGATCTGGCCGTCGGTGATCGAGATGACGTTGGTCGGAATGTAAGCCGCAACGTCACCCGCCTGGGTCTCGATGATCGGAAGCGCCGTAAGGCTCCCGCCGCCCTCTTCGTCACTCATCTTCGCTGCGCGTTCGAGCAACCGCGAGTGCACGTAGAAGACATCGCCCGGGTAGGCCTCGCGCCCGGGCGGTCGGCGCAGCAGCAGTGAGAGCTGCCGATAGGCGACCGCCTGCTTCGAGAGATCGTCATAAACGATCAGCGCGTGCTTACCACTGTCGCGAAACCACTCACCCATCGTCACGCCCGAGTACGGGGCGATGTACTGCAGCGGCGCGGGATCACTCGCAGTCGCGGAAATCACGATCGTGTACTGCATCGCGTCGTATTGCTTGAGCTTGTCGACGACTTGCGCGACCGTCGACTGCTTCTGTCCGATTGCGACGTAGATGCAGAAGACGTCGGTGTCCCTCTGATTGATGATGGTGTCGATCGCGATTGCGGTCTTGCCGGTCTGGCGGTCACCGATGATGAGTTCACGTTGCCCGCGTCCGATCGGCGTCATCGCATCAATCGCCTTGATACCGGTATGCAGCGGCTCATGAACCGATTTTCGCGAAACGATGCCGGGAGCCTTGAGTTCGACGCGGCGGAATTCAGTGGACTCGATCGGCGCGCCACCGTCGATGGGATTGCCGAGCGCGTCGACCACCCGGCCAACCAACGCCTCGCCCACGGGAACCTCGATGATGCGGTTCGTGCGCCGGACGACGTCACCCTCTCGCACGTGGTTGGCCTCACCCATCACCGCGATACCGACGTTGTCCTCTTCGAGGTTGAGTATCATGCCCGAGATACCGCCGGGGAACTCGACGAGTTCGCCCGCCATTGCGGCTTCGAGTCCGTAGACGCGCGCGATACCGTCTCCGATCGACAACACGGTTCCCGTCTCTGCGACGTCGATCTCGCGATCGTACTCTTTGATTTCGCGCCTCAGAATATCGGTAATTTCGGCCGGCTTGATGTCCAAAACTGTTTCCTCTTTTTCTTCGGGTCCACTGCGCTCGCGCAAGACCCTTCGAGCTAGCTGGGGAAATCTTCGAATTCCCTTTGCGTCGTCGCGCGACTCCATTCCGGGGCCGCGCTCCTAGTTGTTGCCGTGCAGGCTTCGCCTCTGTGTCAATGAGCTGCGCAACTTCGATAGTTGAGTGCGAAGACTGCCGTCGAATACAAGGCCCCCCACCGTGGCAATTGCGCCGCCAATCAGCGAAGAATCGACATACACCGTAAGGTCGATGTCCTTGCCGGTTCTCCGAGCCAACGCGTCGATGAGACGCGCGCGCTGTTCGTCGCGCAGCGGGCTCGCGCTCCTCACCTCGGCGCGAACGCGGCCCGCCGCCTCGTCGGCCAGGCGATTGAATTCTTCACGAATGGTGTCGAACGCGACCAGGCGTCGTTGTTCGATCAGATAGGCAAAAAAGTTTCGGATCGTTTGGCTTCCGCGCCCTTGCTCGCAGAGGCTCTTCAATACCTGACGCCGCTCGCGAACGGGGTGCAGCGGTTGGAAGAGCCGCCGTTGAAGATCCGGGTTTGCGGCGAGAAGTCGGGCCATGTCGTCGAGCTCGCGACGGATCGACACGACTCCGTCCTCCTCTTGGGCCAACGAAAAAAGAGCGCGCGCGTAACGGTGAGCCGCTTTGCTCTGCACGGCTAGGCTTCCTCCTGTTGGCTCGCTCCAGAGGTGGACGTCGAAGCAATGAGGTCGATGAACTCGTCGACCAAGCGATCCCGGTCGACTTCGGTGACTTCTCGTGAAAGGCGCTCGCCGGCAAATTCGATCGCGAGCTGCGCCGCCTCTTCGCGGAGGGCCTCCCGCGCGCGCCGTAGTTCCAACTCGATGGCGGTGGTCGTATCGCGCCGGATCCGCTCTGCGGCCGCGCGGGCGTCTTCGACGATGCGCTCACGCTCGGCCTCGGCACGCTGCCGCGACGTTGCGCGAATCTCATCGAGCTCGCCTTCGAGGTCGATCATGCGGCGCTGCCACTTCGCATAGATGGTCTCGGCCGTCGCGAGCTGGTCGGCAGCCGACTGAAGTTCGTCCTGGATTCCGCTTCGGCGCTTCGCGAAATAAGCCCGCAGTGGCTTGCGGGCGAAATACACCAGAGCCGCAATCAGGATGACGAGATTGAGCGCTGGCCAAATAAAGTCCTGCAGGACACCCACGGAGCGGTCCGAAGCATCCGCGGGCAGGGCGAGCAGAATTGCAAACAGCACGACCGCACTTCGAAGCTTCATAGCGCCCGACCCAGCACGCGTGAAGCGACTTCATCGGCGAGGCCTTGGGCGTCGGCGCGCAGTGCCTGCCGCGATTGCTCCAGCGCCGCAGCGAGTTCGATCCTCGCACGCTCGAAGTGGCGCTCGGCATCGGCGCGAGCCGCATCGATCACCGCCGCATTTTCTTTCCGAGCAGTGGCGGCTTCGCGCTTGCGCACCCGTTCGGCATCGGCGCGCACTTCGCGCACCGCTCGTTCGTAATCAGCGAGGGTTTCCTCGGCATCGTTCATGACCTTCTCAGCCTGTTTGCGCGTACCGGTGGTTCGCTCCTCGCGCGCGTCGAGCACCCGGAAGATCGGCTTGAAGAGAACCACGTTGATGGGATACACCAGCAGTGCGAAGAGCACGATCAAGATCGGAAGCTTGCCGGTGAGATCCGGCAGCAGAACGAGATCTCCTTCACTGGCTGCTGCAACGCCCGCGAACAGCGCGCACACGACGAACGTCCAGCATGCGACCCACTTCGGTTTCAGCTGACGCCGCGCTCTCACTACATCCCACTCCGAAATGATCTCAGTCTCGATCCGAGATTTTCTGGACTTCGGACGATACGTTGACGGGCGACCGACTTTCACAATTCTGGTTGCACGCCGACTCGATACACGGCGCGCCTCCGCCAACTGCTTGACGGGCCCCGAGACTCCAATCGGATTCCGAGGTTCCCATCTTGTGGTCCCGAGGTTTCTAGCCGGATTCCGAAGTTCCCGTCAAAGATTGCGAAGTTCCCAGCCGGATTGCGAGGCTCCCAGCAATGATGGGGCGTCGAGCCATCTCAACCGGCCGTTGATGCGACCGGTTTCAGCGACCACAACCGCGGTAGAAGCCAAAGGCGCTTGCACTCAAAAAGCTACCGCGGACCGCAGAACGCAACGAGCCGCCGGAGGCCAAGAGGCGGAAGTTTTACATAGCTGACGGGAACTTCAAGGCGAGAAAGGCTCCGTCTGCGCCGCACGCCGGCCCCTTGGAGGCCTGCTTCAAGTCCCGGTGTGGGGCTCGGATTCGGAGTGGGTCCGGCAGCGCCCTTCGAAGAAGGAACCCTCGGCCAAGACCAGGCGCCGGGTATCGAGTGTTGCGCGGACCCGAGCGGTCTCGAGCAGTTCGATGCGGCCACGGGCCTCTGCTTCTCCGTCGAATTCACCCTCGATGACGATTTCAGAAGCCGTAATCCGAGCGTTGACGCGGGCGGACTTGCCGATCCAAAGCAAATCAGCGGCGACCACCTCACCGCTCATGCAGCCGTCGATCCGGCCGGGCGCTCTCAGTGCGAGCAGACCTTCGAACCGAGCGTCGGCTCGCAGCACGCACGGGAGTACCGGGCCGCCATCCAAGTCGGCGGGCCGCTCAGGCATCGCCCAGCAGCAAGTTCGCGATCCGCCCGAGGTCCTCGGCACCGAAATACTCGATTTCGATGCGCCCGCGCGCGTCGTCTCCGTTGATCCGGACGCTCGTTTGAAGGCGCCGGCGCAGGTTGTCCACGAGCATCTGGCGGTTGGGGTCCGCAACCGGGTGACGCGGCGTGCGCGGTCGCTTGGGTTTTGAAACATCGCGGGCGAGCCCCTCGCTGACGCGAACCGAAAGGCCCTCGCGAACGATGCGATCCCGGAGATGTCGGCGGCGCTCCGGGTTGCTGACCGAGAGCAACGCTTTGGCATGTCCGATGCTTAGATGGCCGGCTTCGACGTCAGCCTGAAATTCCCGCGGCAGCTCGAGCATCCGCAAGTGGTTGGCGACCGTTGATCGATCGAGACTCACACGCTCGCCGACTTCTTCCTGGGTCGCCCCGGAGGCGCAGAGCGTTTTAAAGGCATGCGCGAGTTCGATCGGGTTGAGGTCCGCGCGCTGCACGTTCTCGATCAGGGCCAGCTCAAGCAGGTCGCGGTCGTCGACATCGGTCACGACCGCCGGAATCGACGAAAGCTCCGCGAGGCGTGCGGCACGCCAGCGTTGCTCGCCGCAGATCAGTTGGTACCGGTGACCGGCTTTGCGCACGACCACGGGTTGCAGCACGCCATGGCGAGCTATCGACTGCGCCATTCGCTCAAGATGTTTCCGATCGAAGACGCGTCGAGGCTGTTCGGGATTGGGTTCAATGGAATCGAGCGGGATGCGCAGCGGGCCCGATTCCGCGCCGGACGCGGGCGAGCTCGCGGGCGCTGCGCCGGGAATCAACGCTCCAATGCCGCGCCCGAGTGCCTTGTGTTGATTACTCATCGATATTCCCCTCGGGCGCCGAACCGCTAGAGAGAACGGTGGGCGCGATGGCGTGTGATGATCGTGGATAGCGTCGCAGAATTTCGTCCGCGAGCCGCAGATAACTGACCGCGCCCTTGGAGTGAATGTCGTAGAGAAGAGCAGGCTTGCCGTGGCTTGGGGCTTCACTCAGCCGCACGTTTCGCGGAATTTCCGTCTCGAATGCCTCGACGCCGAAATGCTCGCGGACTTCCTTGCCGACCTGGCGGCTGAGATTGTTCCGCTGGTCGACCATCGTGAGCAGAATGCCCTCGAGGCCGAGCTCGGGATTCAGCTGTTCGCGCACCAAGCCGATCGTCTCCAGCAACCCGGCCAGACCTTCGAGCGCGTAGTATTCACATTGGAGCGGGATGATGACGCGCGACGCGACACATAACGCGTTAAGCGTCAGAAGGCCCAGAGAAGGCGGGCAATCGATGAAGACGAACTCGTAGGCTTGGCGCAGATCCGAGAGGGCACGTTCCAACTGGCGTTCGCGATTGAGCATCGAGGCGAGCTCGATCTCGGCGCCGTAAAGATCGCGACCCGCTGGAACCAACTTGAGAAATTCGAGTTCAGTAGACCGCACGACGTCCTTCATCACGCAGTGTCCGCTGATTGCGTCATAAATATGACGCGTTGCAGCAATTCCGAATGCACTCGTCGTGTTCGCCTGAGGATCAAAGTCCAACAAGAGCGTCGATCGCTCGGACGCAGCGAAGGACGCGGCCAGATTTACCGCGGTCGTGGTCTTACCGACCCCGCCCTTTTGGTTGACGACGGCAAATACAAGGCCCGAAGCAGGTCTGCGCTGCTGCTGAATCGTGGTTTTGGGCTCGAACAGAACTTTCCCCCGAGGGGCTTTCCTCGATCCGTAAAACCTAACACACCACTCAACCGCTGTCGCCGAGATTCTCGGCCGGGTCTCGAAAATCGATCTCGCAGAACCGCTACGCGGCGTTTCCCGAAGTTTTGCGTGCGATCCACAACGTCCGTTCCGCGCCGCCCAAAGGCACGTTGTAGGTTGCACAGGGTTCGAAGCGAACCCGGGGATCATCGTTCGGAATGGGCGGAGGAGGAGTCGAACCCGGAAAAAACAGCAGGCCACCGATTTCAACCCACGGCAGCAAAAGGGGCAGTGCGTCTGCGGGCTGCGCGACTGCCTGGGCGATTGCCGCGGCATGAAGCGATGGCTCAAGGGTCTCTGCGCGACCGAGTTCGGCGCAAACGTTGCCCAACCCAAGCTGTCGAATGACCTGGCGTTGAAAGTAATGCCGCCGCTCGCGGGATTCCACAAGCGTCACCCGACAATCCGCGCGCAAGATGGCAACCGGGAAGCCCGGGAAGCCCGCCCCAGACCCGATGTCGGCCAGAGAAGCGATCTCGGGCAGCTGCGCGGTGAGCGCGGCTGCATCCAGAATCAGCCTCCGGGTGATCTCGAGAAGCGTTCGGTGGCCAGTCAGATTGATCCGCTTTGACCATTGACCGAGTAGCAATGCGAACTCAAGCAGCGTATCGAGTTGGTGGTCGGTAACGGCCATCCCCAACTCGCCGAACCCTTCGATCAGGAGGTTGCGGGCGGTTTTTGCGGAATCGCTCCCAGTCATCGGCGCACCCGATAGCAGGTCGGAACAATGTTCCACGTGGAACAACCGGGAGTGCGTTCCACGTGGAACATTCGAAGCGTGGCGAAACACCTCAGGCGTTGCTGTCGTTTCGCTCCGATTGCGCGCGCGCCTCTTCGAACTCGTCCGAGCTCTCTGGCACCACGACCACCTGACGATACCGACCCTCCCCCTCGCTCATCGTCGCAACATCTTCCCGATCTCGAAGTGCCATATGGATCAAGCGTCGATCACGGCCGTTCATCGGGTCGAGGGCAACAGCACGACCTGTCTGAAGCGCCCGCTTTGCGACTCGCTCAGCCAATTTCCCGAGAAACTCCTCTCGCGCATCGGCATTCCCTTCAACGTCGATCACCACGCGCTGCCGATCCGGGCTGATCCGCGCAGATACCTGGTTGACGAGCAGCTGGAGCGCGTCGACGGTCCTGCCCTGGCCCGAGGAGAGCACTTGCGCAGCCGGCCCCTTCACCTGCAGCACGATGATCTCTCCGTCTTCGCTTTCAGAAATCTCAAACGGACCCAATTCCATTCGCTCGATGGTTCCAAGCAAGAACCGGCCGATCTCTTCGAGCTCACCGGTCACGGACCCGACGGAAGGTCCGGCATCAGACGCAGCTTGGTCGGCTTCAGGCTTCAGTGTTCGGTCGCGGCTCTCTTGGGGTTCACGATCTTCTCGCGGACTCACCGAAGACTCGCGCGCGCGATCGTCGCGGCCCCGATCCCTTCTCCGGCTCGAATCTCGCCCGGCGCTTCGCCCCGCGTCGTCTCGAGAGCGCGCGGGCGCGGATTTCGTGCCGCTCTTGGGTACGGCGACGATCACCGTGCGCGTCGCAAGCCCGTAAACCGCTCCGGCCTCGAACCCGGAAATCGCTAGCGCGGACTCGTCGGCGACACCAAAGAACTGACACGCCTTGTTGATCGCTTCGTCTCGCCCATCTCCCACGAATTCGTGGGCCTCGTTCTTCACGTCGTACACCACTACCT
>JACZVU010000023.1 GCA_022572485.1 Myxococcales bacterium
TCGGTGTGATCGCTACGGGCCCGACGGATATCCGCATCGCCTTTTCCTGTTTGGAGGTCGGAGAGGTCGAGCCACTCTTCGAAGATCTCCACAAGGCGATCCAAGACATGCGCTAGAGAGGATCGCGGAATAGGGTTACACCGATCCTCGTCGGAAACGGGTGTCACGGTATTCTGCGGGACTCTCTAGCTGGCGAATCCTTCGGATTCGCTTGCGGCGTCGCGTGATTCCATTACTGGGGGTCGCGCTCTTGGCGGGCGAATCCTCTGGATTCGCTTGCAGAGTTGCGTGACTTCATTCTGGGGCCACGCTTCTAGCCGACGCGCTCAATCCAGGCGGTCGAGTTCTTCCAATATTTCGATGAGCGTGGTCACCGCAATTGCGAGCGACCCAACATCCGCGCGCTCGTTGCGGCCGTGTACACCGCTGGAGTCTTCGCGCCGCATCGCTCGGGGTGTGAAACCATAGGAGATCACTCCGGCGTCTCGAAAGTAGTGAGCGTCGGTAAAGCCGATCGTGACCGATGGAACCGCATGGGCCGGCGGGTCGGATTTCGCCGCGATGGCTTCGATGGCCGCGTAGAGCAGAGTATCCGCGGATGAGCTGTGAGCCTCGAAGGTGAGCAGCACCTCGGTGCTGATGCCCGGATCTGCGATGGCTTGCCGTACGCGCTGGGTAAGGCGCTCGCAGCTCTCTCCTGGCAACAAGCGCGCGTCGATGTGGGCGGTGGCCTGCGCGGGAAGGACGTTGGTGCGCGAGCTGCCTTCGAGGACCGTAACCGTCAGCGTGTTGGTCAGCAGCGCCGCCTGGAAACGCAAGGTCATGAAGCGGCGCCGAAATGCCGGATCTTCGGTGAGGTGGCGGGTGAGGTCCGCGTACCCGGCGGCGTCTTCGGGCGGAGCCAACTCCGCCAACGCGCGATACATCTGCGCGACCTCGGGTACGACGCGAACGGGCCACTCGATTCGGCCCACGCGCTCGAGTGCTGCAATCAGTCGGGGAACCGCGGCGTCCAGAGGGGGCACGGAGCTGTGCCCTGGAGTTCCATGCGCCACGACGCGGAGCCAGCAGGGGCTCTTCTCGACGACGCCAACCCGCCAGAGCGCCGGATCGTCGCTGCCTCGGTTCAAGATCCCACCGCCCTCGGTGAGGAGGTACTCGGCGCCGCCGAGGAGGCCGGGTCGCTCACGGGTGATGAAGCCCGCCCCATCCGCTCCCCCACTCTCCTCGTCGGGTGTCGCGAGGAAGATGACATCTCGCTTCAGCGGAGGTTCGCGGTTGGCCAATTCGAGCAGCGTCAGCAGGTGGACGATTGAAATGCCCTTCGCATCGAGCGAACCGCGACCGATCACGTAATCGCCTTCGCGAGCGCCGGCGAAGGGATCGGTAGACCAGGCATCCGGGTCGGCGGGAACGACGTCCAGATGGGAGAGCAGGATGATGGGTAGCCGCTCGCCGCTACCGCGCACCACCCCCCAGGCTGCAGCGCGCCCGATCTTGGAGTCGCCGGATGGTGTATCGATCACGCGTGTTTCGATTCCGGCCTTCGAGAGGATCTTCGAAAAAAACACTGCGAGAGGCTTCTCGTTGCCGGGCGGGTTGACGGTCTCGATCTGAATCGCCCGAGAGAGCAGTTCCGCGACGCGGTCTTTCGCGCGCGCGAAATCGCCCCCGTCCCGCGTGAAGTCGCCGCCGTGAGTCGTGCACCCTTGGAGGGCAAGAAGTAGCGAAATCGCCCCAGCGATAACCCAAAGTACGCTGCCGAAAATTCGCACGCGGTGGCTGAAGATCCACGGAAAGCAGCACCGTTGACCACTTAGCGTCGAATCGAAGAACTGCGTTGAAGGGTTTCCCCCCTGGGGGGTTCGCTTTGCGTCGACACTCATTGGATGACCGCCACTATGCCGCTCAGAGATGAGGTAATTACCGTGCATCGCGGATCGACGAAAGCTAACTATAGGCGCGCGGAACAAGCAGAAGCGAGGGTCGGAATCGCGCCGCGCTTGCAGGGGGGGAGCCTGGGTCCATGCGTATGAACCGCCCATCACCGGGTTGGCGATCGTCTACGATCGTCATATCGCTCTTTGGTGTTGGCGTGTGTGCAGCGCTCGGGATGCTGATCAGCGTTTCGCCGTTTGATTCATCGAACGCAGCCGTGCCTGCCGTGACCGCCGAATTCGAAAACTCGACCCTCGAGATTTCGATCGCTCCAATCGCCAAGGACCCGACCACAGCTGCGCCAGCACCGGCTCTCGAAGCGGAAGTCGAAGCGCTCCCCCGCGCTCTCGAAGCGGTTTCGCCGCGGGTCACCGAAGGCGTGCTCGAACGAGGCGACACCCTCGCGCGCTCGCTCACCGGGCAGGGTGTCAATGCGCGAGTCATCGATCGCATTGCGAGAGAGATGATCGGGCACTTCGACTTCCGCCGCTCGCAACCCCGTCACAGCTACCGACTCGTGCAGAACACAGCAGGCGAGATTGAATTCTTCTTCTACCGCCTTTCACCGGTCGTCGGCTACGAGTTGAGTCGCGATGCAGAGGGTGTCTACACGGTGGTGAGAGACGAGGCTGAACTCTGGCCGCGCCAGACGATGGTCGCTGGAACCGTCACCTTCAGCCTCTATGGTGCGATCACGGATCTGGGCGCCGGGCCACAGCTCGTGAACGACTTTACCGAGGTTTTCGCGTACGACGTCGATTTCTCGCGCATGGTAAGAGTTGGCGATGAGTTTCGAATTCTCTACGAGCGGTTGTTCCGCACAGGCGAGGGCGGAGAAGAAGCCTTCGTTCGTTCGGGTCGAATCCTCGCAGCTCGCTATGCGGGTACATCCGGCGAACATACGGCCGTGTACTTCGAATCCGAAGAAGGGCGTGGCGGTTACTACCGGCCCGATGGAAGTTCGGTAGAACGCCAGTTCTTGATGGCTCCCGTTCGCTATGCGCGCGTGAGTTCACGCTACTCGGCAGCGAGACGCCACCCCATTCTCAAGATCACGCGCCCGCACCACGGAATCGATTACGCGGCGCCCACGGGAACTCCGGTTTTTGCGGTTGCCAACGGTGAAGTGATCTACAACGGTTGGTCCGGCGGCTTCGGCAACCTGGTGAAGATTCGACACCACAGCGGCTACGTGTCCTATTACGGCCACCTCTCGCGATTTTCAGACGGACTCCGCGTGGGAAAATCCGTCGGCCAGAAACAGGTCATCGGTTACGTGGGGAGCACGGGTTTGTCGACCGGACCGCATGTCTGCTTTCGCGTTGCCAAGGACGGCACCTATGTGAATCCGCTTCGGTTACCGAGCCCAGAGGGGCCGCCGCTTTCCGACGAGTTCAAGGAGAAGTTCCAGATCCATCGCGACACCCTGCTCGCTTCGCTCGACTCCGGCACACTCGTCTCCGCCGATGAGGCCCTCTAGGCCCGGGATTGCCCTCGTCGTACTTCGGCGCTGCCCGCCCGGGTCCGGTGTGGTCCATTCGGCGGAGCGCGGGTACGTTCCCTCAGCGATGAATGCATCCCCCCCTGCGATCGATCTCTCTGCGCGCCTCGAAAGCCTCGGCCGGGCCCTGGGCGAGCGAGAAGCAGCTTACGCCCGGGATCTCGAGACGGCTCGCGGGCAGGCCGAAGCATTTCACGTTCGGGTCGAAGAGGCTCTCGAACGATTTCACGCCGCGGCGCGACGCGCGGGCGCTCCCCACCTGCGGATCGATCTCAGCGAGATTCGCGTGGACGACAAGCACCTGCGAGCCGTCGAATTCGACCTGACGCGCGGTCGACACAAAGCCATCGTGGTTGCCAAGAGCTCGGGTGAGATCACGCTGGTCGGACCCTTCCGCAGCGGCAAGGCCGAGGGCCCGTGCAAGACATTGCCCTTCGCCTCGCAGGCAGAAATCGACACAGCCCTTGGCGATTTTCTCGCCGCCTTCGTCGAAGAGGCTGCCACTCCGTGACGCGCTTTTCGCGAGAGAGCCCGTTGGCAGCCGTCCGCTGGGTGAGGGTCGGTTCGTTGACCGAGGCGAAGCTGGCCGCGGTTCGCAGCGCAATTGGCGTCTACGCGCCCGACGCCAAAGTCGAGGGTGTCGCGGTTGCGAGTGGTGTATCCGAACAACCGGTCGGCTTCGAAGAAATCATTCGCGGTGCGCGCAACCGCGCCGCCGCAGCCGTGAGCGGGCCCCCCTGTGATCTGGGCGTCGGGATCGAGGATGGACTGGTGTCACTTCCGACGGGCGATTCGAAGGAGGAAGTCGCGCATCTGAACATCGGCTGCGTGGCCATCACCGATGGCGAGCGGACTTCGATCGGTTTTTCATCGGCATTTGGATACCCTCCGGAGTGCTCGATTCCCGCGGTACACGATCGCGAGCCGATCAGTGCGGTCTTTGATCGCTTCTGGGGGGCCCACCGTGGCGAGTTGGCAGTGAAATCTTCAGCACCGAGCATTGGAAACATCGGTCGATTGAGCAACGGCGTGTTGCCTCGTGCCGAATACGCGCGCCATGGCGTACTCTGTGCACTCGTCGCGTTTCTTCAGCCGGATCTCTATGGTCCCAAAGAAGGTGCGGTGTGAGCGAGACAGCGACGGCTTCTCAGCAGCTCGTCGAATCCGTGGATGATCTCGTCGCGTTTCTCCGCGCTGGCGAAAAGCCACCGGAGCGCTGGCGGGTGGGAACCGAGCACGAAAAGATCGGCCTCCACGGGTCCAGCCGGAGCCCCGTCGAATACGCTGGAGATTGCGGAATCGGTGCCTTGTTGGAGCGCATCGCCGATCGCGCGGGTTGGGAGCCCGTCTTCGAGGACGGAAATATCATCGCGTTGCAGCGCGATGGTGCGAGCATCACGCTCGAACCCGGCGGGCAGCTGGAACTCTCGGGAGCGCCCCTGCGCACCATTTACGAAACCTGCGAAGAATTTCACGCCCATCTCGAACTGCTGCGCGGCGCTTCCGAGCCGCTGGACATCGTGTGGCTCGGCCTGGGAATCCACCCGATTCACTCTGTCGATGAGCTGCCGAGGATGCCCAAGGAGCGCTATCGCATCATGCGCCGCTACATGCCCACGCGGGGATCGCGAGGGCTGATCATGATGTTCGCGACGGCAACTGTCCAAGCGAACTTCGATTACGAATCCGAAAGAGATATGGTGGACAAAGTTCGCACGGCACTCATGGTCTCGCCCATCGTGTCGGCGATCTTCGCGAACTCGAGCCTCTCTGAAGGAAAAGCCAACGGCTTCGTGTCTAGGCGCATGCACGCCTGGACGGATACCGATCCAGATCGGTGTGGGATGTTGCCGATCGCCTTCGAGCCCGACTTTGGTTATCGGCGCTATGTGGAGTGGGCGCTCGACGTACCGATGTTCTTTGTCGTGCGTGAAGG
Organism: Myxococcales bacterium; assembly: GCA_022572485.1. The sequence continues at coordinate 5,376 of JACZVU010000023.1, forward strand.
GCGCTTCGAGTCGGCTTACGACATGACCTTCCGGCAGTTTTTGGAAAATGGGCGCGGAGGCGAGCGCGCCACCCTCGCGGATTTCGGTCGCCACCTCACCACCCTGTTTCCCGAGGTCCGCGTCAAGCAGTTCATCGAGCTTCGCTGCGCCGACGCGGTGCCGCCCGGTCTCACCTGCTCGCTGCCAGCTCTTTGGAAGGGCATTCTGTACGACGAAACCGCCCGCGCGGCGGCGGCGAACTTGGTCGATGCTACTCAGGCCGAGCGCGCGGCGGCCATGGAAGCGGTTTCACGCCGGGGTCTGGCGGTAAGCTACGCGGGGCAGCCCGTTCTCGGTCTGGCTCGAGAACTCGTTGAGATCGCTCGCAATGGTCTCGAGCGAATCGGCCATGCTGGTCCGAGCGCGCCCGATGAGTCGGCATTCCTGGATCCGATTTTCGCGCAGCTCGCGCTTGGAAAAAGCCCCGGTCAGGTTGTACTCGAGTGCTGGGAAGGTGAGTGGGAGAGGTCCTTCGAGCGCTTGATCGAGTACGCGCGCTATTGAAGATGGAAACGCTCGGGGATTCATAAGCGAAAATTCCCGGGCGCGGCTCCGAGGAGACTCTTCTGATGTCGATCGTGATCTACACAAAGGACAGTTGCCCGTATTGCGCGATGGCCAAACGGCTTCTGCAGTCCAAGGGCGTCGAGTGGACGGAGATCAATATCGAGACCGAGGCGGGGCGTCGCGATGAGATGATCGAACGGAGTGGCCGAATGACGGTTCCGCAGATCTTCATCGGAGAAGTCCACGTCGGTGGTTTCGAAGATCTCTCGGCCATGGAGAGCGCTGCTGAACTCGATCCGCTTCTCGGTCGCACAAGTGGCCCCGTCGAGAAAGCCGGTGAGGAGGCCGAGCATCGCCGCGTCATCATCGTGGGAAGCGGCCCCGCTGGCTACACGGCGGCGATCTACGCCGCGCGAGCGGAGCTCGATCCGCTGGTCATTGCGGGCCTCCAGTTCGGTGGGCAGCTCATGTTGACCACGGATGTCGAGAACTACCCCGGTTTTCCCGAGGGTGTAACGGGCCCCGAAATGATGGAGTTGTTCCAGAAGCAGGCCGAACGCTTCGGAACAAAGATCATCATGGAGGACGCCACCCAAGTCGATTGTTCTGCGCGCCCCTTTCGGGTGAAGATTGCCGAGCGCTCGTTCACCGCGGATGCCCTGATCCTCGCGATGGGCGCCTCCGCGAAGTGGCTCGGGATCGAATCGGAGCAGCGCTTGATGAACAAAGGTGTGTCGGCGTGCGCGACGTGCGACGGAGCGCTGTTTCGCGGCAAGTCCATGGCCGTCGTGGGGGGTGGCGACACGGCTCTCGAGGAGGCGCTCTTCCTGACCCGCTTCGCGACGAAGGTATTCGTCATTCATCGCAGGGATTCGATGCGCGCATCCAAGATCATGCAAGAGCGCGCACGCAATCACGAGAAAATTGAATTCGTGTGGAATTCGGTGGTCGATGAAGTGGTCGGAGAAGATTTTGTAACCGGAGTGCGAACGCGCAACGTGAAGACCGATCAGATCCAGGAATTGGGTGTCGAAGCGGTGTTCATCGCAATCGGACATGAGCCCAATACAAAACTCGTCCGAGACCAGATCGACCTGAACCCGGTTGGGTACATCACGGTGGTTCCGGGCACGAGCCGGGCCAACATCGAGGGCGTCTTCGCGTGCGGTGATGCGACAGATCCGGTCTATCGACAGGCTGTCACGGCTGCGGGAAGCGGCTGCATGGCGGCGATCGACGCCGAGCGCTGGCTCGCCGAGCAGGGGATCGCGTAACCCATTTCGCCTTGGCGCGGCAATGTTGCACCGGAGCCGGCGTTTCTGGTACACCGGGCATCGGAATTGACGTCGAATTGCGCCGTTTGGATTTCTCGATTTCAATGGATTGCCGCGGGGGGTAGCTCGAGTGGACGCGTCGTTGATCAGTGGGCTTCCGATGATTCTCGTCGGTATGGGGACGGTCTTTTGTGCTTTGATTGCGCTGGTGGGTCTTATTGCGCTGACGACTCGCATCCTGAGCCGCTCCCGGCCCGAAACGAGCGCTCCGTCCAGAGTCGTTCCCGCTACGCTTCTCCAAGTTGACAGCTCGAGCGCAGGACGCGAAGCCTCGGAGGACGATCTTCTGCGGGTTGCGCTGGCTGCATTTTCATATCATCGAAAACATCGAGAGATTACAACGGCTCCCGCTACAGCATCGGCCTGGATGAGCGCGGGCCGAATGTGGCAGATTGCGCCATTTCGCAGGTAGATTGTTTTCGCCGAAAGGCTTTTTCCTGTAAGCGCCGGGACAAAAAGTGGCGACGTACAAAGTCAAGAGCCAGGGTGTGGAGTACACGGTTACCGTCGTCGATAAGGCGACCGGAGGTGGCACCGTCACGATCGACGGCCGCGAGTTCCACGTCGAATTTGCAGGTGGCGAAGCGAACCCTACGGCATTGCCGCCGTCCGTCACAGCCGTTTCTGGTGCGATAACAGCGGCTCCCGCGCCAACGGCGCCGAACGCTCCTGCGGCGACGCTGATCGCTTCGGTCGGCGACGGTGCCATCGTCGCACCCATCCCGGGAAAGATCATCTTGATTCACGTCAAGGTGGGCGATTCGGTTGTGGCCAAACAAGTCGTTCTGAAACTCGAAGCGATGAAGATGGAGAACGACATTTCATCCCCCGTTTCTGGAATCGTGAAAGAGATCGCCGTGAGCGAAGGTTCCGAGACGTCCGTCGGCCAACTGCTGATGACGATCGGTTGACGACGGATGGCGTATGCCTAACAGCATCATCGACTTTCTTTGGACGACCGGAATCGGACACCTCATTTCTCACCCCGATACGGTTTTGAATCTGCTCATGATGGGGATCGGGTTGATTCTCATCACCCTCGGCATCGTGCGCAAGTTCGAACCCTTGCTACTGATTCCGATCGGCTTCGGAATGATGATGGGCAATGTACCGTTGTCCGAAGCCTCGCCCGCCGCGGAAGGCGTAATTCATTACCTCTACTTCGGCGTCAAGCACGAGATCTTCCCCGCGTTGATTTTTCTGGGTGTCGGCGCGATGACGGACTTTTCCGCCATGCTTTCTCAGCCGCGATTGATCCTTCTGGGCGCGGCCGCGCAGGTGGGGATCTTCGCCACCTATTGGGGAGCGCTCACTCTCGGATTTACACCCGCTGAGGCCGGAGCCATCGGCATCATCGGAGGCGCCGATGGCCCCACGGCGATCTTCATCACGGCGCGCCTCGCGCCGCACCTGCTCCCGGCGGTGGCGGTGGCCGCGTATGGATACATGGCGCTCGTACCACTCATCCAGCCGCCCATCATCCGTGCGCTGACCACCCAAAAGGAGCGGCTGATCAAGATGCCGACGCCGCGCGAGGTCTCGAGGGCTGAGCGCATCATCTTTCCGATCGCGGCATTCGTTCTTTGTACGATGTTTGCCCCCAAAGCAACGACACTGCTCGGCATGTTGTTCTTCGGAAACCTGTTGAGAGAATCTGGAGTCACCGACCGGTTGGCGAATACCGCGAAGAGTGCGTTCATAGATTCCGTGACCATTCTGCTGGGTATCTGTGTAGGCGCCGGAGCGACCGCGGAGCGATTCTTGACACCGACATCGCTACAGATCTTTGCGCTCGGAATGGTGGCTTTTTCCATTGCCACGGCTTCGGGTGTCCTGTTTGCGAAGCTGATGAACCGAGTGTCGAGCAAGCCCGTGAATCCGATTCTCGGGGCAGCGGGTGTTTCAGCCGTACCGATGGCGGCCCGCGTCGCGATGATCACGGCCCAGAAAGACGACCCCACCAACTTCCTGATCATGCACGCGATGGCACCCAATATCGCCGGAGTCATCGGGTCAGCCGTCGCTGCAGGTGTACTGCTGGGGCTACTCGGCGACTGATCCTATCGAAATGGCGCTTTGCTGCCGGCTATTGCCCGTAGGTGTCGATCGGTTTACGCTTTTTGTGCGATGTCGCTTTCCAAAGAGAAACTCGAAGGGCTGATCTCTCGATCCACCGATATCATCGTCGCGACCGACCGAAGAGGGCGCATCATCTACTACAACGATGGGGCCATCCGCAGCCTGGGGTACACCCAGGACGAGATCCTCGGCAGTTTCGTCGCGACCGTCTATCCCAATGTAGACGAGGCCAAGCGTGTCATGCGGGCGATGCACGGCCCTGATCATGGCGGGAGCGGCATCGTAGAGACGTTTCAGACGACGTTTCTCTCCAAGGACGGCCAGGACATCCCGGTCGCGATGTCAGCGACCATTACCTACGACGAATCTGGTGAACCGGATGGAACGATTGGATATGCGAAGGATCTGCGGAAAATTCTTCGGAAGGACAAGCTCGCGACCCTCGGTGAGGTGGCGGTCGGCCTTTCCCACGAGATCAACAATCCACTCGCGGTCATCTTGAACTTGTTGGATCTGCTCGAGCGAGATATCGACAAACTTGCAGGTGAGCAGGACAGTTCCGTGGAGTTCGAACGCCTCCATGGGATGCGCCGGGAAGTCACGCGCATCGCCAGCATCCTGAATCGCCTGGAAGAAATGGTCGAGACCCAGAGCTACGAGACGACGAAATACATCGGTCCGACGCGCATGATCGATCTTCGCAGTCCGCGATTGGGATCGTCTGACGGGCCGGATCTCAAGGACATCCGAATTCTCGTCGTCGATGACGACATGGGAATCTGCCGCTCGATCGAGGAGATGCTCGCCGCCGAGGGTTGTGTGGTGGAGACCGCGGGGGATGGTGCTGAGGGCTTGCGGAAGATCGAATCATCGAACTTCGACGTGGTTCTGACGGATGTCGTGATGCCGGAAATGGACGGGTACGAATTGTACAGTGCCGTGCGTGAGCGCTACCCCGATTTACCCGTATTGATGATGACCGCGTTTCACTACGACAAGGATCACATCATCAAGCGTAGTAAACTCAAGGGCCTGAAGGATGTGCTGTTCAAGAAGCCCGTCGATCCAGATCGGCTTCGCCGTGTCATTCGCGATACGGTTGATCACGGCTGAAGTGATCGGGGCGCCATCCTCGCCGGAGGGTCCGCTTCGCCCGAATTCGCCGCTACCAGGATGTCGCCGACTCGAACGAGGCCGTCGTAAAGCTCGCACCCGAGATTGCGCGTTCGAAGACCACTCCTTGCGCGGCGAGGCGATCGATCGCGGGGCTGGTGGCCAGTTTGAATCCGTAGGCGCCCAGGTGATCCGCCCGCAAAGTGTCCACCGTGATCAGCAAGACATTGGGGTCGGGTTTCTCGGATCCGAAGCAACCCAACTCCGCGTTGGTGAGAACCCATGCGAATAGGAGACCCGCAAGATTTCGCCAGCATCGGTTCAAGATCGATGATCGAGCGGTCAATGGGCTCCCCGTCAAGTGTCATTTCAGCGACTCACAGAAGATACATCCGGAAGCGCTCGGGCCGCGCATAATCCGATGACCGTGGAAACTCCGGCTATGCGCAGTGCGCTCGCTGCTTCGGCCAACGTGCTGGTCGTCGTCACCACGTCGTCAACCAGCCAGATTTTTTCTGGAAACTGCAGCCCGCGACGCGCCTGAAACGCGCCTCGAACGTTGCTGCGCCGCTCGCGCCGATCGAGGCCTGTCTGGCTGGGGGTGTCTCGTGTGCGGCGAAGCGCGACGGCGTCAAAGGGAATTTTGAATTCTCGAGCCAGCATTCGGGCGATCTGTGCGGCGGGGTTGAAGCCACGCAATCGAAGTCGGCGCGGATGCAGCGGTACGGGTACGACCAGGCCCGGCTGAGATCCTGGCGCCCGCGCCGCGGCCTCGCGCAGCATCGCCCCGACCACCGATGCGGGCGCGGGATCGAGCCCCCTCAACCCCTTCTTTGGGTATTTGAAGCGGTGGATCCACTCGGCTCCACCACCCTCGAATCGGACCGCAGCGACGCAGGCCGTCAATGGGGAGTCCGACACCCCACAGCCCGCACAAAGAGCGCTGCCGGCTTGCGGTGCCGTTTCTTGGCACAGCTGACACGCGCGGGGCGCAATCCGTTCGAGCCGGCCGTCGCAGGCCGGACAGAGCACAGCGGTCGGATCTGTGCGAGTGCCGCAGGCTCCGCAAGTCGGCGGAAGCACCAACTCGAGCGCACCCCGCGAGAGTTCTGCAAGTTTGCGAAAGGCCTCGGTAGCGTTTCTCTTCGGCCACAAGGGCCGTGCTCCACGGGAGCCAATGGGGGGTGTCGTGCAATTGTAGCGACGCCGCTGGAGCGCTGCCTTGACGCTCAGGAGTCGTGAACGATCAAACTCCTACCGGTCATCTCCTCGGGTTGTGGCAGACCCATGAGGTCGAGAATGGTCGGCGCGAGATCTTCCAGGCTGCTATCGCGCAGGCGGCGACCGATGGCATCCTTGGCGATCCAGAAAATGGGCACGGGGTTGGTGGTGTGAGCAGTATGCGGTCCGCCGCTTTCCGGATCCACCATCAACTCGCAGTTTCCGTGATCCGACGTGATGACGAGCGAACCGTCTTTCGCCAGCACGGCCTCTGCCAGTCGGTTCAATCCGCTGTCGACGGCCTCGACCGCCTTGACCGCCGCTTTGAGAACACCGGTGTGGCCCACCATGTCTGGATTCGCGTAGTTGACGAGAACGAACGCGTAATGATCATCCTCAATTCGGCGTACCGCTTCTTCGGTCACCTTCGCGGCGCTCATCTCGGGTTTGTCGTCGTAGGTGGCTACGTCGCGTGGCGAAAGGATGAGCACGCGATCTTCGCCAGGGAAGGGCTCTTCGAGCCCCCCGTTGAAGAAGAAGGTCACGTGGGCGTATTTCTCGGTTTCCGCAACGCGGAGCTGTTGGAGCCCCGCCTTGGCGATGATTTCACCCAGTCCGTTGCCTGGAATTTCCGACGGAAACGCGACCGGAAGTCCGAAGGTGGCATTGTATTCCGTGAAACACACGAAAGCGGATAATTTCGGAACAGATTTACGCTCGAGTTTTCCGGAAAATCGCGTCGGGTCTGCGTCGGTCAGCGCATTGGTGATCTGCCTCACGCGGTCTGCACGGAAGTTGAAACAGATCATCGCGTCGCCATCGACCAGTGGCGCACCTCCGTCGATTACGGTGGGCTCAATGAATTCGTCACCCTTCCCGCGCTGATAGGATTCTTCAACCGCTGCAATTGGATTGGTGGTACTCTGCCCTTCCCGGCTGACGATCGCGTTGTAGGCTTTTTCGATTCGATCCCAGCGGCTGTCGCGATCCATGGCGTAATAGCGGCCAATGACGGTTGCGACGCGTCCGCCCGTTCGGTCGAGATTCGAGACGAGTGCGCGCATGAAGTCGGCTCCTGATTGCGGAGGTGCATCGCGCCCGTCCATGAACGCATGAATTTCAGGTAGGATGCCGCGACTTGCCAGATGATCGAGCAGCATCGTGAGCTGATCGATCTCGCTGTGAACGCCACCGTTGGATAACAACCCCATCAGGTGGAGCGTTCCGCCGCTGTTTTCGACAGCGGCGATTGCAGATTGGATGGGCACGTTGTTCGCGAGTTCACCGGCGGCCATGGCCTGGGTGATTCGCGTAATATCCTGAGTGTTGATTCGCCCGGAACCCATCGTCATATGGCCGACTTCGGAATTTCCCATCTGGCCTGGCGGCAGGCCCACGAATTCTCCAGACGTCTCGAGTTTCGCCGAGGGGTAGATGGCGCGCGTGCGGGCGAGGAAAGGCGTCTCTGCGAGCGCGATCGCATCGGTTGCTCCACCGTCGCCGATTCCGAAACCATCGAGGACGACCAATACGACCGGACCGCTCATGTTCCCACACTCCGGGCCGCAGCCTCTAATTCGAGGATGGACGCGTCGCTCCAGAGGCGTTCGAGGTCGTAATGGTCGCGAATTTCCTGTTGAAAGATGTGGACGATCGTGTCGCCGCAGTCGATCAGCACCCAGCGGCCCCCGTCATAACCCTCAATCCCCATCGGGGGTTCGCCGTGGGCTTTGAGGGCGGCCTCAACGGAGTCTGCGACTGAGCGCACATGCCGATCCGAAGTTCCCGTTGCGATGATGAACGTATCGGCAAAGGAACTGATCGTTCTTATATCGAGGCCGATTACGTCGTTGGCCTTCCGCTCTTGGGCCGCTTCGGCAATCAACACCGCCTTGGCGAGTCGATCCAAAGCACTCATCCGTGGCGCTCTCCTTCGACATCGCGATAGACGCCACTCTTCTCAATGGCCTCTTCGACGATCGGTGGAAGCAGATAGCGCACCGACTCGCCATCGCGCAGTCGAATTCGGATGTCCGATGAAGAAATGTCGAGCGCTGAGATTTTGACCAACCGAATCCACGTGCCCGTCCGATGATGCAGTGCGAAGACACCGCTTTGATCCGGCTTGACGGTGTTCCGAATGCAGCGCGGCAGCCAGTCGGCGAGCGAAGTCAGCGCGACCGGCGGCCGGGTAATGACCGCGAAATGCGCCAGCTCGAACAATGCCTCCGGTTCTCGCCAGGAGTCGATTTCAATGAAGGCGTCCTGTCCGATGGTGAATACCGGTTTTTCGGGCGCGATCCGCTCTCCGATCATTCGAAGCGTATCCACCGAATAGGATGCCCCACCGCGTTCGACTTCCAGCTCGTCGACTTCGAAACGGGGGTTGTCGCGAATCGCCAACTGAACCCACTTCAGGCGCAGTTCCGCCGGAGCCATTCGGTCGCCCGGAGTGTTGGCTTTGTGGGGTGGATCCGCCGACGGCACGAAGATCATTTTCTCGAGACGGAGTGCGCCAACGACTTCTTCGGCGGCCCTAAGATGGCCGATGTGGACCGGATTGAAGGTCCCACCGAAAATTCCGATACGCGCCCGGGCCGCGGTCATTCTCGGAGCTGGCCATCTCCGCGCAATACGAACTTCAGCGTTGTCAATCCCTCGAGTCCCATTGGCCCGTAAGCGTGGATCTTCGAGGTCGAGATGCCGATTTCTGCGCCGAGCCCCAACCGATAGCCGTCCGCAAAAGCTGTTGAGCAGTTGACGCCGACAGTCGACGAGCCGACTCGGCGTAGAAATTCCTGCGAACTGTTGTAATCCTGGGTGACGATCACTTCCGTGTGATTCGATCCGTAGCGTCGAATGTGTTCGATCGCGGAGTCGATATCGTCTACGACGCGCACCGCCAGGATCGGAGCCAAGTACTCCTCTGCCCAGTCGCTCTCACTGGCAGGAACGGCGTCTCCGAAGATCTCGCAGGTCTTCGCGCACCCTCGGAGCTCGACACCCTGCTCGTGCAAGGACTTGAGAATGCGCGGCATTGTGGTTGTTGCCGCATCGCGGTGGACGAGAAGGGTTTCGAGGCCGTTGCATACCTCCATCTGGGAGATTTTCGAATCGACCGCGATTCGCGTCGCCATTTCCGGATCCGCGTTGGCATCGACGAAAATATGGCACACTCCCGCGTCGTGCTTTACGACGGGAATGCGCGAATTTTGAGTCACCATGCGAATCAGCTCGGGCCCGCCGCGGGGGATGATGAGGTCGATGTATTGATCGAGGCCGAGCAGGGTGTCGATCGCCGCGCGATCGGTCTGGGGAATCACGGCGACTGCATCTTCGGGTACGCCGGTTTCTGCGGCGGCCGCACGCAGCTCGACGCCTAGCGCTCGATTTGCCTCGATGGCTTCGGAGCCACCGCGAAGGATCACCGCGTTGCCCGCTTTGACGCAGAGTGCCGCCGCATCGACGGTGACGTTTGGCCGGCTTTCGTAGATGATTCCGATCACTCCGAGGGGAATCCGCATGCGGCCAACCTGGAGTCCGTTCGGCCGAACCACCGTCGATTCCACCTTTCCAACGGGATCGGGCAGGGCCGCGATGTCGCGCAACCCCGCGATCATGTCGTGCCATTTGCCCTCGGAGAGTTCGAGGCGTTTGAGCATGGGGCCCGAAATCCCGGAACTTGCAGCGCGCTCGAGATCGGCAGCGTTCGCGGAGAGGATTTCAGCCTTCGCGTCGGCCAGGCGCTCCGCGCAGCGCATCAGCCACGTGTTCTTTTCGCGGGTCGAAAGCTCAGCGACTCGCTCCGAGGCGGTGCGCGCTCTGCGAGCGAGATCGATCACCTGGTCTTCCAAACTCATGTGTCACGTCCTCGAGAAGGAATCACTTAGAGGGTTCCTCGAGCAGGACGAGATCGTCGCGGTGGATGACCTCGTCGCCGTTCGAGTATCCTAGCATCTGCGCAATCTCTTGTGTCGAGCGCCTCGCGATGCGCTCGATAGCATCAGATGCGTAGGCGACGAGGCCGCGAGCCACGGTTCGCCCACTCGAATCGACGCACGCAACCGGATCGCCGACTCGAAATTTCCCGCGCACTTCAACGATACCCGCGGGCAGCAAGCTCTTGCCTCCGTGTGCGATGGCCCGTATGGCGCCGTCATCGAGCAGCAATTCTCCGTGGGTTCGGGCGGTAAACGCCAGCCAATGCTTGCGGCTCGCGAGCCTGTTTCCGGTCGTGAAGATCGTTCCCACCGGATCGCCGGCTGCGACCTGCAGCAACACGTCGCGTTTTCGGCCGTTGCAGAGAACCGTCGTAGAACCACAGCGGGTGGCGGCTTGGGCGGCTTCTAACTTCGTCGTCATTCCGCCGCGACCGAAGGCGCTCGTCGATCCACCGGCAGCACTTTCGATTTCCGGTGTCACGCGCTCAATGACGTCGAAGAGTTTCGGCTTCGAGCCCTCACCTGGCGGTCTTTGGTAGAGGCCATCGACGTCGGTGAGAATGACGAGCATGTCGGCACCGATCAGATTGGCGACCGTTGCCGAGAGATTGTCGTTATCGCCGAAGCGGATTTCCTCCGTTGCTACGGTGTCGTTTTCGTTGATGATGGGCACGACACCAATTCGCAGCAGCTCGAGCAGTGTGTGGCGCGCATTGATGAAGCGCTCGCGGTCGGTGAGTCCGCTGCGGGTGACGAGGATCTGCGCAACCCGGCGCCCCCGACGGGCGAAGCGTCGGCGATAGTGCTCGATGAGACCGATCTGACCCACCGCGGCCGCCGCCTGCTTTTCGGGAATCGAGTGGTCGCCATTGCTCCAGCCGAGTTCCCGCGCGCCGATTGCGATGGCGCCCGATGAAACGATCGCAATTTCACGGCCGGCGTCGAAGAGCTCACTGACCTGGCGGGCAATGTCTCCGAGAACCCGCGACTGCAGCTCTCCATCCCGGGTGAGAACGCTGCTCCCGATCTTTACGACGATCCGGCGCGCTTTGGCGGCGGCGGGCCGAGCGCTCGATTGCATTTCGCTCACGATGTGCCCTCCGCCACCCTTGCATCTTCATCCGCAATGGCTTGATCCAGAGTTTGGATCATCGCGTCGAGCAAGGCCTCCACGCCGGCTCCCGTTAGCGACGAAAGCCGTTGCACGCGCAGGCCTCGTCGTGAGAGTTCCGCTTCGGCGGCGTCGACGTCGCTGGAATCCTGTACCAGATCGATCTTGCTCAGTACCACCAGCTCTCGGCGTTCGAGCAGGTCGGGACTGTAGGAGCCGAGTTCTCGACGGATCGTCTCGTAGCGCTTCACGAGATCTGCCGACTCGAAATTGGAGCTACTCGCGTCCAGAAGGTGCACGATCACGCGGGTCCTTTCGATATGGCGCAGGAAGCGGTGGCCCAGTCCCACTCCCTGGCTCGCGCCCTCGATCAGCCCCGGGATGTCGGCCGCGACGATGCGGCGATCCCGGATCTCGACGACGCCGAGCGAAGGCGTGAGCGTCGTGAACGGGTACGAGGCGACACGCGGTCGTGCCTGCGATATGCGGGCGAGCAGCGTGGATTTTCCCGCATTCGGGAAGCCCACGAGACCGATATCCGCAAGCAACTTCAGCGAGAGGCGCAGCTTGCGCAGCTCGCCGGGCTGCCCGGGTTCCGCAAAGTCCGGGGTCTGTCGCGATGCGTTCTTGAAGCGAGCGTTACCTCGCCCACCCCGTCCGGCGCGGGCGACCAACACGCTTTCGCCGTCTCTGGACAGGTCGGCCACGATTTTGTTTTCAGCTTCGGGATCGAGGTCGTAGATGATCGTGCCGATGGGAACGCGAATTTTTATCGCGGAACCGTCTCGCCCGGTCCGATTTGAAATGTCGCCCTTTCGGCCGGACTCCGCGCGGATCTTGCGGCGCATTCGCTGGTCGTAGAGCGTCGAAAGATTGCGATCGGCCGCGATCACAACGTCGCCACCGCGTCCGCCATCGCCACCGTTGGGGCCACCGCGCGGTACGAACTTCTCGCGTCGCATACTTACGCAGCCGTCGCCACCGTCGCCGGCGCGAACGGAGATCGTCGCTTCGTCGATGAACGATTCGTCAGGATTCATGGTTTTGTGGCCGCACGCGGCTGAATCAGCGCCGCGGATGAATGAGCGCGCTAGTGGTTCGCTTCGACCTGCGCGATGACGCGTCCGCGGGATTTGCCATAACCGACCACGCCATCGCAAAGTGCGAAGAGCGTGTAGTCGCGACCCAGGCCCACGTTGCGGCCCGGATGGATCTTCGTACCGAGTTGACGAACGAGAATGGATCCCGCCGTCACGGACTGGCCCGCGAACACCTTGATTCCGCGGCGCTGCCCCTGACTGTCGCGGCCGTTGCGTGAACTGCCCTGTCCTTTTTTATGCGCCATCGATCAGCCCTCGATCTTATCCACTCGGATTTCGGTGTACGACTGGCGGTGGCCCGCTTTTCGACGATAGCCCTTGCGCCGCTTCATTTTGAAGATCGTGAGCTTCGGTCCGCGGCCCTGGGCGGTAATGGTTCCGACCACCTTTGCGCCCGCAACCAGCGGTGTTCCGATCTTCGCGCCGTCTTCGGCGCCCACCAGCAAGACCTCGCTGAGCTCTATGCTGTCCCCAACGGATCCCTCGAGTTTCTCTACGCGGACGGCTTCCCCGGGCTCTACCCGAAACTGCTTCCCTCCCGTCCGAACGACGGCGTACATCACGGCTCCTCCACTTTCGCGGGAGGCGGCAGTATCGGGGTTTCCGGTTCCAAGTCAAGCATCTCGACGGCCGCGGCTTGAGCCGCGAGGCGTTCTCCGCTTTCGGCGGCTTCGGCGCTGGCCGAAATCGCCGGCCCTTCGGTCGAGCTGCTTTCCCCGGGCGCCGCCTCCACAGCGGCTTCTGCCGGACTGGATTTCTCGAGCGTCGCCTCCACAGAGGCTTCCGCTGGAGTGGATTCCGGGGAGGTTTGCTCGATCTCCTCCTCGGCGGCCTCCCCTGGGCCTTCCAATTCGGGTGGCGTCGGCGTCGGTTCGGCCGTGTCCGCTGCCGCGCCTCCCGGCTCCGAGGTGTCAGGTGTCGTGGCGCTCGAGGGTTCGTCGGCTTCAATCGGCGATTCGGCGCTAGGTGCTGTTTCGTCGCTGGACTCCGGCGCTGAGCCGAGCCACTGGAGCGGTACGGATACGGGAGGGCCACTGTCCAGGGCGGTCACTTCGAACTGCTCCTGGTGGAGCCCCGGCTGGCTGCGGATTTCGATCTCGCGGCCGAGTTCTCGGCCGAGTTCCGCGCAGGCCTTGTGGGCGTGAGCGAGCAGCACCTCCGCGACGCGGGGGTTCACACTGATGGCGATCTGCCGACCGCAAAACCGCGGCAGGTCTTTACGGATTTCGCGCAGAATCTTGTAAGCCATGCTCTCGCTCGACAGCACATAGCCGCGCCCCTCGCAGTTCGCGCAGGATTCGCAGAGCTGCTGGACGAGGTTCTCTCGGGTTCGCTTCCTCGTCATCTCGACGAGGCCGAGTTCCGAGATCTTGAGGATGTTCGTTCTCGCCTTGTCCTGCTTGAGGGCTTCCTGGAGCGCGCCGTAAACCTTGTTGCGGTTTTCCGCGCTTTCCATGTCGATCAAGTCGATGATGATGATGCCACCGATATTCCGGAAGCGGAGCTGATGGACGACCTCTTTGACCGCTTCTAGATTGGTCCGGAGAACCGTGTCCTCGAGGTCGCGCTTGCCGACGAAGCGCCCCGTGTTGACGTCGATCGCGGTGAGCGCCTCGCTCTGGTCGATCACTAGATGCCCGCCGGATTTGAGGAAGATCTTCTTGCCCAGGTTGGCGTCGATCGGCGCCTCGATATTGAAATGGTCGAAGATCGGAAGCGCGCCCCGGTAGTGTTCGAGTTGCGGCTTCGGGTCCGCGACAAAGCGCGTCAGGAATTCGTCCATTTCTTTGTGGACGACACTGTCGTCGATCACGATGCGCTTGGTCTTGCTGTTCACGAAGTCGCGAATCACCCGAAGTGGCAGGGAGAGTTCCGTGTAGAGATCGCACGGAGCGATTGCGGTTTCTCGTTTCTTCTGGATGTCGCTCCAAACCGCTGTCAGATAACGGATGTCGGCTTCCAGATCCGCCTCGCTCGCGTTTTCGCCGGCAGTTCGGATGATGAAGCCGAGACCGTCTGGCCGGTTTCGCGAGACGATCTCGCGGAGTCGGCGCCGCTCCCGATCGGACTCGATGCGACGGGACACACCCACCCGCTGCGAAAGCGGCGTGACTACCAGGTGACGACCCGCGATCGAAATGTGGGAGGTGATCCGAGCGCCCTTGCTACCGATCGGTTCTTTGGCGACCTGGACGACGATCTCTTGGCCTTCGCGGAGCAGGGTGTCGATACTCGGTGGCTGCTGTCGGCTGCCGTTGCGCGAGCGACCTCTGCCGCGCTCTGGGACGTCGCCGTTGCTAAGCGATTGGATCGAGTTGTCGTAGTAATCGCCCGCGTAGAGGAACGCCGCTTTCTCGAGGCCGATGTCCACAAACGCGGCCTGCATTCCGGGCAGTACCCGAGTCACCCGCCCCTTGACGACGGTGCCGGCGACGTTGCGCTCGTCCGCTCTCTCGATGTGAAGTTCGGTAAATACATTGCGTTCGATGATCCCCACGCGGGTCTCCCCGACCGAGGCGTTGATCACGATTTCATTGGTCATTTCGCAGTTCCCGCGAAGGGCGTGCGCTTCGGCGGGGGAGGCCGGGCGCGTCTGCCCTTCGGCGTTGGCGAGCCGAAGTCGGGACTTCATGCCTATTTTGTGGGCCGCGCAGCTGCGCGACCCAGTGGCGGGGCTAAGCGGTACTCGGAGCCCGGTTGGGCTCGAGCAGGGCGGGAACAGGCTCTAAGTTCCCAAAATCACAAACAAAATTGTTTACTCGCACAGTAAGTCCCACAACGGTGTGGTGGTGCGATTGGGTCTCCGAGCCCCGGCAGCGCCCCGCCGCCCGTCCAGCTCACCCCAGTCGCCTGCGGAGTCGTCTACGGAGTCGCGGAAATCGCGCATCACCCATCGACGAGACGGGTGGCCAATTTTCAGCAACAATCTCGTGCCGCTCCTGAATTGCGATCCCAGCAGGACCACACCAAGCAAATTCTTCCAGGAGAGTCATGTATCGGAGCCCCGAGGTCAAGCCTGATCCCCGCAGGGTACTCCCGGCCGTTGACCGGCTGGCAGAAGCCGTGGCCGCAGAGCGGCCCGATCTGCCCACTTGGGCGATCCTCGAGGGCGTCCGACGCGCTCTGGCGGAGGCGCGGGAGCGCCTGTCGGAATCCGCGTCTGAGGTCGCGTCCTCGGACGCGACCCAAGCCGGGGCTGAGGCCTCGTCCGAGACCGATGCCAGCCAAATTTTGTCGGGCCTGGCCGGCCGGTCCGCCGCGTTGGCTGCGGCGTTGTGCGGCGGCCAACCGCGCCGAGTCGTCAATGCTACGGGGATTTCCCTACACACCAATCTAGGGCGAGCGCCGCTCGCACCCGGTGCGGTTCGAGCCATCGCGTCTGTCGCCGCGAGCTATTCGGATCTCGAATTCGATCTTGAAACCGGTCGGCGTGGCGACCGACTGTCGGCCGTCTGCTCGAAGCTCGCCCTCCTCACCGAAGCCCCGGCTGCGCTCGCCGTCAACAACAATGCCGCCGCCCTCTTGTTGGTGCTCGACACCCTCGCGAGGGGTCGGGAAGTCATCGTCTCGCGGGGCGAATTGGTCGAAATTGGTGGCTCGTTTCGGGTTCCGGACATTGTGGAGCGCGCAGGCGTGGATCTCGTCGAGGTCGGCACCACCAACCGCACGCATCCGAGCGACTACGAGCGAGCCATCCATTCGCGCACCGGGTTGTTGTTGAAAATCCATCGCAGCAACTTCGAGTTGCGCGGCTTCGTAGCCGAGACGTCGCTCGGGCAGCTCGCGGAGATCGGGAGCGAGAGAGGCATTCCCGTCGTTGAAGACCTCGGCAGCGGGACGCTTGTCGACCTCAGCGCTCGCGGTTTTCCCGCGGAGACCTACGCGCCCGCACGCCTGAAACTCGGCGCAGATGTGGTGTGCTTCTCCGGTGACAAGTTGTTGGGTGGACCCCAGGCCGGCTTGGTGTTGGGTTCGCGGGAGATCGTCGAAGCCATGCGGAGCAACCCGCTGGCCCGCGCGCTGCGTCTGGACAAGTTGAGCCTCGCGGCGTTGGATTGGACACTCGAGTGCTATCTGGGGGGCCACGCTGAGCGGGAACTCCCGGTGCTACGCCAACTGCTCGAGCCTGTGGATCGGTTGGAGACGCGCGCTCGGACCTTGGCGGCGCGCCTCGACAAGCAATGGGGCGACACCGCGCGCATCCACGTCGAGCCGGACCGCGGGTTCGTGGGCGGTGGCTCGATGCCCGGTTTCGAACTCGACAGCTGGGTCGTCGTCCTGCAGGCCCGTGTGAGTGTGGAGAAAATCTCGAAGCGCCTGCGCGCCGCTCCGATTCCGGTGATTGCACGGGTTCGTGGCGACGCGCTGATTTTCGACGTTCGGACGCTGCTGGAGCGCGACGAGGACGCCGTCGAGCAGGCCGTTGGCTTCGCGCTCGAGGGGGCCGATCGCGTTGAATGAAGAGAGCCGGTCTCGTAGGATAAGTGGTTGAAATCGTGCTGAATGCGACTGTTCTCGTTCTGAATCGCTCCTATCTGCCGATTCATGTGACATCGGCCCGGCGGGCGTTTGCGCTCGTCTACCGGGACGTCGCGCGGGTCGTGAACGAGGAGTACGAGACCTTCGACTTCGAGAGCTGGCGGCGGCGGCGGGGTAACGGAGCCACCGCGTCGATCGGAACGCCGAGCGGCGCGATCTGCGTGCCGAGAGTGATCCTGCTTCCGAGTTTCGACCGTGTGCCCAAACGTCACGTGCGCTACAGCCGCGTCAATGTCTTTGCGCGCGATAAGTTCACCTGTCAGTACTGCGGCGAGCGGCCCCACCGTTCCAAACTCAACCTCGATCACGTCATCCCTCGCTCGCTCGGCGGGCGTACGACCTGGGAGAACGTTGTGTGCAGCTGCGTCGACTGCAACCGACGCAAGGGTGGGCGAACTCCCCAGCAGGCGCGATTGCGTCTTCAGCGGATCCCCGCGAAGCCACGCTGGACGCCGCTAATGAACCACATTGGTGCGAGTGTTCGATACAATGAGTGGCGACCCTTCTTGAGCATTGTCGAGCGAAGTGGTCGATCCGCGGGATGTTCCGACTAGAATCGAGCGGCGCTCCGACCAGAACCGCGTAACGCGGGAAAACGAGTGAGAACCAGGGTGGGTGACAGGTTGAACAAACTCGCAGCCAAACTCCGAAGTGGGCCGGACGGCTCTCATCGGGCGCGGTTGATTCCCGTGGGCGGGGGCAAGGGCGGTGTCGGTAAGAGTTTCATCGTTGCCAACCTGGCCGCGTCGCTGGCGCGGCTGGGACATCGGGTCGTCGCAGTCGACGGCGATCTCGAGGGTCCGAATCTCCACACCTGCGTGGGGGTTCCCAAGCCGAGCGCCAGTCTGGCGGATTTCGTCGCGCAACGAGAAGAAGACCTCGGGAAGCTGATCCTCGATACGCCGATCCCCAACCTGCAGTTGATCGCTGCAACCGATGGCAACCTCGCCACCCCCCAACCGACCCAGTCCCGCCGCATCCACCTGATGCGCGAACTGCG
>JACZVU010000024.1 GCA_022572485.1 Myxococcales bacterium
GAAGTCGAGCGCGCCGCGCGCGACGAGGTGCTTCGCAGCGGTGGATCGCTATCGCATCATCACGGCATCGGAAAGCTGCGCGAAGAATTCCTGCCCGAAATCATGTCGGCCCCGTTGCTGGAGTGGAACCGGCGCATCAAGCGGGCGGTCGACCCGCATAATGTCTTCGGGGCCGCGAATCACGGTGTGGACGGCGGCAAGTTCCCTCGCTGAAAGAGTGTCGCGAAAATCGCCTAGGCCTTGCAGGCACAGCGTGAATCAATAGGGTAGGGGCAATGGGTGAAAATCGACGGCATGCGGCTGCTGTAGGCGCGCTCTGGTGTCTCGTGTGCGTCGCACTCGCGGGATGCCAACGAGAATCGGAGGCGCCCGAAGCGTCGGCCGTCGCGCCGGAGCTGGCTTATGACGGCGCGTTGAACGTCGTACTGATTACGTTGGATACGACCCGCGCGGATGCGCTCGGTAGCTACGGACAACGACGGCCCATCACTCCCAACCTCGATCGGCTCGCCGCAGAGGGAACCCAATTCCTGCAGTGCGTGAGTTCTGCTCCGAGCACCTTATCCTCGCATTCGACGCTTTTCACCGGTAGGTACCCATTTGTCCACGGTGCGCGATCGAATGCCGGCTACGTGCTCGCCGATGAGAACACCACGCTCGCCGAAGTTTTGAGCGCTCATGGTTACAGGACTTCCGCGGAAGTCGCCGCGCCGGTCATTGGTAGACACACCCAGCTGGGCCAGGGCTTCGATCACTACCACGATCTCGAATCCCAGGACATCCAGCGCAAAACGATTCATGTGCAAGATGGCGAGGAGCAAAGAGCGATCGAGGTTGAGGAGCGCGAGGCAGACGACATCACTCGGTTCGGACTCCGATTCATCAAAGAGAATCGGAGCGAAAAATTCTTTCTGTGGCTTCACTATTTCGACGCCCACCAGCCCTACTCGCCGCCAGGGCGGTTTTACGAGACGAGTTCCGAAAGCCCCTACCACGGCGAAATTCAATACATCGATGAGCAGATCGACCGGGTCTTGAAGCAGATCGAAGGCCTGGGCCTTCGGGAGCGGACCCTCGTGGTGGTCACGGCCGATCACGGCGAGGCCCTGGGTGAGCACGGCGAGAAGACCCACGTGTACTTCGTCTACGACAGCACGATCCGCGTGCCACTGCTCTTTTGGGGCGCGACAGTACCGAGGGGGTTGCAGGTCGAATCTCTGGTCCGCACGGTGGATGTCGCCCCGACGATTCTCGACATGCTGAAGCTGCCCCCGCTCGAGGGTGTTCAGGGCACCTCGCTGTATCCCCTCATGAAAGGTGAGTCGCTCGATCTCGGACTCGTGGGCTATGGCGAGTCGATCGAACCTCACATTGTGTTTGGCGCGTCGGTGCTTCGATTCGTCCGCAAGGGCCAGTGGAAGTACATCCACAAAGTCAAACCGGAACTCTTCGATCTGACGGGCGATCCCGGCGAATTGAAAAATCTGTCGAGTGCCCACCCTGAAATCGTCGAGCGGCTGCGGGCGGAACTGACGGCGCTGATCGAAGAAGCGCCCGAACAGGCCTCCGGAGCGCGAATCGTGATCGACCCTACGACCGCCGCCCAGCTCGAGGCGTTGGGATACATGGCTGCGGCGCCAACCAGAGCCCTCGGTGATGAGATGGCGCTGCTCGAAGTCTCTGGCGTCGATCCCACCACGCTGACCGACGACATCAATTGGGTTTCCAGCGCCTCAGGGTTCAAGCTGACCCGTCAATTCGAGAAATCTGCCGCAAAGTATCGAGAGGTGATCGAGCGCAATCCCAACAGCGTTCCGCTCTTGATGAGGTTGAGTCACGTGCTCGGCGAGCTTGCTGAAGACGATGAGCGATTCGAGATCCTGACGAGGGTGATCGAGCTTGCGCCCGAGACGGTCTCGGCCTATGGCGATCTTGCCCACATCGTATTCAAGCGGGGCAATCCCGCAGAGGCGGAGCGGCTCCTCGCCGCTTCGCTGAGCATCGAGCCGTGCACGGCGGGCCCTAGGGCGACGCTCGCCTACCTCGCCGCGCAGCGAAACGACCGCGGCCGCCAGCTACAATTGCTCAAAGAGGGCATCGATCGGTGTCCCTCGGAAGACGGCATCCTCAACAACTACGCGTACGCGCTCGCCACCAATCCAGACGAGAAACATCGAGACGGCGAAGAGGCGCTGCGCATTGCCAAGCGAATCACCCAGAGCGAGGAGGGCAGGCGCCCCGACTACCTCGACACGCTCGCCTGCGCGTACGCGGAGGTCGGCGATTTTGCGAGCGCGGTTCGGGCTGGAGAGCAGGCGCTCGCATTGCTCAACGCCGCGGGCGATCCCGAGCGGATCGAAGAGCCGAAGGCGCACCTCGAGCAATTCAGAGCCGGACGACCCGTCCGCGAGCCTTAATTGGGC
The DNA here is from genome assembly GCA_022572485.1 of Myxococcales bacterium. The sequence continues at coordinate 2,424 of JACZVU010000024.1, forward strand.
CCATTCGAAAACGGGCTGGAGCGTTATTCCCCGCCAATTGTCGCGCATCGCCTTCCCGGGCTTTGCGCGATCGTCTCGATTCCGCGCCCCTGGCTTGAGGATCGGCTAGGGTTGGCTAATCCTCGGCACCGCACGGGTTTTCGCCCCGCATGGTGGGGGTCCGACGGATCCATTGAAGAGGAGCGGTTTTCCTCGGGGATGCCGGTTCCTCCAGGATGCTCGGGCTCCTTTCAGAATTCCTCCGTTCTCTGGTTTCTAGGGATGGCGATGGCACTCAATCGAAATCACGCTGGATCGATCGCGCTGCTCGCGGCTGCTTGCTTCGTCGCTGGCGGCAGCGCCCGGGCCGACGAGAACGAACGCGGCGCAGATCTCTATCGACTCTGCGCGGCTTGTCACGGCGAAAATGCAGCGGGTAATGAGTCCGTGGGTGCTCCGGCGATCGCGGGTATGCCCCCGTGGTACCTGGAAGCCCAACTGGAGCAATTTCGCGACGGAATGCGCGGGACCCACTTCGACGACATCATGGGAATGCGGATGAGGCCCATGGCGCTGACGCTCATGCGGGAAGGGGATGTCGAGGCCGTTTCTGCTCACGTCGCGGCCATGCCGGTCGCCGAGCCAGCGCCCTCTTTGACCGGTGGTGATGCCGCCGATGGCAAGGCGATCTACACGGCTACCTGCGTCGCGTGCCACGGCGCGGATGGGACGGGAAACCAGGGGATGCTCGGTGCGGCCCCTCTCAACCGTTCGAGTGATTGGTACCTGTTCAGGCAGGTCGAGAACTTCCGAGCCGGTGTCCGCGGGGCCCGCCCCGGAGATCAAGGCGGGGCGCTGATGCGTCCGATGGTGTTGAATCTGGCCGACGAGCAGGCCATCAAGGATGTCGTCGCCTACATCATGACACTTGCGAATTAGGTGATTGGGAATATCGGTATGGGTAAGAAGTACACCGCGGAAGAGTTGGTTGGTAAGACGTTCTTCATCACGATGGTCGGCCTGGGCCTGTTCATCGCAGCTGTCTTCCTCTTCATCCTCTAGGGACGAACGATGATCAGTCGATACGTCGAGACGCTTTCCACGTACGCGAATGACATCGATAACCTCATCTTGATGATCGGCGTCCTCGTCGGTTTCTGGCTCATCCTTTGCGAAGTGGTTTTCTTCTACTTCATCGTCCGCTTTCGCGCGAAGGATGGAAAGCGCGCCGAGTACATCACCGGCGAGGAAAAGAATCACAAGCGCTGGATCAGCTACCCGCACATGCTCGTGTTGGTCTGCGACGTCTTCATCGTCGTTGGCGCCGTGACGGTGTGGTACGAGGTCAAGCAGCAACTGCCGGAGCCCTACGAGACGGTTCGGATCGTCGGCCAGCAGTGGGCGTGGAGCTTCGTGCATCCGGGCGCGGATCACGAACTCGGGACTGCCGACGACATCAAGACCGTCGACGAACTTCACATTGAAGTCGGCAAGGTCTACCACTTCAAGCTCGAAGCGCGCGATGTGCTTCACAGTTTCTCGGTTCCGGTATTCCGGCTGAAGCAGGATGCCGTCCCCGGCCGTGTGATCACCGGTTGGTTCGAGGCGACCGGAACGGGCACACACGACATTCAGTGCGCTGAAATTTGCGGCATCGGCCACGGCGTCATGAGAGCCCGGATCATCATTGAATCCCCCGAGCGGCACGCCGCCTGGGTGGCCGAGCAGAGCCCGATTACTCTCGCTGCCGCGAACCAACCGTAGCTGGCTTCCGACGAGGAGTACCATGGCTGAGTCCATCCTCGCAGACGCGACGCACGGGCACGACGCCCACCACCACGTCGAGCAGAGCTTCTGGAGCAAGTACGTTTTTCCCACCGATCACAAGATGATCGCCATGCAGTACCTGTTCACCGGCATGCTGATGGGGGTGATCGGCGGCTTCATGGCCTACGCGTTCCGGATGCAGCTCGCCTTTCCGGGGATCGATGTTCCCGGTTACGGGACGGTGACCGCGATGGACTACAATGCGCTCGTCACCAACCACGGCACCATCATGATCTTCTGGGTCGCGATGCCCGTGTTGATCGCAGCTTTCGGAAACTTCCTCATTCCGCTGATGATCGGCTGTGACGACATGGTGTTTCCGAAAATCAATCGCCTCTCGTATCAGATCTTCTTGCTCAGCGCGGTCGTCCTGATTGTCTCGTTCTTCGTCCCCGGGGGAGGCTTCGGTGGCGCCTGGACCGCTTATCCGCCGTTGTCCGCGAAGGCCGAATACAACCTCACGTCGCTTGGATCGTCCCTCTGGTTGGTAGCGGTCGCACTTGAGTTCGTCGCCTTCCTGCTGGGAGGGATCAACTTCGTCACCACGGCCATGAACGCGCGTGCGCCAGGGATGAAGATCTTCGACATACCGATGGTAGTCTGGCTGATTGTTGTCGCGAGCATCCTGTTCATGGCTTCCGTCGGCCCGCTGATTGCGGGCGCGATCATGCTCTTCATGGACCAGAACATCGGCACGGCCTTCTTCGATCCCGATAAGGGAGGCGACCCGATCCTCTGGCAGCATCTCTTCTGGTTCTTTGGACACCCCGAAGTTTATGTTGTCATGCTTCCCGCGATGGGCATCACGGCCGAAATCATTTGTGTTTTCGCGCGCAAGAAGATGTTCGCCTACAAGACCTTCCTCTACACGACTTTCGGGACCGGGGTTCTCAGCTTCACGGTCTGGGCTCACCATCAGTTCATCGCGGGCATCGATCCACGCATGGCGAACATCTTCACGGTCACGACGCTGTTGATTTCGATTCCCATCGCCGAGATGTGTTTCATCTACATCGCCACTCTGTATGGCGGATCGATTCGCCTGACCACCCCGATGCTCTGGGCGCTGGCGTTCGTCGCGGAGTTTTTAATCGGCGGCGTCACGGGGATCTTCCTGGGTGCCAGCGGAGCCGACATCTACCTCCACGACACCTATTTCGTGCTCGCGCATTTCCACTACACATTCTTTCCGATCGCGATCATCGGAACCTTCGCGGGTTTTACGTACTGGTTCCCGAAGATGTTCGGCAAGATGATGAACGAGACGCTGGGCAAGATTCACTTCTGGGGTACGATCATCCCCTTCAATTGCATCTTCATTCCACTCTTCATCCTCGGTGGAGCAGGTCAACACCGACGAGTTTATAGCTACCAGCATTTTCCGGAACTAGCGGGAGTGGGAATGCAGAATCTGCGCATTTTTGCGACGGTGGCTCTGCTCGTCATGCTCGCCTTCCAACTGGTGTTCTTCTACAATTGCTTCATCAGCTGGCGGAAGAAGGAGAAGGACGCGGGGAAGAACCCTTGGAAGGCGAACACCCTCGAGTGGACCACGGAATCGCCGCCGCCTCACGGAAATTGGCCTGAGCTGCCGACCGTTTACCGCGGCCCTTACGAGTACTCGGTTCCGGATCGCGAAGAAGATTACTATCCCCAGAACATCCCCAGCTGATTTCGCGGAAGGAATGCAATGAGACCGATCGCAAATACACGCATGGCTGCGGGGATCCCCACCGGCCGATTGGCAGTCTGGTGGGTGATCGCCTCCGAAATCGTCATCTTTGGCGGACTGCTGGCTTCCTACATCATGTACCGCATCGCAAATCCAGAGTGGGGCGATCAGGCCGCCAATACCAACGTCTGGATGGGCGGCTTCAATACTTTCGTGCTGCTGACGTCCAGTCTCTCGGCAGTGTTGGCCCACAAGGCTGCTGCAGCCGGAGATGGGCCGAAGGCCGCCAAATTGCTCTATGCGACGTGCTTCGGCGCCGTCACATTCCTGACCGTCAAGGCGTTCGAGTGGACTACCGAGATCACGCACGGCTACACGATCACATCGAGCACCTTCTGGTCGTTTTACTACACGGCTGCGGGCCTGCACGCGCTCCACGTGATCGCGGGGGCGATCATCATGCTGATCGTCGCTGAGACCGCAAAGAAGAATCTCGAGCTTCACCGGGTCGAGCTGATCGGGATCTATTGGCACTTCGTCGATATCGTGTGGATTTTCCTCTTTCCCCTGCTGTACATCGCGAAGTAGAAGAAAGGTACCAATATGTCTGAACACGCTGAGCACGCCGGACACGAGACCAACTACATCAAGATATGGGCGATCCTGCTCTGCCTGCTGGTGGTGAGCATCCTGGGCCCCTTTTTGGGAATCAAGATGGTTACGCTGCTCACCGCCTTCGGCATTGCGTTCGTAAAGGCGTATCTGGTCGCCAAGAACTTCATGCACCTGAACGTCGAGCCACGCTACGCGGTCTATTTGTTGACGACGATGCTGGTATTCATGTTGCTCTTCTTCGCGGGGGTCGCGCCCGACGTCATGAAGCGCGAGGGAACCAACTGGGTCAAACCCGTAGTCCACGTGGAAACGCACGCTCCCGCGCACCACTGATCCAAGGAGCCCCCGATGACGCTGAGGTCCATCGCGTCTCTCCGAGTCCCTTCCGATCCGAGACCGCGCCCGATCCTACCCAGCCCGGTCTTGGCAATGCTGATCTTCGTCATCGCGGAGATGATGATGTTCGCCGGGTTGATGAGCGCATTTTTGATCGTAAAATCCGGGGCGCTCGGGTGGCCGCCTCCCGGCCAGCCCAGGCTTCCTGTCGAAGCCACCGCGTTCAATACCATCGTGTTGTTCGCGAGTGCGGCCTTTCTCTTCGTCGCCAACCGCACCTACGCGCGCAACCGAAACCTCGCAAAGCGGCCGCTCTTTGCCGCGATAGGACTCGGTGCATTCTTCGTTTCATTTCAGGGGTACGAGTGGGCTTCGCTGATTCGTCAGGGACTTACGCTCACTTCTAGCAATCACGGCAGCTTCTTCTACCTGATCGTCGGTATGCACGGCCTCCACGCGATCGCTGGATTGTCGGCCCTCGCTGGGGCGGCGCTCAAACTCTCGCGAGGGCGACTCGCACCCAGCAGTTTTGCCGCCACCCAGGTTTTCTGGTATTTCGTGGTGGGACTGTGGCCGGTGCTCTATCTCATGGTGTATCTATGATCAAAGTGAAGCTCGCTCTTGCGGTGACGGCCTTGATGGCGGTCTTGCTCATGCCGCAATTCGCCGCTGCTTGCGCGGTGTGTTTTACGGGACGCGCAGATGAAACGCGCATCGCTTTCATTGCAACCACGGGGTTGCTGACGGCACTCCCGATGCTGCTGGTCGGATCTCTGATCTGGTGGCTACGCAGGCGTGCTCAGCAGATCCGGGATGAGCACGGATCTTCGAATACATTCAACACGGAGCGCTAGCGAGTGAAGCGGTTGGCTTCGCTTTGCGGCGTCGCGCGACCCCCAATGGGGTCACGCTCCTGGCGGGCGAAGCGGTTGGCTTCGCTTTGCGGCGTCGCGCGACCCCCAATGGGGTCACGCTCCTGGGCGGTTTTTGGGCTTGCTTTTGATTCATTGGATCGAAGGTGCCGCGCCTGCAGGCCGCATTCCGTGGCATCGCCGACGCCCTTTGGCGCATCATCCCCCCTCAACGGAGTTCTTCGCGGGCTTTCGCCTTCGGATGAGTCGCTTGCGAATTTCCGCCCGGTGAGCTTCGTCGACCTCTGGGGGGAGTGAGTCGATCAGCTCGACTCCGGCACGCACAAGCCAGGGTTTGCGGCGCCGCTTGCTGAGAGAATCCAACAATTGGAGCGCGCCTTCGCTTTGATTTGCAACGGCGAACGCCTGTGCGCCGACGAGCAGATCCTCTGAGAGCGCGCTGTTGCGAAGGAAATCGCGGGCGATCTCTACGGCCTCAGCGTGCAACACGGGATCGCCGCTCGCGGTGCGCCATTGGGCGCGCAACCGCTGAGCGCCCGGGTAGGCGGGATCGAACCATTCGGCAGATGCGAGTTCGGGCTCGAGTTCGCGCAACGCCGACCATTCTTCCACAGCCGCCAGGCGCCAGCCCGAGACCACCGCCGATGCTGCTCCCTCTAGTGGTTCGGCCAACTCGAGCACTTCCAGGTCATTCGCTTCGACGGCGTGTCTTCGTGTTGCCAAAAGCCCGAAGCGCGCCGAATGAGAGGTCGGGTCGCGCTCGAGCGCGGCGCGGAAGTGTGCAGCCGCACGTCTTGGGGATTCGTTGCTCGTTGCCCAGCCCAGATCCGTCATTCGCTGTATCGAATCCCGCTGGCTCTTTGCCAGGCTCACTGCACGCGCCGATTCCTTCCTTGCCGCCAAACGTCGCACCAGATAGGTGATTTTCAATTCGGCTGCTCTCGAAGGAAGCGGATCGAACCGCGACAGGATCTGGTTGGTTCTTCGGGGGTGGAGCGCTTTGTTGCCGAGCCCCGCAGATCGCGTCGCCAGTTGATTGCGATCATCTGTGTTGATAGCGGCGCCTGCGGAGAAGCGCTGCGCGCCCTCTAGATCCAGGCTCCAAGCGGCGAGCAAATCTTCAGTCCGCCGCAGGCCGTAGCGCGAATAGTTCGATGGAGACGCTTCGAGCGCGAACCCTGGCGTCATCACGGGATCGATCTCTGCGTTCGATGCTGCGAAGAGGACGGATCCCGCTATGGGCCGGAAGACATCTACCTCTGGAAAGACCTCGAGAAGTGTCGCTACGATGCTCCGCAGTAGGGGCTCGTCGACAAAGGAGAGCCCTATCCACTGCACGAAAACGCCTCCCGGTTCGAGGTGGTCCGAGACGAGCGAAAAGAACTCTCGGGTGTAGAGATGGGAGGCACCTGCTGTCCACGGATGAGATGGTTGAGAGACGATCGCGTCGAATCGGGCATCCGTGAGCATCAGTGCACCGCGCGCGTCGTTGATTACCACCTGCACCCGCGGATCGGATATTGCGGAAAAGCCGCGCAGCGCCTCGAGAGCGCGATGTGCGTGGACCACCTCGCGCTCCAATTCGATCACGTGGATACTCTCGATCGAGGAAGGGACCGCTTCGAGCGACAGCCCGCCTCCCAAGCCGATCATCAACATGGAACGAGCGTTCGGGCGCAACAATACGGGCAGCATTCCCAACCAACGTGCAGTGATGAAGCGTTCAGGTGCTGGATTGGCTCGCTTGATGGTCGATTCGGGTTGACCATTGGTGACGAGTCGCCAGCCATCACCCTCGTCAAAGAGCAACACCGTCGATGAGCGACCCACGCCGTAGTAGGTGATTTCACCCTGCCACTTTGATGCGTCTGAACCGCTGTATCGCAAGATCGCCCACGGGGTCTCTGGGGGGTAAATGACGAGAATGGCGAGGCATGCTGCCGTCGTGCAAGCCACGACCCGCAATGCGGGACGCGTGAGGGCGGCGATCGCCAGTGCTAGAAACAGGTTGAGGCCGACAGCTAGGTAGAGGGTTCCTGCAAAGCGCAGGGACGTCAGCAGCACGAAGCCAGATGCGAGCGCTCCACTGATCGCGCCTACGGTATTCCACGCGTAAACGCGTGCAGCTGCGGTTCCTGCTTCCGATTCGTGCCTTGCGAAAAGGCGCACTGCAAACGGAAATGTTGCGCCCATGCAAAGCGCCGCTGGGAGCAGACCGAGTGCTGCAACCAGCGCATTGGCGGTGAGAGAGCCTGCGCGGCCTGCCCCGAGCCATTGCGCGAGTTCAGGCAGGTGGTTGGCGAGGGAAAAGGCGATCAACGATAGCGTTGCGGTTCCGATCTGCGCCCACGCAAAACCGTGGGCGGCCCGGATGGGGTCGCGCGCGAAGCGGGCTGCCGCGGCGCTTCCGATTGCTATGCCGAGCAGAAAACTCGCCAACATCGTGGCGAGTCCTTGGATGCTGCCACCGAGCAGCATGCCCAACAGGCGAATCCAGATCACTTCATAGCTGAAGGAAGCGAAGCCCGAGAGCGCGATCAGTGGCAGGATCCAGTGGAAGCGGAGTGAGGGGGTCGACGTCTCCGGAGCAAGCTCGGGGAGGGGTGCCGAGCGGCGCGCGAGTAGAATCGCGGCTCCAAAGATCAGTGCATTCATGGCAGCTCCGGAATACACAGTCATGCGTAAACCCAGTGCCGGCAAGATCACGAAGCCAGTCGCGACTGCGCCTACCACGGCCCCCAGGGTATTGACGGAATAGAGCACGCCGACCCGATGGCCGATTTCACTTTCTCGTCGAACCGCGTATCGTGCGAGCAGCGGCAGGGTCGCGCCCATCAAGCCAGTCGGAATCATCAGGATCACAAAGGAACACACCACGTAGAAGAGCGAGCCGGATACGCTTGCTTCGTCGGGTGGTGCACTCTGGCCACCCGCGACCACCGTCTGGAGCCATATCGCCATGCGGATTCCCTGCGGAACCGCGAGTGCACTCGCCGCGATGCCCAATTCGAGCAATCCATAGGCGAGAATCGGTCGGCGAATACGCGAGACGAAACGAGCGGCCACGGCCGCGCCGGCGGCCAGGCCGCCCATATAGGCTGCCAGCACGCTTACCACCGCGAATTCGGACGTTCCGAATACGAACGCAAACTCGCGTGCCCATGCGGTTTCGTAGAGCAACGCCGCGAAGCCCGACAGAAAGAAGCAAAGCAGGATCAAAATGAACGACAGGTCGATCCGCATGGATTTTCCGTCTCCGCTGGAACTCGTTGGCTCTGATTCTCGACGGGTCGTGGTCTTATAGCTCGCCTGACTGACAACAGTGATGCTGCGCGCTGGTTTTGTAGATCACCGGAGCTCCCTCACTCGGGCTCGCGCTGCTTGCGGGCTGCGAGGGCTCCTGCCACGAGTGCAACTGGTAGCGTGAGCAAGAACGCAATTCGCGGCCGACCGGCGTCTACCACGACGAATACGGGTTCGCCGTGAACCAGGAGGATAGATTCGATTCGCCCCCCCCAGTAAATCAACACGCCGATCAGGCCGAAAAATGTCGCGGCCAGGACGAACAGAAACCAGGATGTGAATGTCAGTTGTTTGTTTGCCATACCCGCCATTTCCTCCGGACCCGCGTGTTCCATTCGACAGACATCAAGAGGCCGCTCCGGTTCCCGGGGTGGCTTCTTTCGCTTCCTTCGCCCAGGTGTCGCGCAAGTTGACGGTTCGGTTGAGGACGAGCTTTCCGGAGGGTTCGCTATCGGGATCGACGCAGAAATAGCCGAGTCGCTCCAGCTGAAAGCGATCGCCGCTTTGCGCGCTCGCGAGTCTGGGTTCGACCCGGCAACCCGACAAGGCTTCGAGCGAGTTGGGATTCAGGGAGTCGAGAAAATCACCATCGCCGGCTAACGGATTTTCGTTCTTGAAGAGGCGGTCGTAGAGCCGTACCTCTGCTTCGACGGAGTGATCGGCTGAAACCCAGTGAAGCGTTCCGCGCACCTTGCGGCCGTCCGCGGGTGCACCGCCGAGCGACTCGGGATCCCACGTGCAGCGCAGCTCGACGATCTCACCGCTATTGGGATCCTTGATCACATCGGTGCAGGTGACGAGGCACGCGTAGCGCAGGCGGACCTCGCGGCCAGGTGCGAGGCGGAACCACTTCTTGACGGGTTCTTCCATGAAGTCGTCGCGCTCGATGTAGACGACTCGCGATAGCGGAAGTTTTCGCGACCCAAAGCTCGGGTCGTTCGGGTGCAATGGCGCGTGGATCTCCTCTACCCGGTCCTCGGGGAAATTCTCGATTACAACTTTGAGTGGGCGAAGCACGCCCATCGCGCGTGGTGTCTTGAAGTTGAGCGCGTCGCGCACAAAGTGTTCAAGCAGGCCCACGTCCACCACGGAATCTCGTTTGGTGATACCAACCTCGTCGCAGAACTGAAGGATGGCCTCCGGCGGATAGCCGCGCCGCCGGATTCCGCAGAGGGTCGGCATCCGCGGGTCGTTCCAACCGTTCACGTGCCCTTCATCGACGAGCTGTAACAGCTTGCGCTTGCTGAGCACCGTGTAGTTCAGGTTCAGCCGCGCGAATTCGGCCTGCCTGGGTGGCAATTCAATCTCGCAGGCTCGGAGATACCAATCGTAGAGCGGCCGATGGTCCTCGAACTCCAGCGAGCACAGCGAGTGGGTGACGCCCTCGATTGCATCCGAAAGGCCGTGGGCGAAGTCGTACATCGGATAGATGGGCCACTCGTCTCCGGTGCGGTGGTGGTGAATCCTGAGAATCCGATACATGATCGGATCTCGGAGATTCAAATCTGGAGACTGCATGTCGATCTTTGTGCGCAACACGTGCGCACCATCTTCGAACTTCCCCGCCCGCATCTGGCGGAAAAGGTCGAGGTTCTCCTCGATCGAGCGCTCGCGATAGGGGCTGTTGGTGCCCGGCGCGTAGAAGTTTCCGCGTTGCTTGCGGATTTCTTTGAGGCTCGAGCTGTCGACGAACGCGAGGTCTTTCTCGATCAGCAGGATCGCGAAATCGAACAGTTGCTGGAAATAATCAGAAGCGAAATAACAGCGATCGCCCCAGTCGAAGCCCAGCCAGCGGATGTCTTCCTGGATCGCATCGACGTACTCGACGTCCTCCGCATCGGGATTGGTATCGTCGAAGCGCAGGTTGCAGGTGCCGCCTGGGAACGCCGCCGCCATGCTGAAATTGAGGTTGATCGAGCTTGCGTGACCGATGTGCAGGTAACCGTTGGGCTCGGGTGGGAAGCGCGTGACGACGCGCACGCCGTGTTTTTCGTTTCGCACGTCCGCTTCGATCATCTCGCGAATGAAGTGCGAGCGAGCCCCCGCGGGCTTCTCTGCGCTCGAATCGCTCTTTGCCATCGATCTCTCCTCGCGGGCGTCCGTGCGAGCGGAGAATAGCGTTGATTCTTCTCCCGAGGATTCGCTCGACTTCGATGCGCGGCGCCAGAGCGGCCTTGGGCTCGTTGCGCGCCTGGGTCTGCCCCGTACACTGATCGTCCAAGACGGCTGAGTGCGGAGGAGGGCTGCCATGGCGGATTCACCGAAGAACCGCGGGGCCGATCGCGATCGGACCGGGATTGATCGCCGCACCTTCCTCCAGCAGTCCAGCAGGGCTGCACTCGGCCTCGGCGCTTTCGGCGTTGCCTATGCGGCCCGCGCCGCGAGCGCTCCCGCTGGCGCGCCCACCATCCAGCGCTTCGTGACACTCGGCAAGACCGGGCTCGTCATCTCGGACATCGGATTCGGATCGAGCGGATGCCCCAGCGCCGACATCGTCCGCCACTGCTATGACCGCGGCATGACCTACTTCGATACCGCCGAGATGTACGGCAGCGAGGGCTGGGGTGAGGGTGAGTTCGTTGAGACCTTCATCGGCGAGGCGCTCCACGACAAACGCGACAAGGTGGTCATTACCACCAAATACCTCGCAGAAGCCAAGGACGATCGCAAGCTGATCATGTCCAAACTCGAGGCGAGCCTGCGGCGCCTGCGCACCGATTACGTCGACATCTTTCTCAACCACGCGGTAAACGATCTCGACCGTCTGAAGAATCACGAGTGGTTCGAGTTCGTGGATCTCGCCAAGCAGCAGGGAAAGATCCGTTTTTCGGGGATGTCTGGGCACGGCGGACAGCTGCAGGAGTGTATCGAATACGCGCTCGATCATGATCTGGTGGACGTGATCCTCTTGTCGCACAATTTCGGATCCGATCCGAAATTCTACGAGAGATTTACGAAAAAACTCGACTGGGTGGCCAATCAGGCGGGAATCCGCCGTCTATTCAAGAAGGCCCATCAAAAAGGTGTCGGCGTAATTGCGATGAAGACGCAGATGGGTGCGAAGCTCAACGATCTTTCCGCCTACGAGGCTGAGGGGGAAAGCTTCCAGGAGGCTGCGCTGCGCTGGGTTCTGTCGGATCCGAACGTTGATGCTGCGATCATTTCGATGACCAGCAAAGAGGTTGCGGACAGTTACATCCGCGCTTCGGGAAAGCGCGGTCTGGGGGCGAGCAGCGTCCGCATACTAGAACACTATGTTCGCAACCACTCTTCGGACTACTGCCGATCCGGCTGTTCGGGTTGTGAGTCTGCGTGCCCACTCGGGGTTCCAATCGCCGACGTGCTTCGGCAGCGGATGTACGCGAAGCGCTACGAAAACTTGCCGCTTGCGAAGTCTGGTTATGGGGCGCTCGGGGAGGGCGCTTCCCCGTGCCTGAGCTGCAGCGGAAAGCCCTGCGAAAACGCGTGCGACTACGGACTGGACATCAGCGCGCTGACGCGGGAAACCGCCGATCTTCTCGGTGGATAACGGAGTTCGAATCCGTGCGACTCCAGCGGAGCGTTGGGCCTCTCGCGCTTGTGATCACAGCGGTCGCATTCAGCCTGCTGGACGCATCGGCGGGCGACCTCCACCCCTATCGATCTGAAACCGGCCGCTTCAGCGTCGACTTTCCGGGGGAGTCTCTATCCATCCGCGAGCTGAGCGGATCCAGATTTTCGATCACCGACAACGATGTCCGCCATACCGTATTTGCAGAAGGGGTCGAGTTTGCGGTCGAGATCCACGACATTCCGCGCATCGCCAAACTCCTGCTGACGACTCACTACATCCTCGATCGAACCGTGAAAGGCATGCTCGAAGATATCGGTGCGCGAGAGGTCAATTCTGTGGAGACCTCTCTCCAGGGAGAGCCAGCACGTGAGGTTGCGTTCGAGATCCCCGATCGGGAGCTCACCGGAAGGTTGTTGTTGGTTCTGGCAGAGCGTCGACTTTATTTGGTGAGTATGCGGCACCCCCAATCGATCGACCCTCCGGGATCCATTACGTCGTTTCTCGAAAGTTTCTCGTTCTGGCTCGAATGACGAAAAGCGAGTCGAAACGATTCTCTGTGCCCTCTGATCGCGCAACCCTCGTGCGTTTCGATCTACTCCAAATCCGAGCGTCGGCTTGGCGCCGGCCGCGCTTCCGACAGCCGATTGGGCTGGCTCGTGCAGGGAGTCTGATCAGATTGAGCGGGCTGGGTATTCGCGTATTTTCGGCAAGCGGGCTGCGATCAGCCACGCGACGAACATCAGGCACGCGGCGAGCACGAATGGGCCCTCCGGGTAGAGCGCGTAGAGGGCGCCCGCGGCCGCGGGGCCCAATACGCGGGCCAGCGATGCACTCGACTGAAAGGTGCCCATCACCGATCCGCGCTCGTTTGGTGCCGCGGTCATCGAAACCAGACTCAGAATGGGCGGTTGGCCAATGCCGCGGCCAATCGCCGAGAGCGCGAGGGGCAGCAGTATCCAGCTGACCGTCGGCATGAAGGGTACCGCGAGCAGCGAGACCGTCATCAACGCAAAGCCGGCGAGCGCAAGATTGCGCTCGCCGAAGCGCGCTGCGAGTGGCCGGATGGCTCCGCCCTGGATGCCACCCATCAGCACGGCCATCCCGACCAGGATGAACGCGACGTGCATCGCGTCGAATTGGAATCGATCGATCATGAAGTACGCGAAGATCGATTCGAGCTGGGTCACGGCGAGCGAGAAGATCAGATTGATGATGCAGAGTCGACGGACTTTGGGGTTGCGAAGAACTTCGAGTCGACCCGCGCCAGGATCCTGATTTGCATGGCGATCCGGTTCGACGAGCGCCCAGGACGCGAACACGAAATTGATCGCGGCCATCGCCGCGGCGAGCAGCATGGGGATCCCGTAACCGAACGGCTCAATGTGGGCGGCGAGAGTCGTTCCGAAGAACGCGGAAGCGGGCCAGCTTCCGTCGAGGCTCGGAGCGAGCAGGCCTCCGAGCGCTGGGCCGAGCACGAATCCGACCCCGAAGCACGCCCCGATCATTCCCATCCAGCGGGTGCGCTCGTCTTCGCGCGTGACGTCTGTCACGTAGGCGGTCGCAACACTGATGTTGGCGCCGAAGACGCCGCCGAGGATGCGGCCCGCGAAAAGCCCGAGCAGCGAGTCCGAAATCCCGAGCAACGTGAGGGCGCCTGCGCTGCCCAGTATCGTGATCAGCACCACCGGCTTTCTGCCGATGCGATCCGAAAGGCGACCCCAGATCGGACTGAAGATGAATTGAAAGGCCGGATAGGCAGCGAGCAGGAGGCCGAGGATCGTCGGGCTCGTGCCGAGGCTCTTCGCGTAGTAGGGCAGGATAGGAACCACGATCCCGAACCCGATCAGGTCGATGATGATGACCGCAAAGAGCACCAGAAGCGATCGCGTCGATTTTTCGGTCGGAGAGTCCAGCAAGGCGCCGGCACTATAGCGAGTTGGAGGGGCCGATCGGAGAACCATTTTCGCTGTTTTCGGTGGCAACGAGAGGCCGTTGCGCAGGTCAGGTTTCCAGATGATAGACTCGCCCGCAAGGTCACCACCGGGAGGTCGGATCGTGCTCGCGCGCTTCTACACGCCCTTCGCGTTTCTCGGAGCCATGTCGTTTTCCGCGGCCTTCTTCATGGGCTTTCGCCATGAGCCCGGCGTGCCTGCGGAGAACATCCTCTTCAACATCCTGCTGTTCGCGGCGTTCATCGTCGTGCACATCGTGATGACGATGCCGGTCTTCAAAAAAGCGGTCTTCGGGCGCCCCGATGGCACGCTCTTCGAGCGCCAGATCTACGTGACGGTCTCGATTGTGACCTGGGTGGGATTGTACTGGCTCCACGAGCCGGTGGGTCTGTTCGGATTGACCTCACCCGCGTGGCTGCAGTTCATCGGGTACTGCGGGATGGTTCTGTCCGTCGTCGCGTTCTTCGAGTTTGCAACTTTTGAGAACATTGGCGGTTTGCTCGGCAAGCCGGGATCGGATTTGTCGCACACCGTTGGTGTCGAGACGCCAATCATGAAGGAAGGGTCCTACGCGAGCGTTCGGCATCCGATGTATCGCGCCGCGTTCTTCATTACGTTTTCGTCGTTGCTCGTTCACCCCAACGCCGCGCAGCTCCTGTTTGCAGTCATGGTGTCGGCCAGCTTCCTCGGGTTCATTCCGTTCGAGGAGCACCAACTCATCAAGGCGCGCGGCGATGAATACAGCGATTACATGCGCGCGACGCCGTATCGCGCCTTCCGCGGAATCTGGTGATCGGGCCGGTGGCGCTCCGATGGGGGTCAGGGCGCTTTCAATAGCCGCGCGTGGTGGGTGACGTGATCTTCCATGAAGGTCGCGATGAAATAGTAGCTGTGGTCGTAGCCTTCCTGAATCCGGAGCGTCAACTTGGCGCCCGCGGCCTCGCAGGCTTTCTGGAAGAGTTCCGGCTTGAGTTGTGATTCGAGGAAGTCGTCCGCGGATCCCTGATCGATGAGAATTTCCGATTGCCAGCCGCTGTTTCCGATCAGCTCGGTCGCGTCGTAGTTCGCCCACACCGCACGATCAGATCCGAGATAGCCACCAAACGCTTTTTTGCCCCACGGACATTGACTGGGTGCGACGATCGGTGCGAAAGCCGATACCGAGCGATAGCGCTGCGGGTTGCGGAGCGCGATGACCAGCGCGCCGTGCCCACCCATCGAGTGGCCGAATATTCCTTGGCGCGCGGAGTCAGCGGGGAAGTTCGCGGCGATCAGTGTCGGGAGTTCCTCGGTCACGTAGCTGTACATGCGGTAGTTTCGCGACCAGGGTTCCTCGGTGGCGTCGAGGTAGAATCCGGCTCCGGAGCCGAAGTCGTAGCTCTCGTGCTCGTCCGGGAAGTCGAACCCTCTCGGGCTGGTATCCGGGGCGACGAGGAGCATTCCCTCGCGCGCCGCGAAGCGCTGGGCGCCAGCCTTGACGGTCGCGTTTTCCCAGGTACAGGTGAGTCCGGAGAGATACGTAAGAACGGGGGCCGGTTTGTCCGCAGCCTGAGGTGGCGTGAAGACCGCGAAGTCCATCGGACACCCCGTCACTTCTGAAGTATGCCGGTAGACTCCCTGTACTCCGCCGAATGCGCGCGCTTCGCTGATCGTTTCCAAACGCTCCTCCACTGCTCGTTCCCGCCAACTTGACGTCATGGCCTTCCCCCGCATCCATAGCACGCTGAGGGAATCGGTTCGGGCCGCCGGAATCACAGAGTAGGATTTCCGTGCGGTGAAATGGAGGAAACCTTCGCGGCCTGAGGCGATTCCGGCTCAATCCGGGTATGTTCCACGGAGCGTCCGATTGCGGGGCGCCTCGTCCAGCCTCGGGTGTGGCAGCGCGGAGGGGAGATTGGCGAAAGAGCGAAAGCCGCCCCGGTTCGTTGCGCGCCCGGAGACCGAAGTCCTCACCCGAGGCTACGACCCCAGCCTCTCGGTGGGATCTGCGCGGCCTGCGGTCTTTCGGTCCTCGACCTACGTATTCTCGAGCCCCGAATCGGCGGAGCGCGCCTTCGCGATCGCGTTGGGGAAGGTCCGCCCGCTCGAGGACGAGAATGTCGAGCTCATCTACTCGCGCCTGTCCCATCCAAACGCCGAAATCCTCGAAGACCACCTCGTGCCGCTCGAGGCGGGGGCGAGCAGCGCGGCCGTATTCAACACCGGGATGGCAGCGATCTCCACGCTGTTCTTGACCCTGTGCCGGCCCGGGAGCTCGATCGTCTATACCGTGCCTGTCTACGGCGGCACCCACATGCTTCTCTACGAGTTGCTCGAGCCTTACGGTGTCCATCCGATCCCGGTGATCGCTGGAGATTCTGCTGCTCTCGCCCGCACCATCGAAGAAGCCGAAGACCTGGCCGTCGTGTTCATCGAGACGCCCGCCAACCCGACATTGCGGATGACGGACATCGCGGCGGCCGTCGCGGCCGCAGGGCTTCGCGCCGAGCGCCCGACCGTCGCCGTAGACAACACATTCATGGGTCCGGTTTTCCAGCACCCCCTGAAACTCGGCGCTGACATCTGTGTCTACTCTGCGACCAAATACCTTGCTGGATTCAGCGACATGTTGGGCGGCGTGGTGACCTCAGCGGATCCGGAGCTGGTCTCTCATCTGCGATCGGCGCGTGCGATGATGGGGAATATCCTGCAGCCGGACGAATGCTGGCTGCTCGACAGTCGGCTCGCGACGGTTTCACTGCGGATGAATCGGCAGAGCAAGAATGCCAAACGCATCGTAGATCGCCTCGTCGACCATCCACAGGTGTCACATATCCACTACCCCTCGCTCTTCACCGATCTCGAGCAGCGGAGGATCTACGAAGCCCAATGTGATTGGCCGGGCGGAATTTTTTCGCTGGAACTCAACGGCGACAAACGCAAGGCCTACGAGTTCCTGCGCCGGCTTCGGATTACCAAGAACGCCGTCAGCCTCGGCGGAATGGAGTCGCTTGCCTGCCACCCGGCAACCACCACCCACTCCGAGATGACGGACGATCAACTGGAGAGCGCGGGAGTCACCCAGGGACTCGTGCGGGTCTCGGTAGGGATCGAGAACTGGCGAGATCTGCTCCAGGAGTACACCATCGCGCTGGACGCGCTCTAGCAGACTGCGGAAAAAGTGATTTCGGCCAACTGGAAGCGCCTCGGATCAGTGGATTT
This sequence comes from Myxococcales bacterium, assembly GCA_022572485.1. The sequence continues at coordinate 19,734 of JACZVU010000024.1, forward strand.
CCTCGCGAGACCCCGGGACTCGAAGTGAGATGCGGTGGTCAGTGCGAGTTTCGTCATGTCTCGTAACCGTTTTTTCGTATCCTGCTAGGAGCGCTGTCGCGTTTACGGCCGTCAGAATTCGTACTGAACGGCCGCGCGATCCTGAAGAATGGGGCGGATGCGTTCGGAGATCAATTTCTGGTGCGCGTCGTGAGCCGCATAGGTCTGAAAATCAGATGCGTCTTTGAAATCCGCAACGATTGCGAATTCGTAATTTCCCTCGATGATTGCCACATCGTCTCCGAATTGGTAGCTGCGAATTTCGGGGATTGCGGCGGGTAACGCTGCGAGCCCCTCGCGGACGGCCTGTTTTTCGGTAGCCGAAGCTCCCAGCTTCCAACGCATCAAAACCACATGTCTGAGCACGGCCGGATCTCCCCGCCTCTGATTTTCGGGCGCGCGGGGGATCCTATCACCCAATGATGTCAGGATCCTGCGCCCAGATCTTGGTGATTCAAATCGCACATGCGTGAAGGGGCCCTGCGATGGCCCTATCATTCTGCCTGATGACGTCTTCTACTTTGGAGCATCTTGAACTTCGCGTAACCGATCCCGCTGCTCGTAGCGCACTCGACGCACTCTGCGCGTCGGTTCGCGCAGCGGGAGGTAGCGCGAGGCTCGTTGGCGGCTGCGTCCGCGACGCGGTGCTGGGCCTCCCTGCAACCGATCTGGATGTCGAGGTCTACGGAATCGAGTTCACCCCGCTTATCGAGCTATTGTCTTCGCAATTTCCGGTTGACCTCGTTGGTGAGTCGTTCGGCGTTATCCGGCTTCGGGGCCTTCCCATCGATGTGTCGCTCCCCCGCCGAGAGTCGAAGCGCGGCCTCGGTCATCGTGGTTTCGAAATTCATTCAGATCCTCAGATGAGCCCGCGAGACGCCGCATCGCGCAGGGACTTCACGATCAACGCCATTGCCTTCGACCCTGAGAGCGGGCGGGTTTTCGATCCATTCGCTGGGATTGTGGATCTGAAGAACCGCGTCTTGCGCCACACGACCGATAAATTCTCCGAAGATCCCCTGCGCGTCTTGCGCGGTATGCAGTTTGCCGCTCGTTTCGAGTTGCAGCCCGCGCCCGAGACAATCGAACTCTGCCGACTGATCGAGCCCGAGGGGCTGGCCCCAGAGCGGATCTTCAGCGAGTGGAAGAAGTTGATCCTCAAAGGGACGCGCCCCTCGCTAGGGTTGGCATTCCTGCGCGATTGCGGTTGGGTTCGTCATTTTCCCGAGCTCGATGCGCTGATCGGCTGTGAGCAGAATTCGCGCTGGCATCCCGAGGGAGATGTCTGGACCCATACCCTCCACTGCATGGATGTGTTCGCGAGCGAGCGCATTGGGATCGAGCGCGAAGATTTGATCGTTGGATTCGGAGTGTTGTGCCATGACCTCGGGAAACCGGCGACGACAACCCGGAAGGAAGATGGTCGCATCACCGCGAAGAATCACGAATCGATCGGAGTCGATTGCACGCGGCAGTTTCTGGGCCACATGACCGATGAGAAGAAATTGATCGAGGAAGTTGTTCCGCTCGTCGCTTGCCACCTGGCTCCCATTCAGTTGTTCGGCGCGAATGCAGGGGACACTGCGATTCGTCGCCTGGCGCGTCGGGTCGGCCGAATCGATCGGCTGGTGCGGGTTTCTCGTGCAGACCAGCGTGGCCGCCCGCCGTTGCGGGTCGACCGCTTCGAGGCCGGAGATTGGTTGCTGGAACGCGCTCGGGAGCTGTCCATCGATGACCAGCCCCCGAAGCCCCTGTTGATGGGTCGCCATTTGATCGAGCTCGGATTCGAACCGGGGCCCCGTTTTGGGCGGGTACTCGAGGAGTGCTTTACGCGTCAGATCGAAGGTGAGTTTGATACGCTCGAGGCAGGCATGGAATGCGCGCGAACGATCATCGTCGAAGGTGCGAAGGCGCCAATGAAATAGCGTTAGGGCTTAGGACAGCCAGCGTCCGAGTGGTGAATGGTACAGGATGCGGATCATCTGCTGTATTCGTGCTTCGTTCTTGAACGAGTACGGATAGAGTCCCGCAGTGGCTCTCCCGCCGAATCGATCGATCAGGATCGGTTTGGGATGGGTGAATCCTCGGAGAGCGTTCGGGCCGTGCACCTGCCCCACTCCGCTGCTCTTGAGTCCGCCAAAGGGAGCCTCTAGCACGCCGTAAGTCACCGCCATGTCGTTGATGCAGACGCTTCCGCTGTCGATTCGCCGCGCGAGTTCAATACCGCTGCGGTTGTCTCGCGTCCAGACAGTGGCCCCCAATCCGTACCGGGTCTGGTTGGCGAGCCGAACGGCTTCATTCCGATCCGAGACGCGCATGATCGGGAGGACGGGGCCGAAGGTTTCCTCCTGCATGACGAGCATGCCGTGATTTACATCGGCCAGTACGGTCGGCTCGAAGAAAAGGCCGTCGAGGTCCGGGTTCCGCCGGCCACCGGCGAGCAACGTTGCACCTTTGGCGATCGCATCCGCCACATGCGCTTCGATGATTTCGAGCTGCCGATCCCAGAAGATTGCGCCGACATCGAATTCGCCCCGGCTTCCCTGGCGCAGGCGCGCAACGCGTTCGAGTACCTTCCGTGTGAACTCATCGGCTACGTCATCGACGACGTAGACGCGCTCGGTTCCACAGCAGACGTGGCCGCTGTTCAAAAACGCTCCCACGATCGCGCCGCCAGCCGCGTTGTCGAGATTGGCGTCCTCGCAGACGATCATCGGGTCCTTGCCGCCGAGTTCCAGGGTGCACGGGATGAGTTGGCGAGCGCACGCTTCTGCGACGGATCGGCCGGTCTTGACACTTCCCGTGAAATAGATCTTGTCGACGCCGGCTTCGGCCACCGCCTCTCCAGTTTCGCCGTCTCCCATCAGGACAGTGAGTAGGCCGTCGGGCAATCCGGCGGCTTCGAGAAGGTCTCCTACAAGCTTGCCCGAATACGGCGTGACCTCGGAGGGTTTGAGGAGAACGGCGTTTCCCGCCAACAGCGCTTGAATGGTTGGGCTGAGAGATAGGATGAACGGTCCATTCCAGGGACTGATGACTCCGATCACGCCCAACGGGCGATATTCGATCCGGAGCTTTTTCAGCAAGCGCATGAAACCGTGCAGAGATCGCTTTTCGCTGCGAAGCATTTTGGAAGCGTGCTTGGTGTAGTAGGTGAGAACGTCGCAGGCCGAGTAGATTTCCATCATCAGGATTTCGGTTCGAGGCTTGCCGGACTCGCGCCGCAGAACGTCGATGAACTCGTCTTGTCGTTCGATCAGCATCTGCACTGCGCGTGTCAGGTATCGCGCGCGTTCATCGATCGAGCGCGCCGCCCACTCGGGCTGGGCCTTGCGGGCTGCTTCCAATGCCGAGGCGACATCGTGGGCATTTTGAACTTCGATTTCCCCGACGGGCTCCCTTGTCGCCGGGTTGGCGAGGCTCAGGCGCCTTCTTCCACCAGGGAGCGCTTCGATCGGCGTGACGATGGCCATGAATCGTTCTCCGACGAGATTTGCAAAAGCTCCAGCGG
>JACZVU010000147.1 GCA_022572485.1 Myxococcales bacterium
TGGATCGCCGCGCTCCACGCAGGTGAAAGCGAGTTCTTTTGCCGGGCTTTCGCTTCGCCGGGGCTCCGGCGAATTGCGCGGTGGTCTTGCGGTGGCTTGCTAGAGAGTGGCGAGTCGGCCTTCGACGTAATGGGCCACGGCCTCGCGGAGCGGCGGAGCGATGTCGTCGAAAACCATCCCCACCGAGGAGCCCTGTTGGCCGATGATCCGGGCACGCGCCGTGATCATCTGGCCCATGGGCAGGGGGAAGAGCAGATTCAGCTGCTGGTTGATCGCCAGCGACTCGCTGGTCTGGAACAGGCAGCCCTTCTCGGAGAGCGACACGATGGCGCCCATCCAGCGCCGATCGGATTGGGTGCATCGCCCGGGAAGTTCGGTCGGCGCCCGCGCCGCGGTGCGGGGCGTGTCTTCGAGGGCCCGCTGAAGTAGCGGGTAAAGGTCCTCCAGCGTCGCTGGGCGGGAAACGGTTCCGACCACGCGGCGGTCCCGCCAAGTCACCCGGACCCCTCCCGTCAGCAGCACCACGGGGACTCTCGGTAGGTAGTCCTCCGCCGGAATTCGGTCGAGGTGGCGCTCGTCGGCGATCCGCAGGTCGGGTTCCCAAGAGTCGTCTTCGAAGCGCCCCCGCGTGGCGGCCGGAATGATTCGATAGCCCAGGCCCTCCAGAGCGGCTCGGACGCGCGGCGCATAGGCCTGCGGCGGTACGTAGGAGGCAATCCGTTGCTGATGTCGGGTAGTCGATTTCTTCACGTTCGTGCTTCTCGGCAGCCCGGGCCCCCAATTTGAGGCCGTTCGAGCACTGGGGCCCCCGCTCTGCGCTTCGGTGTATGCTGTCGGTGTGTCCTCCATCACGCCTTCAGAAAAACTGAAGTTGCTGGCAAATGTCGAACTCTTTTCGGATTTCTCCGTCAAGCAACTCGAGGCGGTCTCTCGTGTCGCTCGCACGAAGACCCTCCAACGGCGCGAGGAACTCTTCCACAAAGGCGATCACGGCGGAGAGGTCTACGTCGTCGCCAGTGGCAAACTCAAGGCCCTCACGACCTCGGTGGAGGGCGACGATGTTGTTTTCAGCATCCTCGGTCTCGGAGAAGTCTTCGGAGAGGTGGCGCTACTGGGAGCGATGCCGCGGACTGCGACCGTGCAGGCAATCGAGGATTGCCGGCTTCTCGTGATCGACCACCGCGATTTCATGTCGTTTCTGAGGACGGATCCCGGAATCTCGGTGAAGCTCCTCTCCGTTCTCGCGATGCGGCTGAAACGGGTCAGCGAGTTGGTCGAGGACATCCTCTTCTTGAATCTCCCGATGCGACTCGCCAAGAAGCTGCTGTCGCTCAGCCGCGCTTATGGGGAGCAGGCAGCCGATGGGATTCGGATCGATTTGAAACTATCCCAGGAAGAGTGGGGCGATCTGGTGGGCACGACGCGGGAAAGCATCAACAAGCAGCTGCGCAAGTGGACCGAAGCTGGGATCCTTCGGATCGATGGCGGTTACCTGGTGATCTTGAATCCCATCGAACTCGAAAAACTCGCCGGGGCCGTCCTCTACTAGCCCGCGCATACCCGGCAGGTGATTCGAAGCGCGCCGCTGGCGGGGCCCCCAGGGGCCTGAACGTAGGCAACGGGGGAAACGGGGACGTAGTTGAATAGTTGAATCAGTGACGAATGCGGCTGCGGGCCTTCCGCCTTCCGCCCGCCGCTTTCTGGCGGCCCGTGTAGACTGCGGGGCATGGAGCGGCGGATCGATCTGCCTGGCTGTGACAATTTCCGCGATCTCGGGGGGTATCCTGCCCGCGGGGGGATGCGGTTGCGGTGGCGGCGCCTATTTCGCAGCGATGCCCTACACGGTCTGACCCCCGAGGGGGTCGATCGCGTCGTTGATGAACTCGGGATTGGTGTGATCGTCGATCTTCGCTCGACGGGCGAAGTGGGCGTTGAAGGTCGCGGACAGCTTCGAGATCGACCCCTCGTCTATCACCACCTGCCTCTTTTTGATGGGCCGCTGACCGTTGACCCGGAATCGGCCCACCGGCTTACCTTGGCGGATCGTTACTTCCTGATGGTCGAGCACGCGAAGGTTCCGATCGCCCGCGTTGTCACCGCGCTCGCCGAATGTTCGACGCCGGCCGTCTACCACTGTGCGGCCGGCAAAGACCGGACGGGTTTGATCTCCGCGATCGTACTCGGCCTGCTCGGTGTCCCCGATGAATTCATCGTCGCGGACTACGCGGCCACCCAGGACAATCTCGATGCGATCATCGATCGCCTGATGCAATCGGTGGGCTATCGCGAAGCGATCGATCATCTCCCAGCCGACACGCTGCACGCCAAACCCGAAACGATGTTCTCGCTACTCGATCGGTTGCGCGATCGCTACGGCTCATTCCGCGGTTACGCGAACGATATCGGGCTGAGCGATGCGGTGATCCAGCGATTGCAAGGTGGCTTTCTCGAGTCGGATCCCGCCTGATGGGTCGAGAAGCTCCCGGATCGACTGGGCTCGCTGATCGGCTCGGATTCCGGCAGGCCCCGTTGGCCGATCGGACAGTTCTAGGGTTCGTACAGATTGCGCGTCGGCTGCGCAGGGCTTTCATCGTCTGCGCCCAGGCTGAACGACCCGCATGGAGAGATTCTTTCGGCGGGGGGTTGACGGTTCGAAATCAGTGATCAAGGTTTTCAGCGTATCACGAACTCCATGAATGGAGTTGGAGGAAAGCAATGACTGCACATTGGATCATACCCCACCGAGCGGCGCACCGGAATGCGTCGACGTTTTTTGGCCCGCTGTGGAATCTGGATCGGTTCTTGGACGATCTTCCGCTCATCGACCGTTCCGCATTCGCTACCAGCAAGCGTTCATTCGTTCCGGTGGTGAACGTCGAAGAGACGGACGACGAGTTGCGACTCGGCATCGAGCTACCCGGGCTCGAGGAGGAGGATTTCGAGGTCACAACCGATGGAGATGTCCTGACCATCAAGGGTGAGAAGAAATTCGAATCCACGTCGGACGACAATGGGCGTAAGCGGACCGAGCGATCGCGCGGCTCCTTTGAGCGGAGCTTCAGGGTCGCCTGGGAGATCGATTCGGAAACCGTGAAGGCCGTGTACAAGAACGGCGTTCTCGATCTGGTCATTCCGAAACCTGAGGAGCAGCAGCCGCAGGTTCGGACAATCTCGGTCACGTCCTCTTGATCGCATCGACCAACGGATGACATAACTTCGTGTCTGACCCGTCTGATCGGTGTGCGCGCATCGAAGCCGAGCTACGCGAGCGACTCGCCGCGGTTCACGTCGAAGTGATCGATGAGAGCCATCTGCATGTCGGACACGCGGGCGCCCGCGACGGCGGCGGCCATTTCAGGGCCGTCGTCGTCTCGATGCAATTCGAGGGCAAAGCGCCTGTCCAGCGGCAGCGCATCGTCTACGACGCTCTCGCGAGTGCGATGGGGAGCGAGATTCATGCCCTCTCGATGAAAACACTGACTCCCGCGGAATGGACGTCCCGGGGATAGATCGGTTCCCGGCCTTTGAGGTGTGTTTCTAGACGAAGTCTTCTAGCCACGAGTGCAGCGAAACGCTGAACCCCGCGGCGTTTCGGTGGCCGCCACCACCAAATTGCGTCGCAATCGCGGAGGCGTCGCAATCTCCGAGCGAATAGATCGAACAGTCGACCCGACTGCCCATCAAGCGGTAGACGATGCCCCAGGGCTGGCCGTATTTTGCGCGCTTTGCGAGTACGTGGCCGATCGCGGCGCGGGGGTGGCGCGCGTTCACCGCCTCGATCCTCAGGTTTCCGATGGCCACCGGGTGAGCGAGCGCCACCGCGCGCTCGACCTCGATGCGGTTGGCGCGAACGATCGGTCGCCCCTCTTCGGCCAAGCTCTCGATCGGCCGTGCCGCGAGTTCGTCCCAGTCGTTGAAGCGCCAAGGATGGGAACCAATCGCGGCGTTGATTGCTTCGGACTCCGGTAGTTTCCACTCCCAGAGATCCTGGTCCTGGACGTAGCGCAGGAGGTCCGGCGCGGATTCATCGGGGTGGAAGTGATTCCAGGCGAGCATCGCTCCGGATCGCTCGAGGTCGAAGTGTACGCGATGGCCATTGGCGGTCAGGGTATTTTCGACGCTCGGATCCGATGCGAAATGGTCGCGAGCGGTCAGGTGGTGGTCGAGGATCAAAATCTCAGCGGCGACCTCGCCCAAGCGCAGCAACAGTGGGTTGGGTAGCGAGATGTCCGCGAAGACGACGAGTTCGTTTTCGAACCTCTCGGGATCAAAGGCATCATTGTGGCCTCTCGGGATGTAGCGCGCGTCGTCCCCCCAGGCCCGGTGCGCCGACCAGGCCGCGCCGAAGCCGTCCGGGCAGCCCGCGTGGAAGATCAGATTTCGATTCATGGTACCAGCCTAGCCCACTACCATGGGGTAGCCTCGCTTGCGGAGACCTCTCGTGTACCAGCTCTCGGGGAAGACGGTCAGTTCGGTGCGCGAAGTTCTACCTGCCCAAGGCGCGCTGGAGGTGTTCGAGAAGCTGCGCTCAGGTTCCTATCCCTGGCTCCTCCACAGCTCCCTGGCTTCGGAGCACGGGAGATTTTCTTTCGCGGGCACCGACCCGTACTTGGTGGTACGCGGACGCGGGTCGGAGATCGAGGTCGAATGTCTTCGCGCTGTGCGGCCGGGTCTGGCTATCGGCCGTCGCAAAGCGTCGGGCGACCTGCTGGAGGCGGTACGGAGCCTGCTCCCAGAGCCGCCTTCGGCTTTGGCGCCTACCGATTTTCCCTTCATCGGTGGCGCGGTGGGCTACCTCGGATACGAACTGGCGGGCCAATTTGATGTTCATCGCTTCCGAGGCCTCGACGACCTTCAACTGCCGGATCTCTACCTGCTCTTCGTCGATCGATTTTTCGCGCACGATTTAAGAGATGGCAGGTTGTACGCGTGCGCTCTGGGTTTTTCGGACGATGTCGATGCGGCAGCCGGTTGCGCGCGCCAAGCGGTCGACGAAATCTGTGCGCAAATCGATCTCGCGTTGCCATCCGCACGCGCCGCTTCGGTGGCGCACTCGGCGGCTCCTTTCGCGTTCTTTGATGCGGACACCTATGCAAAAGCGGTCGATGTCGCCAAAGAAGAAATCGAGGCGGGCGAGGTTTACCAGGTTTGTCTCACCCAGCGCAAAGAGCGCGATTGCGCGGCCGACCCATGGACGCTCTATCGGAAACTCTGCGAGCTGAACCCTGCGCCTTTTGCGAGCTACTTCGAATTTCCCGAGGTGGCGATTGTCGGCAGCTCCCCAGAGCGTTTCCTCAGGGTCGACGGTGATCGGCGGGTCGAGAGCCGACCCATCAAGGGCACCAGGCCGCGCGGCTGCGACGAGGCTTCGGACCTCGCGAGTCGGGCCGCACTGGAAGCTTCCGCTAAGGATCGAGCCGAAAATCTCATGATCGTCGATCTGGTACGCAACGATCTCGGTCGCGTTTGCGAAGTTGGGAGCGTGGAAGTCCCGGAGCTGATGGTGATCGAAGGCTACGCGTCCGTCTACCAGATGGTGTCAACGATTCGCGGCCGGCTTCGCTACGAATGCGATGTTTTCGATCTGGTGCGCGCGACGTTTCCACCCGGGTCGATGACGGGCGCTCCCAAGATCGCCGCGATGCGAATCCTCGATGAGCTGGAACCCGTGCGGCGAGGTGTTTATTCCGGAGCGCTCGGCTACTTCGACCTCCGAGGGGGCGCGGATCTCTGTGTCGTCATTCGCACCATCCTGTTGAGCGATGGTCGCGCCTACCTGCATACCGGAGGTGGTATCGTCGCAGATTCGAATTCTGCAGACGAGTGGCAGGAGAGCATGGACAAAGCGCGCTTGCTCGAGACGGCACTCGAAGAAGTATGCTGATTCAAATTGTGTGAGGAATGCAATGGGACCCCTCGCCGGTGTGAAAATTCTCGAAATTGCAGCCCTGGGCCCGGCGCCCTTCGCATCGATGATGCTCGCCGACATGGGGGCCGAGGTCTTGCGCATCGATCGAGCCGATCGCGTCGAAGGCGGCGACCCGGCGGCGCCGCCGCTCGATTTCCTCTCGCGAGGTCGGCGCAGCGTCGGTCTCGACCTCAAGAGCCCTGACGGTGTCGAGCTGCTGTTGAACCTGGTCGAAGTTGCGGATGTCATCCTCGAGGGATTTCGGCCCGGGGTGATGGAGCGTTTGGGAGCCGGCCCGGAGGTGTGTCTCGCCCGCAATCCGAGGCTCATCTTCGGACGTATGACCGGTTGGGGTCAGGAAGGGCCGCTCGCCCAGGCCGCCGGTCACGACATCAACTACATTGCGTTGGCCGGAGCGTTGGAACCCATCGGTCGCCGGGGAGAGAAACCGCTACCACCGTTGAATTTGATCGGCGACTTCGGCGGAGGCGGCATGCTTCTCGCCTTCGGCATTACCTGTGCGCTGCTCGAACGCGCCAACTCTGGGAAAGGGCAGGTCGTCGACGCCGCGATGGTCGACGGTGCGGCTACTCTGATGACGTTCCTCCACGGCGCTCAGCAATCCGGTTGGTGGAAGCCCGAGAGAGGAACCAACCTGCTCGACAGCGGCGCCCATTTCTATGACACCTACGAGACTTCCGATGGGAAATACATCTC
>JACZVU010000148.1 GCA_022572485.1 Myxococcales bacterium
GCAAGCTCTACCCCAACGTCGACTTCTACTCTGGCGTGATCTACAACGCGATCGGAACCCCTTCCAATCTCTTCACGGCGCTTTTCGCTCTTGGCCGCCTGCCGGGCTGGATCGCGCAATGGATGGAGCTCCACGCCGACCCGCAATTCAAAATTGGGCGACCTCGCCAGATCTACACGGGACCGACGAAGACCGCCTACACGCCGATCGAAGATCGCTGAGCGGATCCCATTCCCGGATGCCGCCCGACTCGATCAACCTCTGCTGGGCCGATGGCAAATTGTTACCGGGCGACCGTGCCGTCGTTCGGGCGGACGACAGCGCGTTTTGCGAAGGACGCGGTTGCTACACGAGCGTGCGAATCGCTGACGGACGACCGCGCTTTGCAGATCGGCACGTCAAACGTCTCCAGGACGGCGCAAAGGCGTTGAGGCTCGGTGAGCTCGACGCGGCGACAATTTGGCGCGCGCTCGAAGAAGTCGCTGCGGCTGCACTTCCGGCGGGCGAAGGCGTGATTCGCCTGCAGGTCAGCCGCGACGGAACAGGGGCGACTCACCTCCTCGGCGTCGCGCGAGGCCTGGGAATCGATCGGAGCGAATGGTCTGCGATCATCGTCGCCCTGCCCCACGACGGCACACCTCTCTCGGAAGGGCGGAAGGTGACCAGCCGCCTGACGCTCTCCCTGGCTGCGGAGGATGCGAAGGCGGCCGGAGTGGACGAGGCCGTGCTGCTCGATGCGACCGACCACCTGATCGAGGGAGCCCGAACCAACCTATTCGTCGCCGCCCCGGACGGCTCGCTCTGGACACCGCCGATCGCGAGCGGTGCGGTCGCGGGCATCGCCCGAACCCTCGTACTCGAGCGGATTCCCGAGATCGAGGAGCGCAACATCGCGAAGCCAGAACTGCTCGCGACGGAAGAGCTCATCGCCGTAAACGCCGTGCGCGGAGCGCGCCCGATCACCCGGTTGAACGATCGGAAGATCGGGGAGGGGCGGCCGGGCCCCTGGAGTGCGCGGCTCGCGAAGATCCTGGCAAATGGATGAATGACCGCGTCCTCATCTCGGGTGGCACCGGACTGATCGGAGGCCGCCTCGTCGAATCGCTGCGCGAGTCGCGCGTCCCGCTTCGGATCCTGTCGCGCAGCGCGGCCGGCGGCCAGCAAGCTGCCGATTCGGACGTTGAGAGACTCTGCTGGGACGGCATTCAGCTTCCCGACGCTGCACTCCGCGGCTGCTCGTCGGTGGTTCACCTCGCGGGCGAACCGATCTTCAGCGGCCCTCTCACGGCGGCCCGTCGGCGCAGAATTGTGAGCAGCCGCATCGAATCGACCCGATCGATCGCCGAGGCACTTCGTGCGACGCCCGCCGCCAATCGCCCGGCGTCTTTCGTGTGTGCATCCGCCGTGGGTTTCTACGGATCGCGTGGAGAAGACGTGCTCGACGAATCCGCGGGCCCGGGGTCTGGCTTTCTCTCGGAGCTCTGCCAGCAATGGGAGGCGGCCGCAGCGACGGCCGCGGATGCGCTGCGGGTCGTGTCGCTGCGAACCGGGATCGTGATGGCGCGCGATGCTGGAGCGCTTCCCATGATGGCCCTGCCCTTCCGCTTCGGCTTCGGGGGCCGCATGGGAAACGGAAAGCAGTGGGTGCCGTGGATCCAAATCGACGACGCGGTGGGCGTGATCCGTCGCGCCTTGCAGGACGACACCTTGCACGGCGCCATCAACGCCGTCGCCCCTCATCCCGTTCGCAACGCGGAACTCGCCACCGAAATCGCCCGGACGTTACACCGGCCTTGCCTGCTGCCGGTGCCCGCGTTGGCGTTGCGGGTTGCGCTCGGTACCCTCAGCGACGAGTTGCTCGGTAGTCGACGCTGTATTCCCCAGCGCATGCTCGACGTCGGATTCAAATTTGCCCATACCAAAATCAGATCCGCTCTTGCGGCCGAGCTGGGGCGCGACGCGTAGAATCAGTGTCGTTTCGGCGCGAAATAGAGGCAAGCTCGCGAGATCCAGAGACCCACGCGGTCGCTCCGGATCGAGCCCCTAGTGGCAATCTCGGGCGGGAGCAAAGAGGCGCGGAAGAATGGCCTTGAGGGTCCGATCCTCCATCCCGGGCGCAATTTCGAAATAAGAAATCTCGACAGCAAGGCTTTCCGCGATCGCAAACTGCTCGGTGAAGGCGTCTATGACGCGCCCAATGATTTCCTCAGCGCGTTCCCGATCGGCATCCGCAAGGAAGAGAACCGCTCGGTTTCGGGTCATCCGGAAAATTGCATCCTCGATGCGAAGCGCGCTTCCCACGAAGTCGACCACCTCGGGAAAGATCAGGCCTCCTTCAGGGCCCGACATTCCGACCAGCACCGATGTGAGGCGATGGTCATCGGCGAGGTCCACGACCTTGTCCAACAGAGTCCGCAATTTGCGCGGGTCATCGTTTTGAGGCTCATTCAGGGGCATTGCCACCATGATGCCTGGAATATCGACGAAACGCGATCCGACCTGAAGCGCGGGATCGCGATCGCGCGCGTTGTTGGAGCGGCGCTCATCGCCTACGGTTGGCGCCCCCGCACCGAGAGAATCCATGCACCAGGCCCCGCAGATCAAGCCCGAGCAAGCGCGTTCCGGCCCGCAAAGCGATGCGCGGCTGGCGTTCGGTTTCCAATGTCTCGTCGTTCTGACGTTTTGCCTCATCGTGCTCGGCGCCCTGGTGCGCGCGAACGACGCCGGGCTCGCCTGTCCTGATTGGCCGCTGTGTTTTGGAAATCTGATCCCCAAAATCGATCTCGCGGTGGGATTCGAGTGGTCCCACCGACTCCTCGCGGGCGGCGTGACCGTGGTCTTCGCGTTCCTCAGCTGGCCCGCATGGCGGAGTTCGGCTCGGCCCCGATACGTGACCGCCCTGCTAACCCTCGCAGCGCTATTGATCGCGGTCCAGATCGCCCTCGGCGCGCTCACGGTCTGGCTCAAGTTGGCACCGTGGACCGTCACCGCTCACCTGATCACCGGTAATTTCTTTGTATCCACGGTTTTCTTGCTCGCCCTGGCGTTCCGCACGAAAAAAGACACTCACGATATACTCTATACAGTGTCTGTTCGGAAGCGGTTCTGGATCACGGCCATTGGCGGACTGTTGCTGGTACAGCTCGGACTCGGCGGGCTCGTGTCATCTCAATACGCGGGCATGGCGTGCCCGGAGTGGCCGACCTGCAACGGCGGCGTCTGGTTTCCGACCTGGGGAGGAGCCGTAGGGCTTCACCTCTTCCATCGGATGACCGCATATGTGTTGATCGTTTGCCTGGGCGTAGCCGCCTTCAGCTGCAGGCGCGACAGGCGCCTGCGCAGCGCGAGCGCGCTCGCATTCGCGCTCGGAATTCTGCAGGGATCCGTCGGAATCGCGAACGTCTTGAATGGTATCCCGGTAGAGCTGACCGGATTGCACACCGCGCTCGCCACAGCCTTGGTGCTGACGGTGGCCTATGCGCTGCACGAGGCGTGGTCGACGTTCGGCGAACGCGAATCTCTCTCGGCAACACACTGAGGCGCGACCCCGGTCCGGCTGTCGGACATTCGAGCGGGATGCTACAAAGGCCGCGAGCACCTTTGGAGTGAACATGCGGTCGTACCAGGTCTTTGCCGCGATGCCCCCAGATCGCGCAGTCGCCGTCATGAGCGGACTCTCCGAAAACGCTCCACAGATGTTCCAACAAGCGCTGTTCACAGCGAGCGCATCGATGAACGCCCGCCCCATCTATCTTCAGAGGCAGCCGTTCGAGAAACAGGTGGAGGCCGTGCGCCGCGCGCTCTCCCGCGTCGCGGCCAACAGCATCGCCGAAGAAATTCTGGCCGTCTATTTCCTCGAATGCCGCAAGGAGCTGCTGATTGAGTGGCTCGATCTACTCGGAATCGAACACGAAGATGGAATCCTCAAGGACGATTCACCCGTCATCCCGGAAAAGGCCGAGCTCCAGAAAGCGCGCGACACCTTCTGTGGAGTCGACGATGATGGTGACCGCTTGCTCCTGCTGAACGCATTTGCAGCCCAGAGCGCGATCGATTGGCCCAATCTGGAGACCCTTCTCGACAAGTGAAGCCACCGAGTTCAGCGCGCGCCCGAACGACGCAGGAGGCCGCGCAGAAAACAGCAGGAACGCGTACCGGCACCGCAACGGCAGCCCGCACGCAGCGCTGCGTCGATCCTTGGCGCTCGAGTGAGCAGCCGCTAGCCTGAGTGCCCGCCCTCACCCCGTGATGGAAGGAGAACAGATACCGATGGCCTCGACTCGAAACAGTCTCGAATTTTCACACTTTGGAATCCCGCTCTGCCTCGCTCTGGCACTCTGCCTCGCTCCGCTGGGTGCCAAAGCAGAGCCCCTGGAGGCCACTTCGGGCGAGGCGCAACCCCAGGACGCTGCGGTCGCGGCCATCGACGCGTTCATTGCCGAACAAGGTGTCGACAAGACCCAGCAGAGCTGGAAGTCGACCCTCGAAAAGCCGCCGAAGGCCCAGTTCACGGCCGGCAAGAGCTACTTCTGGAACCTCGAAACCAACAAGGGAAGCATCAAAATCAAGTTGATGCCCGATGTTGCACCGATGCACGTATCCAGCACGATCTATCTCACACGTCTTGGGTTCTACGACGACACGGTCTTTCACCGCGTGATTCCGCGATTCATGGCCCAAGGCGGCGACCCAACGGGAACCGGCCGCGGTGGACCGGGCTACAAGTACGATGGCGAGTTCGATTCTTCGGTCAAACACGACAAACCGGGACTGCTGAGCATGGCCAATTCGGGGCCGGGCACGGATGGGAGTCAATTCTTCATCACCTTCGTCAAGACACCTCATCTCAACGGAAAGCACACCATCTTCGGCAAGGTCGTCGAAGGCATGGACACGGTCAAAAAGTTCGAAAAAGTGGGCGGCCGGAAAGGCAAGCCCACGGAGAAACTCTTGCTCGAGAGCGCCACGATCAGCGTCGAGTGAGCTGAAACGAACGCCGGATGGCTCTCCGCCTGGGCTGTGCGTTCGCAATCGCGGTGATGGCTCTGGCTGGACCGCTTGCCCCGCGATCCGCAGGTGCCGACGGAATCCCACTTCCGAAATTCGGCACCGACGACTGGCAGCCCCTCGTCTTTCGCGGCATCGCAAACCAGACCCACTACACCTTCGAATCCTTCGAGGGGATGGAAGTCGCAAAAGCGGAGAGTAACTGCGGGGCTTCGGGCCTCGTACTGCGTCTTGACGCGATCCGCCTCGATCAGACACCGCTGCTGAGCTGGCGCTGGCGCGTCGATCGGGGGCTCGACGTGTTCGACGAGCAGACGAAAGCGGGCGACGATTTCGCGGCGCGGGTCTACATCCTGTTTGAGCTCGACAAATCGCACGCATCCACTCTACAGAGGCTCCGTCACCGCTTTGTCAAACTCATCTACGGAAAGGACATTCCGGGCAGCACCCTCAATTTCGTCTGGACGAGCCGGCTTCCCGCGGGCGCGGTGTGGGACAACCCATTCGAACCGAGCGCGAAGATGATCGCTCTGGCGCAGGGCACAAACACGGGCTGGCAGAAGGAAACCGTCCATGTGGCCGCTCGATACCGCGAACTCTTTGGCGCGCCGGTCCCGCCGCTGCTGGGGCTCGCGATCATGAGCGATTCCGACAATTCGTGTCAGCGCACCGAGGCTCGCTTCGCGGATTTCAAATTTCTGAGCTCCCCCGAGGTAAACGAACAAGATGCCGAATGATCTCACGGTCGTGCAGCCGCTCGAACAGCGCGGCTTCGGCGAGACGCTCGGTCGCCACGGGCTTGCGCCGCTGACCCGCCATCCCGTCACGACCCTGCAGATCAATGTGGGTTGGCGCTGCGATCTCGCGTGCACGCATTGCCACGTGGAAGCGGGCCCAAAACGAACCGAAATGATGGACCGGAAGACTGCGGACAGGATTTTGGCGGTCCTGCGCTGCAGCCCGAGCGTCACGACCGTCGACCTGACGGGCGGCGCCCCCGAATTGAATGCACAATTTCGCCACCTCGTGGTAGGGGCGCGTGCTCTCGGACTTCAGGTGATCGATCGATGCAACCTCACGATTCTGCTCGAGCCGGGCCAGGAAGGCACCGCGGAGTTCCTGGCTGAGCACTGCATCAGGGTGGTTGCATCCCTTCCGTGTACCACCCAAGAAACGGTGGACGCGCAACGAGGCCTCCGCGTCTTCGAAAGGAGCATCGAGGCCCTTCACAAGCTCGGCCGTCTCGGTTACGGGCAGCCGGGATCGCCGTTGACGCTCGACCTCGTCTACAACCCGCCCGGCGCAATGCTCCCTCCGCCCCAGGCGGAACTCGAGGCAACCTATCGACAGGAATTGAGGGAACGCTTCGGAATCGAATTTCACCACTTGCTGGCCATCACCAACATGCCAATCCGGCGATTCGCTCGCGCGTTGGAGCGATCGGGAAAAGCAAACGCCTACATCTCACTCTTGATCGCCCACTTCAACCCCGAAACGGTCTCCGAATTGATGTGCCGGAGCCTCGTCTCCGTCGGCTACGACGGACGCCTCCACGACTGCGACTTCAACCAGATGCTCGATCTTTC
>JACZVU010000149.1 GCA_022572485.1 Myxococcales bacterium
GCCCAAGGGGGCTGGGAGGGCTGTGCGGGCAGGCTTCTGATTTGAACTCACTCACAGGTACACCTGGCGGGGGGCCCAGAGGGGCTGGGCGGGCTGTGCGGGCAGGCTTCTGATTTGAACTCACTCACGGTACACCTGGCGGGGGCCCAGAGGGCTGGGTGGGCTGCACTAGGCCGTTCCACGGCGGGTTGTGCGAATCGCTCCAATCACAGGAAAGGCAATGGCGTGATTTTACCCTGGATCTGCGGGGCAGCGGGGGCTCGGGTATAGTTCGGATTCGCGCGTGATCCCGGTGGGTTGGAGGGCTGATGGCTCGGAGTGCGAGCGAGATCCGAGAGACCTTCCTGCACTTTTTCAAAGCGAAAGGGCATCAGATCGTCGCGAGCGCTTCGCTGGTTCCCGAGGGCGATCCGACCCTGTTGTTCACCAACGCGGGGATGGTCCCGTTCAAGAGCACCTTCCTGGGAGTGGAAACGCGCGACTACGTACGCGCGGCGACGTCTCAGAAGTGCATGCGCGTATCGGGCAAGCACAACGACCTCGAAAACGTTGGGCGCACGCCCCGCCACAACACCTTCTTCGAGATGCTCGGTAATTTTTCGTTCGGCGATTATTTCAAGCGCGAAGCCATCGAGTACAGCTGGGAACTGCTCACCGAGCGGTTCGAAATCGACTCCTCGAGAATCGTCGCCACGGTCTTTCGCGAAGACGACGAAGCACACGAGCTCTGGCGCGAGAAGATCGGGCTTCCGGCCGAAAAAGTCTTTCGCTTCGGCGAGAGTGAGAACTTCTGGTCGATGGGCGAAACCGGGCCCTGCGGACCCTGCTCCGAGATCCACATCGATTTCGGCGTAAACAGCGCCTGCAAGAGCGCCCACTGCGATCCATCTTGCAGCTGCGGTCGGTGGCTCGAGATCTGGAACCTTGTCTTCATGCAATTCGATCGCGACGCCGCGGGAAACCTGACACCGCTGCCGAAGCCCTCGATCGACACGGGCTCGAGCCTCGAGCGCCTCGCGTCTGTCCTCCAGGGCGTTCGCTCGAATTTCGACACCGATCTCTTTCGCGGAATCATGAATCGCATACAAGAAATCACCGAGATCAAGCGGGGGGAGAACCCCGAACACGACATCTCGATGAACATCGTCGCCGACCACGCTCGGGCCCTGGTTTTCCTGATCGGCGACGGCATCTTGCCCGGCAACGAAGGGCGGGGTTACGTGCTGCGCCGCCTGCTGCGCCGGGCCGCGCGCCACGGCGTGTTGCTCGGTGTCGAGCAGCCCTTCTTGTTCCGCGTCGGAGACGCGGTGATCGACGAGATGCTCTCCGCCTACCCCGAACTCCGCGAGCGGCGCGCCTACATCACGAGCCGCATCCAGCGAGAAGAGGAGCGCTTCCTCGAAACGCTCTCGAAGGGACTCGCGCGGCTGGAAGAGGACCTCGCCGAACTCGAAAGAAGCGGCTCGAAGATCCTGCCCGGCGAGGCTGTCTTCAAGCTCTACGACACCTTCGGGTTTCCGATCGATCTGACGGCGGACATCCTGTCCAGCCGGAACCTGAAAATCGACGAAGCCGGTTTCAACACGGCGATGACCGCCCAACGAGAGCGAGCGCGCGCAGCCTGGAAGGGAAGCGGCGACAAACGCGTCGCAGAAATCTACGGGCGGCTCGCGTCCGACATCAGCACCCGCTTTCGCGGGTATTCGGAATGGACCGGCAGGTCGACGATACGCGCCCTATTGCTGAACGGTGAGAGCCGGGAAATCGCGGTACGCGGTGACGCGGTGGAAGTCGTCGTCGACGAAACCCCCTTCTACGCCGAGAGCGGAGGGCAGGTGGGCGACCGGGGCGTGCTGCGCGTGCCCGGAGGGACGATCGAAATCACCGACACCCAGCGCCCGGCGCTGGAACTCGTGGTTCACCGCGGCGTGGTCACCGAGGGTGAGGTTCGTATCGACGCCGAAGCCGAGCTGACCGTGGACGCCAAGGCTCGCGCGGCGACGCTTCGCAACCACTCTGGGACCCACCTGCTGCACGCGGCGCTACGCACCGTGCTCGGAAACCAGGCCATGCAGAAGGGTTCGCGGGTCGGCCCCGATCGCCTGCGCTTCGACTTCACCCACGACGCACCGCTCGAGGACAGCCAGATCGAGGCCATCGAAGACCTCGCGAACAGCTGGATCGAGCAAAACGCGCCGGCCACCGTGCGCGAGATGTCGTACCCCGAAGCCATCGAATCTGGAGCCATCGCGATCTTCGACGAGAAATACGGCGATGTCGTGCGCGTCGTCCAGTTCGGCGACTTCTCGACGGAACTCTGCGGCGGCACGCACACTTCTGCAACCGGAGAGATCGGCCTGCTCAAGATCCTGTCCGAATCCGGCATCGCCTCGGGCGTGCGGCGCATCGAGGCGCTCACGGGTCTTGGCGCACTGAGCCACCTCCGCAGCCAGGAAAAAATACTCAGGAGTACGTCCGAGTTGCTGCGGGTATCGGTCGCGGAGGTTCCCGCCCGGATCGGGAGGCTTCTCGAAGATCGCCGAAGCGCGGAACGAGAGATCGAGCGGCTCCGATCGGCACAGCGCGGCGAGGCCTCCAAGGACCTCACCCGAGACGCCAAGGTGATCTCCGGCGTGCGGGTGGTCGCCGCCCGGGTGGCGGGCGCGGGCGCCAAGGAGCTGCGCGGAATGGTGGACGACTTGCGGAGCCAGCTTGTAAGCGGGATCGTACTGCTGGCCTCCGAGACAAACGGCCAGCTGTCCCTCGCACTCGGCGTCACCAAAGACCTCACCAAGCGCTACCGGGCCGGCGACATGATCCGTGAGATCGCGACCGTGATCGGTGGCAAGGGCGGTGGAAGACCGGACTTCGCCCAGGCGGGCGGTAGCGATCCGAGCAAGATCAACGACGCGTTCGAGCGGCTCGACGCGCTGATCGCAGGGAGCTGAAGTGGCACCGTCCTATACCGCAGACCCGTTCTCCCCCCATCGCCGCCGCACCCGCGAGGTGCGCGTGGGTGAAGTGGGCATTGGCGGCTCGAACCCGATCCGGATCCAGTCGATGACGACCACCGACACCCGGGACACCCAGGCGACGGCCGATCAGGCCGAGCTCCTGGTCGCCTCCGGCTGTGAGATCGTTCGCATCACCGCACCCTCGCTGATCGACGCCGAGAACCTCGGCGCCATTCGCAAGGAACTCGACCGGCGGAAGGTTCGCGTTCCCCTGGTTGCCGACATTCACTTCACCCCGAATGCTGCAATGCTCGCGGCCGAATACGTCGAAAAGATCCGGATCAATCCCGGGAACTTTGCAGACAAAAAGAAATTCGCGGTGCGCGAGTACACAGACGCCGCTTACTCGGAAGAGATCGAGCGCGTGTCCGAAAAGTTTCGACCGCTCGTGCGACGCTGCAAAAAACTCGGTCGTGCGATACGGATCGGGACGAATCATGGATCGCTTTCCGATCGGATCATGAATCGCTTCGGAGACACGCCGGCCGGGATGGTGGAGAGCGCGCTCGAATTTCTCGACGTCTGCGAGAACGAGGCGTTCCGCGACATCGTCTTCAGCATGAAGTCGAGCAATACGCAGGTCGCCATCCAGGCGTACCGGCTCCTGGCGGCGCGGCTCGCAGAGCGCGCGCCGGGCGAGCCGAGCTATCCGTTTCACGTGGGCGTCACCGAGGCGGGAGATGGCGAAGACGGCCGCATCAAGAGTGCGATCGGAATCGGCGCCCTGCTGATCGACGGGATCGGAGATACGATTCGCGTCTCGCTCACCGAGCCCCCGGAGGCAGAAGTTCCCGTCGCTTCGGCGATCGCAACGCTCTGCTCCGAAGTTTGGGATGTTGCGGCGGAAGTCGGCGATCCCGGAGCATCCTTCACCGCGGACCCCTACGCGCACAGCCGACGCGTGACCCGAAGTGTGGGACCGCCCGGTGCTGAAATCGGGAGCAACCACCCAGTTCGCGTCGAGATCGATCTCGGCGCGGTACCGTCGGACCCGAAGCGAACCGTCGAAGAGTTCGTCCGCAACCTCAAAAAATTCCCGGATCTCGCGTGTGAAGGTCTGGCGCTTCACATCTCCGACCCAAACACCATCCGTTCCCTACAGACCTTTTCGGACGCAGTCACCGATGCGGGAATGTCGATTCCCCTGACGGTTCGCGTCGGTCCAGGCAGTACCGCGCAGTGGCCCCCCTGTGTCGCACGCGTGGTGGTCCACACGGATGCGGCGTGCGACGACGCGCTGCTCGATGCCGCGGCGATGCGCTGCGCGGCATCGCGCATTCCGCTCGAGTGGAACCTCCGTGGTGGCATTGCGAAAATTTCCAACCAACTCGACCGCGCGCTCGAAGCCAGCGCACGAGCCGGGCTCGACGAAATCCTCGTGTCGGTCGAGTCGGACCTCCCGGTGCACGCCGCTCGCCTCGTCGCTGCCCGTCTCGAAGCACGAGGTGCATCCGACGTTCCGATCGTGCTCCGACACCACCGCGACGCGGAGGATTCCGACGAGACCGCAGTGCTTCGGGCGGCCCACGTGCTCGGCGCATCGCTGTGTGACGGCATCGGAGACGCCGTCTCGCTCGAGGGCTTCGGAGAACCCGCGCGGGCCGTCGATCTCGCCTACCGCATCCTTCAAGGGGCTCGACTGCGAACTTCCCGCACCGAGTTCATCTCCTGCCCCTCCTGCGGCCGGACGCTCTTCGACCTCGTCGAAACCACCGAGCGCATCAAGGCGCGCACGGAACACCTCGTGGGAGTCAAGATCGCGATCATGGGATGCATCGTGAACGGACCGGGTGAAATGGCCGACGCCGACTTCGGCTACGTGGGTTCGGGGCCCGGCCGGGTCAACCTCTACGTCGGAAAGGAACTCGTCGTGCGCAACGTGCCGGACACGACGGCCGACGATCGACTCGTGGAACTGATCCGAGAACGCGGCTGCTGGGTCGACCCCACCTGAAGGATCGCGCGGACTGATCAGTGCGGCTTCGGCGGACTCGCCACGTCGACTTCCGCGGGAGACGCTTCGCGGGCCAACAATTCCATATGCTCCAACATGGCTAGCGTCCGGGTATCTGCGATCGCGGGGTGGTCGCGACCAACCTGGTCGCCGACCAGCAGGATGAGTACTGCGACCACGAGCACGCCTTCGGCCGCTCCGAGCAGCCCGCCGCCCATCCGGTCCACAAACCCAAGCCCGACCGCTCGAGCGCCCCGTCGGACGATTCGCCCGATGCCCGTCACCACCCCGATCGTCACGAGCACCAAGAGCGCGCCGACTACCCAAGGTGCAAGCGCCTCGCTGATCCAGCCATCGCTGATTTCACCGACCCACTCGGCGACGGGGTTCGCGAAGGCCCGAACCGCCAGATAGGCGGCCCCAAGCGAGGCGAGCGAGAAAGCCTCTCGGATCAGACCCAGCAAGAAGCCGCGCAGGCACGCGATCCCGATGAGGGTGCACACGATGATGTCAACGGATTCGAATCCCGCCAAGGCGGACTCAGTGTAGCCCATGCGAGGAGCGCTGTTGGCGAAGCGCCTGGAGGATCATAGGATTGGGAGCGATGGCCAAGCCGCCCGAAAATCCAGCGCTCTCCCCGTGGCGCGAGAAACTCCGCGTCATCATCTTCGAAGCGGATACGCCCGCCGGCAAAGCTTTCGACATCGGCCTTTTGATCTCGATCTGCCTGAGCGTCCTCGCGGTCATGCTCGACAGCGTGACCGCGTTCCACAACCAACACGGCCAGCTGCTCACCCATGCGGAATGGGCGTTCACGCTGATCTTCACCGCAGAATACGGGCTGCGGCTGATCTGCTCGCCGCGCCCGTTCCACTACGCGCGAAGCTTCTTCGGCGTCGTCGATCTGCTCGCGATTCTCCCCACGTATCTGAGCCTGTTGTTTCCAGGCGCGCAATCCATGGCCGTCATCCGCGGCCTAAGGCTTTTGCGCATTTTCCGGATCTTCAAGCTCGGGCAATTTCTCGGTGAGGCCAGCATCTTGCAGAGCGCGCTGTCGGCCAGCCGCCACAAGATCACGGTGTTCCTCGGAGCGATCGCAATCCTGGTCACGATTCTCGGCACAGCGATGTACCTGATCGAAGGCGAGGAAAACGGCTTCACGAGCATCCCTGCGGCAATCTACTGGTCGATCGTGACGATGACCACCGTGGGCTACGGCGACATGGCGCCGATCACGGTCTCCGGCAAGGTGCTCGCCTCGGTCGTGATGATCCTGGGCTACAGCATCATCGCGGTGCCAACGGGCATCGTCACCGCCGAGATCGTCGAATCCGCCGCTGCGTCGAAAAAAATCACCACGCGCTCCTGCCCCGGCTGCCTAAGCGAAGGCCACGACCGAGACGCCACCTACTGCAAGAACTGCGGCGCCCCCCTGGAAATCCCCATCAAAGAAGACTAACCCCTCGCCCAGTCAGAAGCGGTACTGGGCTCCGAACCCGATCGAGATGTAGTCGAAATCCTTCAAATCACCGGTCGGGAGCACGTAGCTAGCATCTAGGTTCACCACAATGTTCTCCGTTGCATAGATTTCAACG
>JACZVU010000150.1 GCA_022572485.1 Myxococcales bacterium
AGAAGATGATCGCGGAGCGCGCCTTTGCGAAGGTGATCGCGACCTCGCGAATCAGATCCGCGGAAACTCCGCAGATCTTGGACGCCTGCTCGGGCGGATACTTCGCGACCATTTTACGCAGCGCCTCATAGTTCTCCGTATGCTTCTCCACGTAAGCGCGATCGACGAGATCCTCTTCGATGATGACGTGCATCATTGCGTTGTAGAAGGCCACATCGGTAGCTGGCTTGGTGCGGCAGTAATACTCGGCGTGGTCGGCGATGTCGGGCCGACGAGGGTCCACCACGATGAGCTTCGTACCGCGCTTGCTCGCCTCCTTGAAGAAGGTGGCGGCAACCGGATGATTGACGGTCGGATTGGAGCCCGCAATCAAGGCCGCTTCGGCGTTGGCGATATCCGCGTAGGTCGTGGTCACTGCGCCACTTCCGATTCCTTCGAGCAGAGCGGCCACGCTCGAGGCATGACAGAGCCGCGTGCAGTGATCGACGTTGTTCGTCCCGAAGGCCGTGCGAATCAGTTTCTGAAACAGGTAGGCTTCCTCGTTGGAGCATTTGGCGCTGCCAAAACCAGCGAGGGCATCCGAGCCGTGGGTGTCTCGAATGCCAGACAACCGACTCGCGACGAGGTCGAGCGCCTCTTCCCAGGTCGCCTCCCGAAACGCGGGGAGCACTTCAGCGTAATCGACGAGCCCGCCGGGCTTGCGCCGGCCGTCGTGGTCCCCGCTCACGTCTCGAGAGATCGCCCCCTTCGGGTAGTGGTTGTCTCGCCGGATCAACGGAACCTTCAGGCGCTGCTCGTGCTGCACATAGTCCCAGCCGTAGCGCCCCTTCACGCAAAGCCGCCCTTGGCTAGCAGGGCTCTCGCGGCCTTCGGCGAAAACGATCGCGTTGCTCTTTGGATCCACGTGGTAGGTGATTGCGCAACCCACCCCGCAGTAGGGGCAGACGCTCTTGACGGGCGTGAGCTCCGCCCGCGGCCGCAGCCGCGCGGATATTGGTGAATCGACGAGCGCGCCCGTCGGGCACGCCGCCGCGCACTCGCCGCAGGAAACGCAGGTGCTCTCGCCCATCGGCAGATCGAAGTCGAACGCGATGCGGGCCTCATAGCCCTTGCCGGTGCGGCCGATCACCTCGTTGTTCTGCAAATCGTTGCAGGCGCGAATGCAGCGATCACAGAGAATGCACGCCTGGTGGTCGACGGCGATCACGGGGGAGCTCGAGTCCACGGGCCGACCGTTTCCCGACGGAAATCGGTCTCTGCGCGCCTCGTAGCGGGTTGCCAACGCGAGGAGCTCGTTCCCACCGACTGTCGCCTCCTTCGGATCCCGCTCGAGCGGCGGCTGGTCGCAAAGGAGCAGCTCGGTCAGCGTCTTGCGGTGGGATTCGATCTCCACCGTCGCGGTCCGCACGTCCATTCCGGACTCGCAGGAGCGCACACAAGACGCCACCAGCGTCCGCGCGCCGACATCGACGACACACATCCGGCAAACACCCACAGGCTTCATGCGCGGCTCGTGGCAGAGCGCCGGAATCTCAATCCCCGCAGATTGGGCGGCCTCCCAGAGGGTGGTGCCCTCGGCTACCTCAAGCGCGACGCCATCGATCGTGAGCTGGATCATGTTTCCGTCCTAATCTTGGGAGATCCTGGAATGGAACCAATTGTAGCGATAAAAGCAGCTGCGTTGCCGCCCGGCCACCATCAATGCCCCGCAGCCGCGTCGAGGACGCAGATGCGCTCGCCAGGCCCGACGGGAATTGCCGCACTGCGGGCCAGCCTGTGCCCGTTCAACGAAATCGAAAATGCTTTTGTAACGAACCCCCCTTCAAGGATTCCGATCGAAGGTTGGAAGGGCGCGAGGACATCGCCGAGCGTGCCAATCGGGACCTCGAGCTCGCTGCACCCCATCGCCAACCGAGCCCGTCCCTGAAATTCGAGCGTCACGGTCGCCCGCTCTTCGGATTCTCGAACGGCTTTGAGGTATTCGTCGGGCGTATTGAAGCCGCGCACGGACTGCGGATCGGGCAGCTCCTCTGCGGAGAGTTTTCGATAACCGAGTTTCTCGAGAAGTTGCAGCGGGCGGGCGCGCCCCTTCGCGAGCATTGCGCCGATGGGATCCAGCGCGTTGCGCGGATACACGGCGGCCAGGGTTTGGACATGCCCGTCGACTTCGGGTGCGACCGCACATCCATAGGAGAGCAGAGCCGCCACAAAGGCCGGCGACAGGAACGGGGCATCCGTTCCAGTCACGAACGCGAACTCGGCGCGGATCTGCTCGAGGCCCTCGCGGATGCCCGCCAGCGGGCCCAGCGCAGGCTCGCGGTCGCGAACCACGCGGGCCTCCAGGGGCGGCAGCTCGAGCGCATCGGAGGCGACCACCACGACCTCGTCGACAATCGGGCGCAGAATCGACACGACGTGAGCGATCATCGGCTGCCCGCGCCACGGGAGCCAGGCTTTGTCGCGGCCCATGCGAGAAGATTTCCCGCCGCACAAAATGATCCCCGCCGTGCCCACGCATTAGCTCCGATGGCTCGCAGCTGGAAAGTTCTTCAGGATCGAAATCAGCGGTCCCAATGCAACCTGCCCCAAACCACAGATGCTCGTGCGGGCGAGTGTCGCGTGAAGTCCTTCGAGCTCTCTTCGCTGGTCGTCAGAGACCTCGGCGGCGAGCTCCAACATCTTGACCGCCTTTTCGGTGCCGACCCGACAGGGCACGCACTTGCCGCAGGATTCGTTGCGGAAAAAGCGCGTCACGCTGCGCCCCGCCTCGAGCAAATCGCTGGATTCCCCGACGAACACCGCCGCACCCGAACCGAGCATCGAGCCGGCGTCTTCCAACGTGCCAAAATCGATGGCCACGTCGAGTTGATCCGGCGGCAGGAAATTGCTCGACGCGCCACCGGGTGCGATCGCGATCAGCCGTTGCCCGTCGCGCATCCCCCCGCAGCGCTCCAGGAGTTCACCGAGGGTCGCCCCCATCGGAACCAACACCACGCCCGGTCGCTTCACATCGCCGCTGACGCTAATGAATTTATGCCCCGCGTGATCCGGCTTGCCAAGCGAACGCCACCAGTCGACACCATGGCGCAGGATGCCCGTGGCGTGCGCAAAGGTCTCGACGTTGTTGATCAGCGTCGGCTGGTTCCAGAGCCCCTCTACACCCGGAAAGGGCGGCTTGTTGCGCGGCTCTCCGCGACGGTCCTCCATGCACTCGAGCAGCGCCGTCTCTTCGCCGAGGATGTAACCCCCGGGCGAGACGAATACCTCCAGCTCGAAGCTGAAAGGGCTGCCGAAGAGGTTCTTCCCGAGTGCACCCGCCGCATAGGCGGCATCGATCGCGACCTGCAACGCCACGCGCTCGGGTTCATATTCGTGCCGGATGAAGACCCAACCACGCTCGGCGCCGACACAATAGGCGGAAAGCACCATCCCCTCGATCACCAGGGGCGAGAGATCGCGAAGCACCTCCCGGTCCTTGAAGGTGCCGGGCTCGCTCTCGTCGGCGTTGCAGATGACGTATTTGGGCGTCGCGGATTCGCCCGCCACCAACGACCACTTCTTGCCGGTGGGAAATCCGGCTCCGCCCATGCCCCGCAAGCCCGAAGCTTCGAGGGTTTCGGAGAGCACCGATCGATCTCCGCCAAGCGCTGCCCGCAGCGTCCCATAGCGATCCGCAGGATCCCGATAGACTTCGGCCTCACCCCAGTTCGGGGTCGGTCGAACTTCTGGATCCACACTCCGCCCATCGACGATCGCGACGACTTCGTCTGTATCGGTCGTCGAGACGACGTCGTGGCCGACGAACGCCACGGGTGCGCGGTCGCAGCGGCCGATGCACGAAATTTCGCGGATCTCCACATCGTCGCGCCCCGCCAGAGCGTCGCGCAGCCGCTCGGCCGCTTCGCCGCCGCGGGCCATCGCACACGAGAGGTCGCGACACACCGCCACCTCGATGCGCTTTGGAGGCGTGCGCCGAAAGTGCGTGTAGAAGGTCGAGACGCTCTCGAGCCGATGCAGCGGCAGGTTCAGCCGCTTGGCGAGCGCCTTCAGCTCGGGCTCGCTCAGCCAACCGTCTCGCTCCTGGAGGAGCGTCAATTCGTGAACGAGCGCGTGCACAGCACAATCTCCCGGGTGGCCAGCATGCTAGGATGCCTGAGCGGCGAACCCGAGGCCAATGGGCCGCTTCGAACACATTCTTTTGCAGCCTTCGCCCGCTAGGCGCCAGACGGGACCGAACAGGTCCCGACGCCGCAAGCGAATCCGCAGGATTCGCCAGCTAGCCGCTCAATCCGGGAACGCTCTCGGCGAGCGTGGATCCGATCTCAGCAGGCGAGCGCGATACCACCACGCCGGCGGCCTTCAGAGCGGCCATCTTGTCGCTGGCCCGCCCCTTGCCGCCCGCGATGATCGCGCCCGCGTGACCCATTCGCTTCCCAGGCGGCACGTTCTGCCCCGCGATGAAGGCCACGACAGGCGTCTTCATGTGTCCCTTGATGAACTCGGCGGCCTCTTCCTCAGCGGAACCACCGATCTCACCGATCATCACGATGGCCTTGGTTTCGGGGTCCTCCTCGAACAATCGGAGGACGTCAATGAAGGTCGTTCCGATGACCGGATCGCCGCCAATTCCGAGGCAAGTCGTCTGACCGATGCCAAGCCGCGAGAGTTGATCCACGGCCTCGTAGGTGAGTGTCCCTGAACGCGAAACGACCCCGACCGAGCCCGGCCGCGTGATCTGGGCGGGCATGATGCCAATCCGACACTGCCCGGGTGTGACCACCCCGGGGCAATTCGGGCCGATCAGCCGCATCGGAGATCCCGCGAGCGCCCGCTTGGTGCGCAGCATGTCGAGCGCAGGAATTCCCTCGGTGATGCAGGCCGCCAGATCGAGCCCCGCATCCGCGGCTTCGAGCACGGCGTCCGCCGCTCCAGGCGGCGGAACGAAGATCACCGACGCATTGGCTCCGGTGTCCTTCACCGCTTCGCGTACGGTGTCGAAGACGGGAATCCCGTCGATCACCTGCCCGCCTTTGCCGGGCGCAACGCCACCGACCACCTGGGTTCCATATTCGATCGAGAGCTTCGCGTGAAGGCGGCCCATTCGACCGAGGCCCTGGATGAGAAGCTTGGTGGACCGGTCACAGAGAATCGACACCGCTACCTCTCCTGGCCAGCGACTGCCGCCACGGCGGCCTCGCCCGCCTCTCGCAGCGTTTCGACGGGCGTGATGTTCAACCCAGAGTCGGCGAGAATCACGCGCCCCTCTGCGGCGCTGTTGCCCTGCAGTCGCACGATCAACGGCACCTCGAGACCGAGTTCATTCGCGGCGGCAACGACGCCTTCGGCGATCAGGTCACAACGCACGATCCCGCCGAAGATGTTCACCAGGATCGCCTTTACCTTGGGATCGCGAAGGATCAACTTGAATGCGTCCCGCACCTTGTCCTTGTCGGCCCCACCCCCGGCATCGAGGAAGTTGGCCGGGCTTCCGCCGCAGACACGGATCACGTCGAGGGTCGCCATTGCGAGCCCGGCTCCGTTGACCATGCATCCGATGTTTCCATCGAGACCCACGTAGGCGAGGCCGATCGCCTTGGCCTCGCGCTCGCGCGCATCCTCTTCGTCCGGATCGCGAAGCTTCGCGATTTCCGGGTGGCGGTACAACGCGCTGTCGTCGAAGTCGAGCTTGGCATCGAGTGCGACCAAATCGCCGCTCTTCGTGACGACGAGCGGGTTGATCTCGACCAGTGAGGCATCCTTCTCGATGAACAACCGCATGAGCGCTTGAAGGAAAGGTTCGAGCTTCGCGATCCGGCCCATGTCGAAACCGAGACTGAATCCGATCTGGCGCACCTGATAGGCGGAGAGCCCGACATTGGGATCAACGGTGACCGTGAGAATTTTCTCCGGACTCCGAGCGGCAACCTCTTCGATCTCCATCCCACCCTCGGTGGACGAGATGATCGCCAACTTCTCTGCGGATCGATCCAGTACCACCGCAAGGTAGAGTTCCGACTCGATCTCCGAACCCGCTTCGACGTAGACCTTGCGGACGACCTTGCCCTCGGGGCCCGTCTGATGTGAGCGCAGGGTCATGCCGAGGATTTCGCTCGCGACGTGTTTGGCCTCTTTCGCGGACTGGGCGAGCTTGATGCCACCCGCCTTGCCACGCCCGCCCGCGTGGACCTGCGCCTTCACAACGACGACGTCGCCCGGCAACCTGCGGGCTGCGGCCTCCGCCTCGGCGGGCGTCGTCGCCAGCGTACCCGCCGGAACCGGCACGCCGTAATCGCGCAACAACTCCTTGGCCTGGTATTCGTGAATGTTCACAGCTGGATCTGCTCGACGAGCGCTCTGACGTGTTTGACCGAAGCATCGAACATTTTCTGTTCTCCGGCGTTGAGTTCCACCTCGATGATCCTCTCGACACCACCCGCGCCGAGCACGCAGGGGACACCCACGTACAGTCCGTCGACCCCATACTCTCCCTCACAAAAGCACGCACACGCGAGTACACGCTTCTTGTCCTTGAGGATCGACTCGGCCATGGCGATCACCG
>JACZVU010000151.1 GCA_022572485.1 Myxococcales bacterium
TGTTCCCGGCAATCCCCGAGAATAGATCCAGGTGCAACAAGCGCCCGCCCACACCCGCCGTTCTTTTCCGCCGAACCGCCACGCGAGCATATTGCGCGATAAGCAACCCAATCACCACATCCGAAGAGAACCCAAGTCGCAATCCTGGCTGGCGAATCCTTCAAATTCGCTTGCGGCGGAGCACGACTCCATTCTGGAGTCACGCTCTGGGTCGAACTCTTCTGCGAGAGTGGGTTACTTGGGTGCGGTGACGGGAGGCCATCGGGCTCCAACCCCATGTCGCCCTCAGGCCTCCCGTCACCGCACCCAAGCGGCATCGCATTCGATCGGGCCGCTGAATGCGGTGGTTCTCTTTCACGCGCTGCCAACAAATTCCCAGGGGAGCCGGGGGGAAGGGCTGCGTGCCCGGACAGACCATGACTGATGTGACTTGAGCTTCACCAGCCGGGGCCCAGTGGGCCGGATCGAGTTCTGAGCGAGTGGCCCTTCCCCCGGCTCCCCGGAGCAGACCCCACGCGTTGAATCGAGTTCTGAGCAAGTAGCTCTTGCGTCCCAGTTGGGGCATCGGTGAAGCCCGGGGTTAGAGAGGATCGCGGAATAGGGTTACAACGATCCTCGCCGGGAACGGGTGTCACCGTATTCTGCGGGACTCTCTAAAGACGGTTGATGAGGGTGGCGACGTAGGCGGCGCCGAAGCCATTGTCGATGTTGACGACGGTGACGTTCGATGCGCAGCTCGTCAGCATCCCGAGCAGCGCCGCGACGCCGCCGAAGGCGGCGCCGTAGCCCACGCTGGTCGGAACCGCGATCACGGGCTTGCCGACCAGGCCGCCGACCACCGAAGGCAGAGCGCCTTCCATGCCCGCGACGACGATCAGCACGCGCGCAGCGCGCAGGGTCTCGCTCGAAGCGAGCAATCGGTGGATGCCCGCGACGCCAACGTCGGCGATCGATTCGACCTTGTTGCCAAAACGCCGTGCCACCCCGATTGCCTCGGCGGCCACCGGTAGATCGGAAGTTCCCGCAGAGACCACCGCGATCGTCCCCTTTCCCTCGGCGGGCACCTCAGCGGGCCCATACCAAAGCAGTCGACTGACCGCATCGTAGGTTCCGCCACCGACTTCCCTGAGCACGCGCTCGCCCACCTCGGCATCGACCCGCGTGGCGAGCACGTCCTGTTCGGCCTCGCGCAGCACCCTCACGATCTCGACGATCTGCTCGGGTGTCTTGCCGGGCGCGTAGACGACTTCGGGAATGCCGTGGCGAAGCGCTCGGTGGGTGTCGA
The DNA here is from genome assembly GCA_022572485.1 of Myxococcales bacterium. The sequence continues at coordinate 1,286 of JACZVU010000151.1, forward strand.
TGCACGCATCCGGCAGCTCCGCGAAGGGCAAATTGGAAAGTCTCTCGAGGGCATCTGCCGTCGAGAGATCTCCACTCTGAACCGCTTCGAGAAGACTTCGGACTCGTTCTCGTTTCAACGCCAGCTCTCCAACCGCGCTTCGAAATAACGCGCGAGTCGCGCTCTCACGGTATCAGATGCCAAGGAGGTGGGGCCAGCGCCCGCCGATCGAAGGCCGACAGCGGGCGGGCTAGAGAGGATCGCGGAATAGGATTACAACGACCCTCGCCGGGAGCGGGTATCACCGTATTCTGCGGAACTCTCTAGGGTTTGGATCCGGGGACGAAGACGAGGCGGACACGGATGTCACGTTCGGGATCTGCGAGTTCGCACTCGACGCAGCGCTCGGCGCCGCGTTCGCGAAACATCGACGCAAACGCCGTATCTGCGCCTTCCATCACGAGCACCGGCACAGAAAGCAAAATCCGCCCTCCGAGCCGGTCCGCGATCGCAGACATGATGTGCGACGCAACAATGTTACCGAGTTCACGCAGTGCCGACTCGATGTCTTTTTCGGGATCACCCGAATTCTCTTTGTGAATCAATTTCTCTACAACCAAGTCGCGCGAAGCAATCGGAAGCAGAATGGCGACCAGACCGGTGAGCTCGCCGTCCGCCTGGAAGATCACGCCCGTGCCCCACGAATCGTCCGCGCAGTACTCGTCGGCCTCGCGAAATAGCGGGGCGCTTGGCGCAATCTCATGATCGAGGAGCATCGTAAACGCCATCGAGGCGTGGATCGCGCCAAAGCTCGTAAGCTCGTAAAGGCGCTCTCGTTCTTCGTCGGAAAATCCCGTCACGCCACTTGTCCCAGTTGGTTGAGATCCAGCAAGAAGATCGGCAAGCCATTTCCCAAAATCGTCAGACCGGCGAGCGAACGCACACCCGAGAGCAACTCGGGAATCGGCTTGACGTAGATCTGTTGATGGCCGACGACGCTGTCGATCTTGATCGCCATCAGCTCGTTGCGCACTTCCGCAAGAACCAGCACCTCTTGCGCTTGCGGCGCCTGCGGAGGCAAGCACAGGTGTTCGGCGAGCGAAAAAACGACCACCGGCTCGTCTTCCACCAAAGTAAACGCTTCGTGTCCGCTTCGCTCGATCGCGTGGGCCTCGACTTCGAGGATGCGTTCCACCTTGGCGACGGGGATCGCGACGATTTCGCCAGAGACGCCGAGCAAGAGCACGCGCTGCACAGCCGCGGTGATTGGCACGACCATCGTGGTCGTCGTTCCGAGCCCGCGCTGGGTCGCGATCTCTACCTGCCCGCCGAGAGATTCGATGGTTGTGCGCACCACATCCATCCCGACGCCGCGCCCCGAAAGTTCCGAGATCGACTCGGCGGTGGAAATGCCGGGTTGGAATACCAGCACCGCAAGTTGTTCAGGAGACAAGTCTTCAGCGAGGTCCGCCAGAATGATGCCCGCAGCAACCGCCCGCTCGCGCACCTGGTCCAGATCGATCCCAGCGCCATCGTCGCGGATCGAAATGTGGATCGAATCCTTCACGCGCCGCGCGTCAATCGTAATCTGGCCAACCTCGTTCTTGCCGGCCTCTGTCCGCACGCTCGGCATCTCAATTCCGTGACCCACCGCATTGCGGATCAGATGCACGAGGGGTTCGCTGAGTCGGTCGAGAATCGAGCGGTCGAGCTCGATCTCCGCACCTTTGATCGAAAGCTCGACCCGCTTGCCCAATCGGAGCGCGACTTCACGCGCCATGCGCGGCAGCGGCTCCACGACCCGCGCCAGTGGCGTGGTGCGCAATTCGAGAGCACGGCGTTGGAGGTCGCCGACGGCGCGGTCCATCCGGTCGAGCCCGACGGAGAGATTCGGCCGATCTTTGCCGCTTTCGACACCGGCGGCCCGGAGTTGACTGGAACTCAGGATGACCTCACCGACCGTTCCGAGGAAGCGGTCGAGGGTTTCGGTTCTGACGCGAACCGATTGTGGCGGTTTGGGCGCGGCGACGCTCTCCGCTCGATGGGTGGACGTGTCCGATTCTGCTACAGAATCAGGGTCAGGGCTTTTTTTTTTGCTGCGCACTGTGCGGGCGCGGTGGCGCTGGACGCGGAGGCAACCGCTGCGGGCAGCGGTTCATCGAGGCGATCGTTCAAAACCACGGCCAGAGCCGGGTCCGGCGGGTGCGTCTCACCGGCCTCACGAATCGTGGCCACCATCGACTCGAGGCGTTCGAGGCCGCGAAAGAGCACCGCGAGTTCCTCGGCATCCGCGACGCGGCCCGCTTGGCGAATCTCCTGCATCCGATCTTCGAGGCCGTGGGAGACTTTTGTGACCGAATCGTATTCCAGAGAGGCGGCCATCCCCTTGATGGAATGGGCCATGCGAAAGATCAGATCGATCGCTTCGCTGTCGGCGAGGTTTTTCTCGAGCTCGAGCAGCGCCGAACTCATTTCCGCGAGGCACTCCGTCGATTCCTCGATGAAGACCTGGCGGTACTTCGCCATATCCATGCTCAGTCTTCCTTCTCGAGGACCTTCTTGAGCGTCTCGATCACGGCGTCGGGTTTGAAGGGCTTGACGATGAAGTCCTTGGCACCGGCTTGGATCGCCTCGGCCACCAGCGTCTCCTGCCCGAGCGCACTGCACATCACCACGCGGGCGCCGGGGTCGAGAGCGATGATGCCCCGAACCGCGTCGATGCCGGACTTGCGCGGCATGACGATGTCCATCGTCACCACGTCCGGATGCAACTTCTTGAACTCATCCACTGCTTCGATGCCATCGGAAGCTTCTCCGCAGACCTCGAAACCCTCAGACTCGACGATCTCGCGAATCATCTGACGCATGAACGATGCGTCGTCTGCGACCAGAACTCTCGCCATCACCTTCCCCCTTTGGATCTAATCCCTTCGGCCCAATGAACTCTCGATCACATTTTTCGCCTGGCTCACGAGCCGCTGCGGATCCAGCACGCTCGCCACCCGACCTTGAATCGATCGGCGCTCCACGACCACCTTGGCATTACCGGGCACCACAGCCGCAGCACCATCGACCAATCCCAACACCCGATCGACGGGAATCCCCAATCGAGCGCTTTCACCCACGCGCCCCGCAATGACCAAGATGACGCCGGGTTCAGCGACCTTCGACTCACTCACTTCGAAGAGCGACGAGAAATGGACCACCGGCAGCGCGTCGCCGTAGTAATTGATCACCCCACCCGTGCGCGTCGGAAGCGTCGGAATGCAGGTCATACGCCCGACCTCGGCGACTTCGAGCACACTCGCGATCGGCATCGCGTAGAAATCGCCGGCCACCTCGAAGGTCAACAGCCGGTCATCGGCGCCCAGATTTTCGATCGAAGCCTTCATCGATTCCCCTCGATTTCCGGGTTCGAATCGGTCCGGAAGTGGGAGAGCACCTGCGCGAGCTCCGCAGAGAGTTCCATCAGCGAGCCGGAGGATTCGACCACCTCAGCGGTCGAGACAGATTGCAGGCGCGACGTTTCCACGACGCGATCGATCGCAGCGGCCTTGCGGGCGCCCGCTTCAGAGATCTCGTCCATCGATCGCACCATGCGCTCGACTTCGACCGTGTGCGCGTCGGCACCGCGGAAGATGCCCTCGGCGCGCACCTGCGCGTCCTTCACCGTGTTTCGAATACTTTCGAGCGAGGCCGCGATCATGTCGATGTCCTCTCGACCCTCGCTGATCAAACTGCTCGACATCCGCATCTCATCCGCGACCTCGGCGGTATCCGACTGAATCTCGTGAATCAACTTGGCGATCTCTTCCGCGCGTCGACCCGCACTTTCCGCGAGTTTGCGAATCTCGTCGGCCACCACCGCAAACCCACGTCCCGCCTCGCCAGCACGTGCGGCTTCGATCGAGGCATTGAGGGAGAGCAGATTCGTGCTGCTCGCGACGTTCGTGATGACTTCGGTGATCTGATGTACGTGCTGCGTCTTCGCTTCAAGATCGAAAACCTGACCGACCGCCTTCTCGATGCGCTCGAAGACGGTGCGCATCTTTTCGACCGCCAGACGCGTCACGTCCGCGCTCGAGTTGGCTTGCTGGTTGGCCTCCGCGGCGAACCCGAAAGCTTCGCGAGCGTCGTCGGCGTTGCTCGCGATGGTGGCAGCTACCTCGTGAATCAGACGATTCGCATCGTGGAGCATGCGTTGCTGCTCTTTCACACTCTCCACGAGGTCCGCGACCGTCGATCCGATCTCGCCCGTGTGCCCGCTCACCGATTGAGCGGAGCGCGAGACCGCGGAGGCGGCATCCGAAACCCGAGCCGCCGTCCCCTGCACGTGAACGACCAGTTCGCGAAGGCCACTCGCCATCGACTGGATGCTCTGGGCCAGGTCGTGGGTTTCGTCCGGAAACATCGGCTCGTCAACGGTGACCATGGCTACCGAGAGGTCACCTGCGCGGATCTGCTCGGCGGCTTGTTGAAGGCCGCGGAATTGACGGCCGAGTTCGCGGGCCAGCAAGAATCCGATCGCCGCACCCACCCCCAGGGCCATAAAGGGCGTAACCCAAGGGGTCACGCGCAGCCCCGTGGCCGCGAGCAAGCTTGGGACACCCACCACCGCCGCACTCACGACGATGGACCCGATCACAAATTTGTGCGTAAGTGCGACTCGCACGCCCCTGTATCGGTGGATGGTCTCGGCTTCTTGATGAGCGAAAGCCCCGTACAACACTTCATCGACCGGCAATCTCCAGGGGTTCCCCGAAAATCCCGAAAACCCTCGTCCCGGGAAATCAAAAATGCCGCCAAGCGAGCGTTTTTCGGCGCCCCACACTCCTTTTGACTATTTTCCCGATCTCCGTGACCGCCACCTCGAGGCGGCGACTCAGCGCTCCCAGAGCGATCCCGGGCGTCCCGGAAGGCCTCCTCGGCCCGGGGGTCGCCGAGCGCCTGGCAGATCCGAGGCCTGCCGGGTGCCCTCGGCCCCGCAGCGTGAAGAGCAGCTCGTAGTCCTCCCCCCCACGCGTGGCCAACCGGATCGGATCCACGCCCAACCGCCGGCAGGCCGCCTCGAAGCGCGGCGGACGCGGCACGCGGGCCAGATCGAGTTCCGCCGAGCAGCCCGACCGGTCCAGCACGTGGTCGAGGTCCGCCAGCAGCCCATCCGAGATGTCGATACAGGCTCCCACACCCGACATCCGGGCGAGCACGCGACCGGCCCGAAGCCGCGGGGTCGGCGCCCCGCGCACCCTCCCGCGCCCCGCGGCGGCGCGCGCGACTTCCAGCGCGACTCCGCC
>JACZVU010000025.1 GCA_022572485.1 Myxococcales bacterium
CGGCTCGCGGCGGACATCAGCAAAGACCTGAGGCTCGAGGCGCTGCGCGGTGCCGATGTCTGTGACGTACTCCACGAGGCCGCTCAGATGACGCGAGCGCTCGAGCCCCAGGGCGAGGCGGACATCGGCTCCGATACGGCGACCGTCGCCCCACTCGTCGAGATCGACCCCAATTCGGTGCTCGCGGAGTTCGAGGTGCGGATTGCGCTGCTCAATGACCTCGCTGTGATTACCGAAGGCACCCACCACAGGCCGATCGTTCAGGAAGAAATCGAGCGCGCAGACGTGACGCGCGCCAGCTACTTCGTGGGCATCCGGAAGACCGATGTGAACGGCGATGTACGGGCGATCGGCGAGCTACAGCGCATCACTGGCCGACACCCGACCAGCAAGAATTTCAACCGCCACCTGCTCGAACTCGCAGACCTCTACGTCGAACTCGCTGTAGAATACTCGAACACCTATCCACCGGAGAGCTTGCTCTTCGACCCGGTGCGTTTCCAGGAACTGGTCGAGGGCGCAGCGCGACTGTACGAAATGGTGGCCAGTCAAGACGGAACGCCCGAAAAACTCGAGGCATCCCGCCGCTTGGAGGCATTCTTGGCTTTTTCGATTCGGATCGATCGTGATCGCTTCACACCCTGACCGAAAGTGGATCGCCGGCTTAATCGGCGTGGTGGCCATCGGATGCTTGACTGGCTGTCGCTCACCGGGTGCGCGACCGATCGGCCCTGCAATCGATTCGAGCGTGCGGTTCTCGACCCGCATCCCCGATGTCGCCGACTATGCGGCTGCGGAGTTGGCGAGCGCAGCGCTGCTCTCCGATGCCAAGCGGGCCGAGCGTCTACTCGGACGGTTGCGCGCGATCGACACGGTACTCGTCTCGGGAGGGGATCTTCTGACGGGACTCGTTCCCGTTGCAACCGATCTCGTCAATGCGACCGCAGCTTCTTCACACGGCTATCGCAGGACGGCCCGGGCCCTGCTCGAGAGCAACGCTCTCGACCCGGCTCTGCGCGAGCGGCTCTCGCAAACCGAGAAGAACGACCCACTCGCGCTCGCCTCTGCGCGGATACGCGATGCGTGGATGATCCGTTTCGGGCGCGCCTTCAACGCTCTCGCTGAGCCGATCGGCAAGTCGATCATGACCACGGGCCTGGCTCCTTACCGCCTCGCGAGATCCCTGCTCAACTATGCGATTCAGATCTACAACCAGGAGCCGCTGCCGCTACAGCGCCGGCAAGCGCTCGCCCACTGGAAGCAATTCGTAGCCCGTCATCCGGACGCTCCTGAAGTCGCCCAACTGCAACCCCTCATCGAAGAGGGAGACATCGAACTCGCGGAGACTCTCTACGAGCGAGCCCTGCGCGGCGCAGAGCGCGCCTTGGAGGTTCATCGAACACGACTGGCTCTCGTTTACGCGGATCGCGCTTTGGAGTTGAAGCCTGAAGATCCGCGGGCATCCGCGTTTCGCGACGAAGCCGACCAGAGACTCGTCCGAGAGCGCAGGCAACGAAGCCGAAGCCTCGAGGTCGCTGGGAACATGACACCGGTTTCACCCGCCGCGAGGCAGCTGTCGATTGCGATGCTCGACCCGAATGGCGACATCGTGGCTGCCGCGAGCGAACTCCTCAAATCCGATCCAGACGGACCTTTCGCCGACGAAGCGCGCTTCGCCGCGGCCATTGCGATCGGAGAACAAGGCGCCGAATTGCAGATGTGGCGCGCCCTCGATGAAATCGCTGAACAGGATCCGAAGCGTTCCAACATGGCGAGGCACGCGCACGCGCTCATCAATGACCCGACGAGCAACCCCTATCGGGCCTTCCATAAAGCCCGCCGCAAGGATCGCACGATCCGGGCCAAGTGGGTCATCCTCGGCCCGTGGTCGCGCGGGCCTCCAGACCGCCGCCTGCCGGAGCCGATCGAGTGGGTGATCGACCTCCCGGCGATCGGACAAACCCTGCTCGCGTTTCCGCTGCGATTGATCCAGTTGCCCTGGATGAAGCCACGGCCAACGGCACGCCTGGCTGCCGTCTACGGACGCCGCTATCTCGAATTGAACCCCGAAGGCGCGCGCACCCCTGAAGTGCGCAGCTGGCTGTCGACCTACGAGAGCAAGCGGGACAATTGGGTCGCGGTGTACCGCCTCGCACTGCAGGACCCCAAATTCGACAGCGACGAACTCAGCGAGTTGAGGCAACAAGCCGCCAAGCAGGCAGAAGAATTCGCGAGTCGCGAAGAACACCGAGACATTCGCAACGCGATGTATCGACGGGTCGCCCGGGAGTATCCGGATACCGAGGCAGGGAAGCGCGCGGGACAGGCCGTCCGCGAGGAAATCCTCCACGCCACCCCTCAGCAGATCCGAATCTCCCGAGGGTTTCTGATCGAGAATTCCGAATTCGCTGGCCTCCGGGGCCTGGGGCTCGACCCAAAATTACTCGACGACGATCCCGTCAACGGAGAGCTGCACCCGAATGGAATCGTGCTGATCGGGGGGCGCGCCGTCAAGCTTCTCTTCATCGGCCCGAGCGGCAACGAAGAGGATCCCCCGATCGAAGTCTACCAGGAACTCTCGAACGAGCGTTTTGCGCGGATGGTCGCCAAGCTCGAAGAAACGTCCTTCCGCAATTCTCTGCTCGACCCGGACGACGCGATCGTCGCCGATGCGAATCGCGACGTCGTGTTCGAGCGCGCGCGTCTGGGGCTTTCGGATGAAATCGATACCCGGCCGATGGCAGAATCCACCTACAGCTATCGGGGAATGCGCGAGCGCTACGGCATGGTTCGCTCACGACAATCCATTCTTCCGTTCTCGTTGGTTCTGCAGGGCTCCTTATCGGACCTGAGTCTCGGCGCGTTCCCGCGCATCAATGCCCCACGAGAAACCCCCGACGCGTTCCTCTATCGCTGACCGTCACGGTTCGACAGCGCGGTGCGCGTAGGCTCGATCGAGAAGTTCGATTGGATGAACCACCGCTGCTCTCATCCCGGCAGCAGCCACTCCAGCGCGCAGCTGTATCAAACAGCCAGGATTTCCGGTTGCAACGTAGTCGGGATCGGCGGCTTTGAGCGATCGCATCTTTCGATCGAGGACCGCACGCGACATCGCACGGTGGGTCAGATTGTAGATCCCCGCGGCGCCACAGCATCCGTTCGAGTCGTCGTGGGCCTGGAGTTCGAGGCCTGGAATCTGCTCGAGCAGTCTGCGGGGAGCGGCGTCAACCCCCTGGCCGTGGACCAGGTGGCAGGGGGCGTCATAACACACCTTCGATTCGACTCGCCCTTCGGGCGGGCGTATCCCAACCACGTCGAGAAACTCCGACACATCGCGCACCCGTCCCGCGAGTAAAGAGCCCTTTCCGGGAAGCCACTCTTCCAACTCTCGCAACACGGCCCCGCAACCGGCCGAATTCACGATCACGGCATCAAAATCGACCGACGCGAAGGCTTCGAGATTTCGACGAGCGAGGTCGCGCGCGAAATCGAGGTCTCCGACGTGCGCGTGCAGTGCGCCACAGCACCCCTGCGATACGGGAACCACCACCTCAAAACCGTTACGGGACAACACGCGAACCGTGGCTGCATTCACGGCGCCGAACAGTTCGGGCATCACGCAACCGACAAATAGCGCGACGCGGCCGCGCTTTTCTCCGAGTGCCGGTGTGAACGGTGGCAACGGCCTGCGCTCCTTTGCGGGCGGCACGGCGGGAGCCAGCGCGTAGAATTCACGCCATGCCTTCGGCAACAAAGCAGCGATGAGCCGATCGACGCGGAGGCGCTGAACGGTGCGCAGGAGCGAAATCGCGAGCGACAACCATTGGGGGTTGGCGACCAGCCTACGCAGCGCCCAGCGCTCCAATCGAACAGGCCAGCCTCTTCGCAAGCCGGAGCGATCAATTTCCGCTCTTGCGAGCTCGAGCATCGAGCCGAACTTGACGCCCGATGGGCATGCGGTCTCGCAGGCGCGACATCCCAGGCAGAGATAGGCCTCCTCAGAGATCACATCGCTCAACGGAACGCGGTTTTCGGCAACCGCCCGCAGCATGTAGATGCGCCCGCGTGGAGAAGAGTTCTCCCGGCCGGTTTCCCGATAGGTTGGGCATACCGGAAGACAGAGACCGCAGTGCACGCAATCGAGTGTCCGCTCGTAGATCGCCGCCCAGTTCTCATCCATCATTTGCCCATCAATTTTTCGATCACCCGCACTTCGCTCATCGATCGCTCGCATTCCACTCATCGATCACTCGCACTTCGATCATCGATCAGTTGCACTTCGCTCATCGATCAGTTGCGCCCGGCAAAGCGTCCGGGATTCAGCACGCCCGTCGGATCGAAACGCTGCTTGAGCGCTCGGACGATCGATCCGCTCGCACCCAGGTCGCCAAACATATCCCGGCCCACCTTGATTGCAGCCGGCGCGGCTTCGCACACGTAACCACCACCCGCGCTGCGGGCAACGGTTTCGACGTTGCGAAAGATCGCTTCCACTTCGCGTTCGGCCGGTAACGCGTCGAGCGAAAAGCTCGCGTAGACGAGCTGGAGCCCCGGATACGCGAGCAACGAAGCACCACCGGCGCGAAGTTCGACGATCGTTCGTTCGAGCCGAGAGGAAAGCACCCCCATCCGGAAACGCAGGCCGAACGGGGCTGGCACTTTCACCTGGAGGTCACGGATCTGGTCGATGGCTTTCCCCGTCGCATCGCTCGCGCAGTGGTCTTCGCGAAGACACGCGAGATCGCGTTCGACCGTCGGAGCGTCGCCAGCGAATTCGACCACCACCTTCCAGCCTTCTGTACCGTTCGACGCGATTGCAACGGCGCGCCCAGACTCGCAGCGCGCAGCCGCGATTGCCGCTCGACAGGCTTTTTCCACGTGGGTTCCGCGAATTTCACAACTCACCGAGCGCTCAGGGGCCGGGCGGAGCTTCAACCAGACCGACTCGATCACGCCGAGTGTTCCGAACGAACCCGTGTAGAGCTTATTGAGGTCGTAACCCGTTACGTTCTTCACGACCCGGCCGCCACAGCGAACGCGCTCTCCCGAAGCTAGCGACACCGTCAACCCCAAGACCTGGTCGCGCGGAAGGCCGAGGCCAAGAGCGCGTGGCCCGACCGACGCTGCAGCGAGACAGCCGCCGACCGTGGCGTCGCGGCCGGGCGGATCGAGAGAAAGCTCCCAACCGCTCGCGGCCAGGGCTTTTCGCACGTCGCGCAGGGGTGTACCCGATCGTACGTGACAGACTCCATCGCTGGCATCGAATTCTTCGATACCCGCGAGGCGCTCGGTCGATAAAAAGGCGTCCAGACCGGTTGGCGGATTCCCGATGCCGACGCAGCTCCCGCCGCCGCGCACCGCAACCGCGAGCCCGCAACGTCGGAGCACCGCCAAGGTTCGGGACAGCCCTTCGCCGTCTGATGGGCTCAGGGTCAACGCAACAGCCACACCGTCTAGATCGACGGGTTCGTGCTCCTGTAGGCCGCCGTCCCCAACGGCATCCCGTAGTGCTGTGAGTTGATCGGGAGAGATCATCAGTCGAAGTGAACCCGATCGTAACCGCGCGCTTTCGGGTTCGATTCGACGCAAAATCGCGTCGTTGGGAAGATTTTTCCAGGATTACAGACACCCTCCGGATCGAAGCAGTCGCGAAACCGTTTCATAGCGTCCATATCTGCTTCGCTAAAGACAAGATGCAGAAATTCGCGTTTTTCGTTTCCGATGCCGTGCTCACCTGTAATTACACCGCCCGCGCGAACACAGCACTCGAGAATTTCCGAGCCGGCGGCAATCACGCGCTCGAGTGCATCGGGGTCGCGGCGATCGAACGAGATGTTCGGGTGGAGATTCCCGTCCCCAGCGTGGAACACGTTCGAGAGCGTCAACCCATAGCGGTCGCCGATGGCGCAGATTTCATCGAGGACTTCGGGCAACTTGCTGCGGGGAACCACCGCATCGTGAACGTAGAGGTCTGGCGCGAGGCGCCCCATCGCGCCAAATGCGCCCTTTCGGGCGCGCCAGAAGCGCTGACGCTCAGACTCGTCCGAAGCCACCTCCACCTGCGCAGCTCCCTCGCGCACGCTGATCTGCTTTACGCGTTCCAGCTGAGGAGGCAGCGACACCGCTGCGCCATCGAGTTCGATGATGAGCACAGCTCCGGCGTCGGCCGGAAGCCCCGCGGCATAGACGCTGGCCTCGACGACCGCAATCGTGCGCCGGTCGATGATTTCGAGCGCCGCAGGAGTGAGCCCCGCCTCGATGATTCCGCTGGCTGCGCGGCAGGCCGTGACCACGTCTGGAAAGCTCGCGAGCAGGGTCTCAACGCGTTCGGGGATCGGTTCGAGGCGAACCGTTACCTGCGTCACGATTCCGAGCGTGCCCTCGCTGCCCACGACGGCTCCAACGAGGTCGTAGCCCGGCGCGAAACCGGTTCGCGATCCGAGATGAACCACACTCGCATCCGGCAACACGAGTTCAAGGGCGAGAACGTGGTGGGTCGTCGTTCCGTACTTGAGGGTGTGTGGGCCGCCCGCGTTTTCAGCAACGTTACCCCCGATCGTGCAAGCCAGTTGACTGGACGGATCCGGTGCGTAGAAAAGGCCGTGCTCGAGGACCACCTTGGAGAGATCCGCGTTGACGACACCAGGCTCGACGATCGCGTAGCGATCCTCGACGCTGACCTCCAAAATCCGGTTCATTCGAGAGCACTCGATGATCACCGCTCCATCATTCGCAATGGCGCCGCCGGACAAACCGGTGCCGGCGCCCCTGGGCACGAACGGCACACCGTGGGCGCGGCAGATCGACACGATGCTGCACACTTCTTCCCGGCTGTGAGGGAGCACGACCGCGAACGGTTTCGCCGGGTGAAGCGTCAACCCGTCACACTCGTAAACGAGCAGCTCCTCGGAGCGGTGGAGGCAGTCGGCCGGACCCACGATGGATTCGAGTTCACCGACTAGGGACGACATCCGGTCATTCTTAGTGGACGGAGTGCGATCCTGTTCAGGCGGATTTGGCCCCTCGCAGGGGTCAGCCGTCGAAGGCGCCAAATGGTCGAGACTGTTTACGCGAGCCCCAGCCGCTCGAGATCCTCTTCGCTGAGACCGAGGTGGTGCCCCACCTCGTGGCGAACCGTGATCTGGATCTGCTCGATCAGATCGTCGCGATCACGGCAGATCTTCTCGACGTTCTTCTTGAACAGGATCACCCGCGTGGCGTCTCCGTCGTGTTGCACCGACTCGGCCTCGGTTCGCGGCACACCGATGTAGAGGCCGAGAACCTGGGGCGACACGTTCTGCTCGGAGATCATCTGATCCGAAGGGGAATCCTCTACAAGGATTGGAACGTCGGCGATGTATTCTCGAATCGAGCGCGGCAGGTTGTCAATGGCTTCGGCAACGGCCTCGCGAAAGAACGCGTCGTCGACCCGGACCGGCAGGGGATAATGGTCCGGATCCAGCGCGTTGGCCCGGTCGAACGACGCTTCGGCGAGCTCGTCCTCCCCCAGCCTCTCCTGAACCAGCGCGAGGTGGTAGAAGGCGTGGCTGGACTCCGAGTCGAGTGCGGTCGCAGACATGAGAGACCGGCGGGCCTCGGTGAAGCGGCCCAACTCGAAGAGGATCTGCCCTTCGAAGGCCCGGTAGATCGAAACCTCACCCGCCGTCTTCAGGCCGCGTCGGACCAGGAAAAGGGCGCCCTCAAGGTCGTCGAGATAGAAAACCGCCTTGGCCTTCAAATAGTGGATCTCGGCCTGCGTGGTGCGATCGAGGCGCGGAAGGACAGGATCACCCGCCAGGAGTTCGTCGGTGAGCATGATCGCCTGCTCGAACTCTCCGAGGTCCTCTACGAGGAGCTCGACCCGGTTGAGATGCGCGGTCGTAAATTTCGGATCGGCGCTCAGCGAGCGTGCAAACTCGTGAAGCGCCTCGTCGATCTTGCCGTTATCCCAGAGGATCTCACCGCGGCCGTTGTGGGCTTCTGCGCCGTCGGGGTGCGCGACGAGCGCTTCATCGAGCCACGCCAACGCCTCATCGGTCCGGCCTCCGTGCGATGCTTCCATCGCCTGATCCAAGCAGTCCCAATACCGATCGATTTTGTTCATGACCCGTCACCGCTGGAGGAGGACGCGATTCGATCCACGCCCGCGATTTAGCACGATTGTAGCAAAAGGCCATGCTCGGCCACGACTCGCACGCTCGTCGGAGCAATCCCGTAAGTATCTATTCTAAAAAGCGTTTTCCATATTTTCCAGCGCGGATTCTCAAATCGCCCAGGGATTCGCAGCTCCGCTGATAAACCATTGTTTTGTGGTGGATTTCCACTTCGGCCATTCACGATTCAGGCAGCGACCCCAATTTTTCGGCGTGAATCAGGATCCGGGAGCAGTTGCCGCACGTGACGATCGCCTCGCCGCGGATGATTTCGATGAAGGACTGGGGGGGGATGCCAACCCGGCAGCCTCCACAACGCTCCTCTTTGACCAAGATTACTGCGGGCCTGCGCCGCTTCGAGACCCGTTCGTAGTGATTCAGCAATTCCGGCCCGACATCCGGCCCCAGCTGGGAGCGAAGTGTCCGAAGCCGTCCAATCTCGCTGGTGAGTTCCGTATTACGGGCGTCGATCGCACGCCGCTCGGCTTCCAACCGCGAGCGGGTTTCAACAACTTGCTTTTCGGCTTCCGCCAACCGGCCACGAGACTGTTCGATGGTATCCATATGCTCGAGGATCTTGGTCTCGTGCTCCGAAATCGATTCCCGGGCCTGCTCCATCTCGCGAAGCAAAGCCGTGTAGGCGTCGTTGGACTTGATCTGAAACTGCTGGCCTTCGAGCTTTTGCAGCAGCGTCTCTTGGTCTTGAAAAGTGGCCTCCGCCTGGCGCAGCGCGCCTTCGGCATCCTGTAGCGCCTGTTTGGCGGCTGCGAGTTGCTCGTCGCAAGCGCTGCGCTCTGCTTCAATTCGCTCCCGGTGGCCCGGGAGGCCGTCGTATTCTGTCTGGAGGGCGGCCAACTTGTCGTCCAATCGCTGGAGCTCGAGCAGCTGTGTCAACCCTTGAAGCACGCACTTCTCCGCATGGCAGCGCTCAGCTTACCCTGGCTTCGCGCCGACCGCCGCAGCCGAAGGCCCTTGCCTCCATCGCGCGGATTGCCCTTTTCTTCGAGGGCCCAGCACCTACTCGCGCGGGCTTTCCGACTGCTTCCTCGCGTTCTCGAGGTTTTCAGACGCCTGCGTGAAGCCGGGATCTGCGCGTAGCGCCTCCGCGTACGCGTCGACGGCCTCGTCGAGCTTGCCTTGCACGCGAAGAGCTTCTCCGAGGTTGTTGTGGGCCAATGCGTAGTCGGGCGATGCCGCAATGGCCAACCGGTAGTGGATGATCGCCTCATCGAACTTCTCTTGGCTCACGAGTAACATGCCGAGGTTGTTGTGAGCGCGATAATGCCCAGGATCAAACTCGATCGCGACGCGGTAAGCGGTCTCGGCGTCTTCATTTCGATCGAGACTCCAAAACGTGTTTCCAAGATTGTTGAAGATCTTCGGGTCGCGAACACCCTCCTCGAGAGCCTCGAGGTAGTGGACCACTGCCTCTTTGAATTCACCCTGAGATTGCAGTGCATTCGCGAGGTTGTAGTGGGCGAGATGGAAAACCGGATCGAGTGCAATCGCGTAGCGATAGCGGAGAATCGCGGTATCCACGTCGCCCTTCGCACGAAGAACCGTTCCTAGACCATTGTGGGCGTTCGCGTTTCGAGGTTCGCGATCCAATGCCGATTGGTACACATCGATAGCGGCGTCCAACTCTCCTTTCGATCGCAACGCATTTCCCAGGTTGATGCGCGTCTTGACCGACTCGAAATCGGTCTCGAGCGCGATGCGGTAGTTGCGAATCGCCGCGTCCATGTCACCACGCGCCCGGTATTCGTTGGCGAGGTTGTAGCGGATCTTCGGATTCTTCGGGATGACCGCGAGGGTGTACTCGAAGAGCGTGACCGAATCCCGCCAGTAGCCGACCTGCTGCCAAGAAGCCAAGGCGAGCGCCACGATGCCCGCACCCGCAGTCACCAACAACGCACGAGTCGATGCGGGACGGGAAATTCGAAGGTGCGCGATCCACTCGGAGCCCGCCCAGGACACCGCCAGAAACAGACCGATCGCGGTCACATAGGCGTAGCGATCGGCAAGTGCCTGGTCTCCCACCTGCACAAATCCAATCGTCGGTACAAGGGTTCCTAAAAACCAGAACCAACCCACCAACAGATAGCGCCGACGCACTACTGCAATTGCGAGAACCGTCAGTACAAGTAGGAGCGTTGCCGCTCCTGCAATCTGCCAGGCGTCGAGAGGCTCACCTCCCATCCCGGGCACGTAGGGGTGTGGGTAATGCATCGTCAGCTCTGCGGGCCAACCCGTCTTGCCCAAATATCGCACGTAGGCGACTACAGCGTTGGCGAGGCGAGGCAGCAGGGGAAGCGTCTCGCTCGATGGAATTCCCCGACTTTGAGCGTGCAACGTCACGACACTCGATGCGACGCAGATTGCCAACAGCGGCAGTTTTTCGGCAATCAGAAAGCCGACCGAGCGCCGTGGAAGAGAGGGGGTACGCTCCGCGGCTTTCGACTTTCTCCATCGGATGCGGTCGAGCGGCCAGTAATCGAGCAATAAAAACACCAGGGGAAGCGTCACCAGCATCGGTTTCGCGAGAAGCCCCAGCACCAGCAACAGCACTGTACACAGGTAACGCGCAAGGCTCGCGCGCCTTGCGTAGCGCGCGTACGACCACATCGAGAGAATCCAGAAGGTCGTACTCAAGACATTTTTGCGCTCGGCGATCCAGGCGACGGATTCGACATTCAATGGGTGGACGGCAAAGAGCATTGCAACAGCTGCACTCGGCCCTCGCGCGCCGGTCAGCGAGAAGAGCGCACCGAAGAGAAGAATGGAATTGAGGGCGTGAAGGGCGACGCTGGTCAGATGGTGCCCGCCGAGATTATCACCGAACAGCGTCCGATCGAGCATATGAGACAAGAGCGTCAGCGGAAAATAATTGGACCCGAAGGGCCCGGAAAACGACCACTTCAATCCATCGACGCTCAACCCATTCTGGAGGTGGATATTACCGGCCAGGTATTGCGGATCATCGAAGCGAACTGCACCGAAGCGGAACGACTGCGCATAGATCGCAACCACAGCTGCGACTAAAATCAAGGCGATGCCGAAATTCCGCCGCAGACTTCTGGAATCTTTACCGCACCGCAACGCGGCATCCCTCTAATGTGCGTATCTGCACAATCAACCGATGATCCTCGGAGCCGTAATCAAGATGCCCACACCCGCACCCCCTCTACCGCGCCGGCTGCGATGCACCGAGCAAGCGGCTATTCTTCGGTCAAAAGAAACACACCCAGCATCGCACCGATCGAGATGCAGGCGATGGCGACTCCGAAGATGATGGGGTGTGCGGAAACCGCAGCCTGCCAACCGCGAGGGGCGTATTCCTGCTCCGCTTCGCTCATCGGGGCACCGTAACACGATCGCCATCAGGCGACAGCAACCCTTCACACCGCAAGGCCAGTGCTGCTTCGGGCCTCACTTCCATGCGATCTCTGGAATTCCGATCTCTCGGAGCTGTATAGTGCCGGATCCGCCAAATAGGAGAAATCGGAATGGACGCTCACCTCAAAGCCCTGGAGAATTCCAAATTTGCCTGTTTCTGGTTGGACCAGGAGGCTCGACCCGAGCCCCTTCGATCCCTGTCAGGCGATCAGCGCTGTGAGCTGCTGATCGTGGGCGGCGGCTTCACGGGAATGTGGGCAGCCCTCCAGGCGAAGGAGAGAAACCCCGAACTCGACATCATTTTGATCGAAGCCACTGAAATCGGCGATGGGGCATCCGGACGCAATGGAGGGTTCCTCAGCCACATGCTCGCCCACGGCGAGATGAACGCCGAATATCATTTCCCGGGTGAGACAGAGCGACTGGCGGAACTCGGCCGCCAGAATTTACGAGAGTTCATCGACACCCTCGACCGTTACGACATCGATGCGCGCTATGAAAGAACCGGGACCATCGCAGTCACGACCCGGCGGGCTCAAAATCAGGCCGCTGCAGAAACCGCCGAGAAGGCGCGACGCTCTGGCGAAGACGCAGTCTGGTTGAGCGAAGAAGAAGTGCGCGAGAAGGTCAACTCTCCGACCTACTGCGGTGGAATCTGGTACCGAGGCGGTCAAGATGGCCTCGTGGATCCGGCCTATCTCTGCTGGGGGCTAAAAAAGACGATCCTCTCGTTGGGTGTTCGGGTGTTCGAAGGAACACCACTGTTGCGTCTGGATTCACGCTCTGACGGCATGCAGGTGGATTGCCCCGCCGGGAGCGTGCGCTGTCAAAAGGCCCTGATGGCCACCAACGCCTTCCGCAACCCCATTGGCAAGGCGCGCCGTTCGGTCATTCCGGTGTGGGATTACGTTCTGGCTACCGAGCCACTGACCGCCGCACAGCAGGAAGAAATCGGCTGGAAAGGCCGCGAGGGCCTCTCGAATATCGCAAACATGTTCCACTACTACCGCATGACCCACGACAGCCGCATCACGTGGGGTGGTGGCACTACAGTGTGTTACTACTACGGAAACGGCGCAGACGACAGCCTTTCGGATCCGCGCAAACGGTACGTTCGGCTCGCAGAAGAATTCCTGCAGACCTTCCCGCAACTCGAAGGAATCCGTTTCACACACCGTTGGAGCGGCATCATCGCCTCGAGCACCCGCTTCTGCATGGCACCGGGAGTCGCTTTTGGTGGGAAGGTGGCCTGGTCGATCGGTTACACGGGATCGGGGGTCGGAGCCACCCGTTTCGGCGCTCGCATCGGATTGGAGCTGCTCGGATACAATCCGAGCGAAATACTCGACATGCAGTTCGTTCAAAAACCCTCTATGGCCTGGCCCCCGGAGCCCTTCCGCTGGGCCGGTGTCACGCTCACCCGGAACGAAATGGCGCGGGCCGACCGCAACGGTGGCAAAAGGGGCCTCTGGCTGAAACTCCTCGATCGGCTCAATCTGGGTTTCGCCTGCTGACCCTCGCGGCCCCCTCGACATGAGCGGAATTTTTGCCTCCTCAATACGAGCGAGGCTTTCGATTCCTCGACGCGAGCGAGACTTTCAGTTCCTCGATACGAGCAGGATTTTCGGCTCCTCGACACGAGCGAGACTTTCGGCTCCTCGACACGAGCGGGGTTTTCGGCTCCTCGACACGAGCGGGGTTTTCGGCTCCTCGATACGAGCGGGGTTTTCGGCTCCTCGATACGAGCGGGGTTTTCGGCTCCTCGATACGAGCGAGGCCTTTTTCCCGCGATTTGACGCTTTCCGGTCGACCTACAGAAGCGCAGCAGCGTGGACGAAACGTCTACCTGGATGCCGGATCAAGCAACCGTTCAACGGGCAGCACCCATCACGCGGACATGGATCTGCGGAATCACAGCGCTTGCCGCTGCATGGGTGGGGTGCGCGGGGCTGACAGACGTACAGCCGGCCCACAATATCGACCGGGTCAGTCGGTCCGGCGAAGCATTCTTCGCCTTCTTGCAATTGCCTGGAAAAACGATCGACGAAATCCGAGAACTCATGCCGACCGCCGGCACCGACTCCGTTTACCTCATCAATCAAAATGTCACGAACAAAGAACTCGGTGAATACATCCAATACGAAGCCAGCAACTATCCATTCGAGATCTTCTTGAGGGTCACGGTTTCGACCGAAAATCAACGTGTCTATCGATACATCGTCAAGGGCGACTGGCGTTCCGTGAAGATGGGTTACGGATCGCTACAGCACCCAGAGTTGTACGACGCGATCTATCTCCACACCCACCCGCGAGGCAAGCGAATCATTCCCTATTCGATCTCGGATTACATTCACGCCGAGACCTTCAGGATCGTCAGTACCCTGCTGGTCGGAGATGGCATCCCGATCGAATTCGAGAGCGTCGAGCGAAGCGGGAGCGGCGTCGATCACTTCGAAGTCGACGGGCAGCAGTTCTCACGGAAGCGCCCCGGGCGCGAGCGTTTGCGATCAAAGGAACGGCGGCGGCGCAGCCAGCGCGATATCGACGACGCCGTGCGAGAGTTGGATCGCATCTTCAGAGAAAATGTAAAGGCCGGTCACGAGCGCGTCACCCTGCGAAATTCGGAGGGCATATTGATCACCTACGAGCGAAACAGGACCTTGGGCCGGCGGCTGAGCGAAGTCTATCGGAACGCCGGCCTTCTCCTGCCGATGGAAGGCAGCAACTCCGAATTTCCGAGCGACATCACCCATACGATACCCTCGGACACACCCCATCCACTCGGTTTCTAGGCTGACGATGCGAAGCGGGATGGGCGAAACGATCGACTTCGAAGCTGGGACATCGCGTTGGTAACCGGACTCGCGCTCGCCCACGACACACAAGCCGCGCCCCTAGCACAGCATTCGGCTTCACCGGTGCACAACACCATTTAGAGTCACCTCTCCGCGCACTCTAGAGACCCACGTCTTCTTTCGAATAATCTGCCGTGAGCCAGCGCTCGGGGCGCATTCGGATCAAGATCATCGCGTCGTCGATGCGACCGTCGGTCGCGCTCTCCATGTAGCGATCTCCCGCCTCGGACCCCAGATAGCGATGCGCGAGGGGGCGCTCGTGGCGCTCTGCGTCCGATGGCTCGATGCAGGCGATCGGGCCTTCGACACTCGCATACCGATAGGGTGGCGCCTCGTCTTGAACGCAAAGGCTGATGCGCTGCCCTTCTTCGAGAAGCATGCCTTTACGCGAGGCGCGCTCGGTAACGAATTGCAGATCACCGCCCGGTTCGTACGCGTACCAGACCGGGGCCGCCAGCGGGCCGCACCCCGCCTGGTTGAGGCTCAAGATTCCCACGTGTACACCGGCGAGAAAAGCCTCCCGCTCCTCGCGGGTCATTGTGGTGGACATATCGGACTCCTCTGATGCCGCCTAGATAGACGATTCTACAGACGGCCCCTTCCGATGCACTCCGTATTTTCTTTGTCGATCGAGAAAGACGACCCGACGAGAGACCCACGACAACTGGATCCAAGAAGCCGGAAAGCATCCGAACTCTGGTACTCTGGACTTCTCCACGGTGCGGGTGGGGGACTCTTGCCAGCCTCTACGCAACATTGATGGGGGGCGAAATGGTGGCTCGCTCGCTCCTTCTCAAGCGTGCTCTCCGGCTCGAACGCCTGACCATCGCCTGGAATGTTGTCGAGGCCGTGATCGCCGTCGGCGCAGGCTGGCGGGCGGGGAGCATTGCTCTCGTCGGGTTCGGGCTCGACAGCGTGATCGAGACGATCGCTGCGCTGGCGCTCTACCGGCGACTTCGTGCGGAGCAGGCTGGTGCTACCAAAGAAGAGACCGAGGTGCACGAGCGCAGGGCACTATGGATCGTGGGTGTGACCTTCTTCCTCCTCAGCGGCTACATCGCCTTCGAGGCCGCGAGCACCTTGTGGATGAAAGAGCCTCCCGAGGCGAGTCGAATCGGCATCCTTCTGGCAGCTGCCTCCCTGACGGTGATGCCCGCCCTAGCAATCGCTAAACATCGAACTGGAAAGGCGCTGAGGAGCCGGGCGCTGGTGGCCGACGCCAAGGAGACCTTCGTCTGTTCCTACCTGTCGCTGACGCTTCTGGCCGGACTCGGCTTGAACGCCCTCTTCGGGTGGTGGTGGGCCGATCCAGTTGCGGCTCTGGCAATGCTTCCGCTCGTGATCCGCGAAGGCTGGGAGGCACTGGCGGAAGCGCGCGAAGGAACCGGAGAAGGCGACACCGAAGCTCACGATCTGGAGGTATGAGAACCTCCGTCCGACACCTTCGGAACGGATCGTCTCAATGCCTGATTTGAGTCCAAGATGCCAAACCGTGAGGCGGGCGACCGCAGGGCTGACCCACTGAGGGAAAGTTGCCATGCACAAAGAGCAGTCTGAAAGATGGAAACACCAGCACAACTACCTTCCGGAGAACCTCCGACAGAGCGAGCGGAACACCCGATGGGTGATTGGCTTGACCGCCACGATGATGGTCGTCGAGATCGCGGCGGGCTCCGCCTTCAACTCGATGGCGCTGCTTGCAGATGGCTGGCACATGGCGAGCCACGCCTCAGCACTCAGCATTACCGCGTTCGCCTACTTCTATGCCCGACGGCACGCCGATGACACCCGCTATTCGTTCGGAACGTGGAAAGTCGGGGTACTAGGCGGTTTTTCGAGTGCTGTCGTGCTCGCCGTAATCGCGATTCTCATTGCTTGGGAATCGTTCGGCCGGTTTCTCGATCCGCTCGCCATCAGCTTCAACGAAGCGATCTTCGTTGCCTGCATGGGTCTCGTGGTCAATCTGGTGTCTGCGTGGATGCTCCGGGACCAGCACGAGGGGCATCACGGAGGCCATCAACACGACCACAACCTCCAGGCTGCGTACCTTCACGTCCTGGCAGACGCTCTAACCTCACTCTTCGCCATCTTCGCGCTGCTCAGCGGAAAGTTCTTCGGCTGGCTGTGGATGGACGCGGCTATGGGAATCGTCGGCTCAATCATCATCGGGCGTTGGTCCTTTGGGTTGCTGCGAAATACGTCTCGCGTTCTGCTGGATGGCGATGTTGAGATCGAAACGGTAGAGGAGATTCGAACGCTGCTCGAAGGGGATTCCGACGACATGGTGGCGGATCTCCATCTCTGGAGAATCGGACCGGAGAACCTCGCTGCTATCGTCTCGATCGTTTCCCATGATCCGCACCCCCCTGAATACTACAAGGCGGTTGTGTCTGAACGGTTCCACCTTGCTCATGTAACGGTGGAGGTGAACCGCTGTCTCCGCAAAGACGAAAAGACGGTGACGTGAGGTTAGCGCCTTGGAGCCCCACGATGCGCTACGACCGCTCCACCCTTGTGCGATGAACGAGTACCACGACGGACCCCGCCAAGATCAGAGAGACGAGGATCGCGAGCCCTTCAAGAGAGAGGCCGGGCACCATCAAAAAATCGCCCGCCACCTGGAAGGTCGTCGGGTCGACACCATCCTGACACACGAGCGCTTGGCCCGGCGGCGACAGCGCCGCGGCCACCTTGACACCGTTGACGCAGACGTCGAACACCTGGCCTGCGACCTCCGCGTGAATCCTGCGGCCCATCACGTCGAAGGTGAAGCCTGCCGCACTGCACTCCGTACTCAGTACCGATCCCACCAAAGAGGCCGTGCCTTCTGCCAATGTTCCCGTCGGGATGAATGCTTCGGCTTCACACAGGGAGCAGTGTGCGGGAAGATCGCAGGCTTCGTTCTCGACGACGAATTTGATGAAGTAAGAGTAGGGGCCTCCTGGGAAGCAACCCGCACCGTCGTAACCTGCCCCCGGGCGACCGTCCCAGTGGTTCCATTCTTGCGCAACCTGGGCAGGTGGCGCCTCTACACAGATGCCATCGCATGGACCCCCAGACCCATCGTACGGATCTTCACATCCGGTGCCGGGGCCCCCCGGAGGTTTGGGTTCCATCCAATTGCAGGAGCGGTCCGGGTCATCGGGGCCTAGGGGGCCGGTTCCGTTCACGGTGTACTTACAGATGGGCGTTTCATCGGGGCAATCGTTGTTGAAGTAGCAATTGCAGTCGGGCAGCTGCGCCGTGGCGCCATCAGCAACGACGACGAGCGACAGCTACGCCAGTGATGTGAAGAGAAAGTCTCTGAGATTCATGGTCGACCTGTCCTCCGCGTTTCGCTCCCGAGCCGCCGTCTCGCGAAGATCATGGGTGTCGCCGTTTCGCCATTCTCTTCTTCGAGGGCTTCACTCGCGATCTTCGGGCAGCGTCCGACCTCGGCGCCCTGTCAGCCGTTGGCAGCCAACAGCCAGGGCCACGTCCAACGTGCGCTTGGATGCCCGTTGTTGCATCATGGTCCATCCAATCTGATTCCGTTGCCCTGGTTTCCAGCCAGCGCTCAGCATTCCCGAGCGGCCGCAGAAAATCCGTGCCCATTCTATGTGGAAAAAGCCCCATATTGCAAGAATGATCGCATCGAATGCTTCGACTCCCGTGCGGCCTGGGCGCGGCCACCCGCCCTATACGGCCCCTCTCCTCTATGGCCCCCTCTCCTTCATGGCTCCTCTCCCTCCATGGCTCCTTTCTGCGCCGGCCCCGATATTTCTGCAACCGCGCGTTGTAGAGTTGCACAGTCAATAGAGGGCTAAAGAGCCTTTCCGAAGCCTCAGAACCGCAACCCCTTCGCTGGCTTGGCCACCGGTCGCCCGGCAAATACTCCACAGCTCCTCGATCACCGGACACCCCGATCTCTCGCGGAAGAGAACCCACGAAGGGCCAACACTCTTCTGTGATTGCAGCTCGCTGGGGCGCAACTTTTGAATTTCACGACCCAAGAATTCCCGGAGTGGCATCCGTTCATCCTTGCCCTAGCGCACGTCGCTGCTCGACTCGAAGAAGCCAACGCTCTGCACTGGGTGGATGTCGATCTCGATTTCGGGGCCGCACACCTTGCGCCATACACTTCGCGAGCCTGCTAGATGGCGCGAGGGCGAACCGAAAGTGGATTCAGTCGATGGGAGAGGCGAGTTGGGCAAACGAGAGGTTCGCTGGCGCTCCGGGCAGGACTCGAACCTGCGACCCGCTGCTTAGAAGATGGCGAGGAACCCGAGGAATGACAAATACTTACGTCTCCTGCTCTGCAAGAGACTGCAGAGGGCTGCAATAGACTGCACCGGTGACGGCCCCACGGCCCTATACGGCCCCTCTTTTTCGCCCCCCTACGGGCCGCCGGGGTTCCGGGTTCGGAGTTGCACGGTTGCGCGGTTGCAGGGGGGTACAGAGCCCCCCCCATCCCTCACCACCGCGGTTTCCTCGCAAACGGTCCGTCCACCGTTTGAAAGTCCCACACAGCCCTTCGATCACAGAATACCTGGATCTCTCGTGGAAGAGAGTCCGCGGGAGATGTACTCTAAAGAGTGTCAATCCAACCAGTCAGGTGGAAATGCTTGCACTGGAGAAATGCTGGTGGGCCTGACCCCTTGGTTGGTCCAGGCTGGGCGCTCTGGGGGCCCTTCGGGTGGCTGGTTGGCCCAACCCGGCCGTAAACACACGTCTGCCGCCATCCTGCTGGGATCTGGGTAGAATACGCCCCCAACGGTCTGGATCAGCCGGGGCGGCCCAGATGTCACTCATCGCCGAACTCAAGCGCCGCAACGTCTTCCGGGTAGGCGTGGTCTATGGAATCGTGGCGTGGCTGCTGATGGAAGTGGCGTCCGTCGTGCTGCCGACCTTCGATGCGCCCGATTGGGTGATGAAGGTCTTTACCTTCCTCCTGATCCTCGGCTTCCCGATCGCGTTGATCCTGGCCTGGGCGTTCGAGCTGACGCCGGAGGGGATTAAGCGCGAATCGGCTGTTGATCCAGACGAGCCCATCGCCCACGTAACAGGCCGGAAGCTCGACTTCGCAATTATTGCGCTGCTGTTGATCGCTGTCGTTTACTTCGCTGTGGATAAATTCGTGCCGGAGCAGGCAGAATTCACAGCCGAGTCGGTTGCGCGGGAAAAATCGATCGCGGTTCTGCCGTTCGTCAACATGAGTGGCGATCCGGAACAGGAGTACTTCTCCGACGGTATCTCCGAAGAGCTGCTCAATGTGCTCGCCAAGGTCAAGGGTCTGCGGGTCACGTCGCGCACCTCGGCGTTCGCATTCAAAGGCACGAACACCTCCATTCCCGAAATCGCCGAGAAACTGGGCGTGAAGCACGTGCTGGAGGGCTCGGTGCGAATGGCCGGTGACCGGGTGCGGATCACGACCCAGTTGATCGACGTCGAGACAGACTCCCACCTGTGGTCTGCGTCCTACGATCGTGAGCTGTCCGACATCTTTGCCGTGCAGGATGAGATTGCGGCGAAGGTCGGGGAAGCGCTGAAGGTCGCTCTGTTGGAAGCTGATTCCAGACCGATCCAGCCAAGCCGCGAAACCTCGATCGAAGTCTACAGCGACTACCTTCTTGCTCGCCAGAAGCTGACGAACATGAGCCTTGGCTTCGCTACCGCCGGTGAAGCCGAGGGTCTCCTTAACGAGGTCATTGAAAGAGATCCCAATTACGCGCCCGCTTATGCCGCGCTCGCTGAAACATATAATGCCATGGCTGGCTGGGGCATGATTTCCGCCGCCGAGGCATCTGCGCGGATGAGGCCTCTGGTAGAGCAGGCGCTTTCCCTCGACGATCGGATGGCCGAAGCCTGGCAACATCTCGCCTTCGTCCGTCGGGGAAACGGTGACTTTGCAGGCGCGCAAGCGGCAGAGGAGAGAGCATTGTTGCTCGATTCTCGAAATCCCCTGATCCTCAGAAGTCAGATCGTCCGCTGGCAAAGGACGCACGAGCCAGAGCGTGGTCTTGTATACGCCGACGAGTTGCTTCGTGTTGATCCGCTGTCCCCGAAGAGCCTGTATTCTGTCGTGGACCTTTATGGACGTCTTGGGCGTTTTGACGATGTCGAAAGGATGCTCGGCCGTATCCGCACGATCGATCCTCAGAACTTATACTATTTATTTCCCACTTCAATCCTCGCGAGCAACCGTGGCGATCTGGTCACGGCTCTGAGATTTCGGGAAGAGGCAAGGGAGATTGACACTGACGACCCGGAGTTCCCTTCCTGGATCGCGATGACATATTTTGCCCTAGGGGATGTAGCCGCCGCGGAATATTGGAATGACGCGGCCTCACGACTCGATCCAGAAGCGCCCCACGTAAGGGTGATGGCGATGCTTCTCCACCTCTACCACGGTGCGGAAGACGAGGCCGTTGCGATTGCTCGCAAACTCGCGCGGCCAGATTCCCACAACCGATATGCGAGCCGAGGGATCGCGCTGCGCATCCTAGCCGCATCGGATTTGGCCACAGAAAAAACTGAAGACATCATCACCCGCTACCTCACACACTATCCTGAATTGGCGGACGGAAAGTTTCCAACCGAGCGGTTATTTCCTAGGAATTCTGATGTTCGGGAGGCCTTTATGGCCACTTTGGATCTTGCCTCCGCCTATCTGCACGTGGGGCAAGAGGCGAAGGCAGAATCGCTGTTTTCCCTGGTTGAATCCGAGTTGCCGCACTGGCCAAGATCAACGGTATGGGGCGCTGACATCGCGAACGTGGAACTCCACGCGCTTCGCGGCGAGAAAGAAAAAGCGCTAGCGGCTCTTCAAAAACACGCGAAAACGGGCTTGAGGGACAGGTGGCGGTGGCAGGTACTCTACAACCCGAACCTGGAATCCATCCGGGATACACCCGAATTCGCCGCGATCGTCGCGGAGATCGAAGCTGACATGGCGGAGCAGCTGGCGCGCGTACGCGAGATGGAACGAAACGGAGAATTGGAACCGATCCCTGAGGTTTCAGCAGCGACTCAATAATTCCCCGCCTTCCTGCGGCTCCCACACAGGCCTTCGATAACTGGATAGGATGTTCTCTCGCGGAAGAGAATCTGTGGGAGGGTGACTCAGATGAGTGTCAAAACGATCGAGTCAGGTGAGAGGCAATCGGTTAGCCACGGCGCGCTGCGTCGGGTCCGGCCTCGACGGTCGGCCACCCTTCGCGGGGACGCAAGAGCGCCCGAACGCGTCACGTGCGCGGCGCGACCTGCCAGTAACGTATCGGAGGCCCTTCCCCGAGAGGGGTCGCCGGCAGCTCGTACTTGGCGGCGTAGGCTCGCCGCAGTCGGTCGATGCGCTCAGGTTGATCGAGAGGCATCAAGCTGACCTCGTAGAGCTTTTCACCGATCTTCAACCGGACGTCGGGGTGGGCATCGACCCATCCGGGCCAGCGCTTGCTCTCGGGGTTTCGCGCACCGATGTAGAGCCCCCCGTCCACCTCGGCACACCAGATCGTGACCGAGTGCGGCAAGAGATAGGGGGTTTGCACCTCCACCGCGATTTCCTTGTGATCGTTGGTGAACGACCAGTCCGCAGGAATCGCGACGGACTCGCCGGCCAGGCGCAGGCCAGGACGTTGATCTTCAGGGCTGAAGCAAGCGGTCGCGATGAGGCTCAGCGCAAGGGCAGCCCCAATGCGGCAGAGAAGTGTCTTCATGGTCTTCCTCCGAGGCAGCCGTATGCTACGCCATAACGGCTGCAGCGTCCGGAGACCGTGCGGTGGAGATCCGTGGGGCGTTGGTGCATGAATAGGAACGCGGCAGCGTCTCCCCACTCCCATGATCTTCATCAGGCGCCGATCGCGTAGGACGCGGGCTTGCCGAGAGCCGTCATCCTGTTCAGAACGTTGCAGGCGATCAGCGTCTCAGCTTCCTGTGCCTTCGAGTGCCGAGCACGAAGCCGGTCGCCAATGATCGACTTGTACCGGAAGAAGGCGTTCTCGACGGTGCCTTGGCGGTGGTAGCCAGACTCCTTCTTCCACTGTCGCCGTCCGACTTCCCTGATTCGTGCAACCGTTCGGTCACGAGCAGAGCATTGCGTCACGTTTCTTCCGCCAACAGTGGCGTTCCTCGTTGGAGGAACGACAACGACCGCCCCTCGTTGGGTGGCTGCGTCGTAGACCGGCCGAGAGTCGTATGCGGCGTCCGCGACGAAGCCGGATAGTTCACCCTCGAATTGACCGAGGAGATCGGGAACGGTCGCAGCATCGTCGGCGTTTCCGTCGGTCAGCA
>JACZVU010000152.1 GCA_022572485.1 Myxococcales bacterium
GATCGCCCAATCGGGCGATGGGCTTCTCGGTGACCGGGAGTTCAAGATCAGCGGTTTCCCGATGCCGGCCGTCTGCCGGGACCTTCTCGGCCTGTACCCGGGCCTGAAGCTTCATCAAGCCGTCCAGCACGGCCTCGGGGCGCGGCGGGCAGCCGGGGACGTAGATGTCGACCGGGATGATGGTGTCGATCCCCTGGACGGTCGCGTAGTTGTTGTAGGGGCCTCCCGAACACGTGCAAGCGCCAAAGGCCATCACCCATTTTGGCTCGGCCATCTGGTCGTAGACCTTCTTGAGGATGGGCGCCTGGCGGTGGGTAATCGTGCCGACCACCATCAGCAGGTCGGCCTGCCGGGGCGAAAAACGCGGCAGCGCACAGCCAAAGCGGTCGAGGTCGTAGCGCGGCCCCGCAACCGACATGAACTCCATCCCACAGCAGGCCGTCACGAACGGGTAGAGGAACATCGAATACTTGCGGCCCCAATTCATCACCGCGTCGGCGCGGGTTGCGAGGAACGAGTCGCCACCTTGGCGCAGAAACTCGATCGCGCGCGTTGAAAGCTGGCCCACCCTCTCTCGCTGGGCCGAGGTGGGCTCGATGACGGGTCGCGGCTTGCGCGCTTCGGTTCGATGCGTGCGATCCATGCGACCCCCTCGTTCCGCTCGGTTCCGTGGCTCCCGCCGCTCACCCGAAAGGCAAGCGGCAGGCATGATCTCTTGCAAGTCGGACGTACCCGGCGCTCGCCCGACGACTCGAGACGCGCAGCGGTCAACTATAGCGCCGCCCCCGATTCCGCGCTGACATCCGCCGGAATTCCGTACCCGTTTCGCAGCTTGTCTGCGGTATCGTCGATGCTCCGATGACCGACCCTCGATCCGGCGCACTGCTCTTGAACCTCGGCACTCCGGATTCCCCGAGCGTGCCCGACGTGCGGCGCTTCCTGCGGGAATTTCTGAGCGACCCGCGCGTCATCGACATTCCGGCGCTTGCGCGTTGGCTGCTGCTCCACTTCGTGATCTTGCCATTTCGCCCGCGGAAATCCGCCGCCGCATACGCAAAAATCTGGACAGCCGAAGGCTCCCCGCTACGGGTTCACAGCCGCGCGCTCGCGGATGCGGTCGGCGAAGAACTCGGCCCGAATTGGCGGGTCGAATTGGGCATGCGCTACGGCCAACCGACGATCGCTTCGGCACTCGCGCGCCTCCGGGAAGCAGACGTCTCGCGGCTCGTGGTGCTGCCACTGTTCCCCCAGTACTCGGATGCGGCGACCGGCTCCGCGCTCGCAAAGCTCGCGGAAGAAATGCAGCGCAGCGACTACGCGCCGCCGCTCGCCGCGATTTCCACCTTCTACGACGCTCCGGGTTTCACCCGCTCGGTTACCCGCGCCGCAGAAGAATCCCTTCGCGGGTTCGCAGCGGATTTCGTGCTGTTCAGCTACCACGGTCTTCCCGAGCGCCATGTGCTCGCGAGCGATCGAAGCGGCGCGCACTGCCTCGCTAGCGATGACTGCTGTGCTTCGATCGCAGCGGCGAACCGCGACTGCTACCGAGCGCAATGCTTCGCGACGACCCGCGCCATCGCGGATGCCCTCGCGCTCGACCCCGAGCGACACGCCACAGCGTTTCAGTCCCGCCTCGGCCGCACGCCCTGGATCCAACCTTTCACCGATCGCATCCTGATCGAACTCGCCGAGCGCGGCATCAAACGATTGGCCGTCGTTTGCCCTTCTTTTACGGCGGATTGTCTGGAAACGCTCGAGGAGATTGGAATCCGCGCCGCCGAGCAATGGCGCGACCTCTGTGGCGGCCCATTGGAGCTGATCCCGGCCGTCAACGCGCGCCCCGATTGGGCCCGCGCAGTCGCCGAGATGCTCCGCGAAGTACGCTCTTAGAAGGTTGACTCAAGGCTCGCGGCAGCCGGCGTCGCGCGCGGCGCGTAGGCCGGACTCGAGAGAGTCGGAAACGCTGATGCCGCCGAGGTAGCTGCCCGCGAGGGCGATACCCGGAAACTCTGCAAGGCGTTTGCGGACCCGCGCGATCCGCGCGACGTGGTCGCGCCGCGGCTGCGGGATCGCCTGGCGCCAGCGCGTCACCGCGAGAATTCGCGGCTCTTCGCGAAGCCCGAGAATCCGATCGAGGTCCGCGCATACCTGCTGGACGATCTCGTCGTCTGGCAAGTCCACGGCTTCGGGCCAGCGCGCGCCGCCGACGAGACACTGCAGCAGCTCGCGACCGACCGGCGCCCGCGATGGAAAGAGCTGGCTCATGTACAAGCAACCGAGCAAGTTGATTTCGGCGCGACGCGATACGAGGAACCCGAACCCCTCGATCTTCTCACGCACCGCGCTCGGGTCGACGCCGAAGGACAAGCCGACGATCGACGCGTACTCGATGGCCGCGAGCTCATCGGCCAGGTCCGAACTCACACCGCGCAGGATTTCGGCGGCCTGGTCGGCGGGCACGGCGAGCACGACCCGCATCGCGCGCACGCGGCGCTCGCCAGCCGGTCCCGACATCCGCACCAGCCAACGGTCGCCATCGCGCCGAACTCCGGTTACTTGGTTTTCGAGCGCGACGGGTTCGAGCAAGTGCTCGGCGAGGGTGCGCGCGAACGGGCCCAGCCCTTCGGCGGACGAGTAGCTGCCCCGCAACCCGCGCCGGCGCCGCCTGTGAAAGAGCCCCGCGAACATCCCGAAGGCGATCGATCCGCTCTTCCGCTCCATTTCAACGAGCGAGGGAAAGACCGCTTCGGCGCCAAGTTCGCGCTCGTCGCCCGCGTACACGCCGGTGAGAAAAGGCCCGACGAGGCCCTCCACGGCCTGCTTGCCGAGCCGGCGACCGATGAACTCGGCGACAGATTCGTCGCCCGCGTTTGCCCGGCGGACGAAGGGTTCGACGAGCAAGCGCAGCTTGCCCCCCACGCTGAGCAGCGGGGTTCGCAGCAGCGCGAGCGGCGACATCGGGACGGGCTGCAGCCGACCCCCATCGTAGATCAACCGCAGGCGGCTCGCGGGCCGCGCAGCGAGCAACGACTTCTCGGTTTTGAGTGAGCGGAGAAAATCCAGCATCGGCGCTTTGACGTGAATCGTATTGGGGCCGCGCTCGATCACGTAACCCGAAACGTGATCGGTCCGCATCACGCCGCCGGGCCGGTCTGACACGTCGACCACGAGCACCTCTTCGCCCGCCAGCTGCAACTGGAGCGCCGCCGCCAGCCCCGCGATCCCAGCTCCCGCAACCACCACACCGACTTCGGGATCGCCCATCAGATGGTCTTGCTGAACATGGGCTGCGCGCCCTTCTTCTGGTCGGCGAGGTACGCATCGAAGACCATCGCGACATTGCGAACGAGCAGCCGGCCGAGCGGCGTCACGACGAGGCTACCATCGGGCGCCCGCTCGACCAGGCCGTCGGCCACAATCGGCTCGAGCTGCCGGAGTTCGCGCGCAAAGCGGCTCGCGAAGGGGTGCTCGAAAACCGACTCGAACTCATCGGCCCGAAGTTTGCCGTGGCATATCAGCCGCTCGATCACCCAGCGCCGCTCGATGTCGTCACCCGTCAGGTAATGACCGCGCAGGGTCGCGAACCCGCGTTCGTGGACCGCCTCCTCCCAGTCGTCGAATTTTCGGTGGGATTGTGCGTAGCTCGCGCGCAGTTCGCTGATCGCACTCGGCCCAAATCCGATCAAATCCACCCCCGCCTGGGTGGTGTGCCCCATGAAGTTCCTACGCAACGTTCGATCCTCAAGTGCCTTGGAAAGCTCGTCTTCTTCCTTTGCAAAGTGATCCAACCCGATAAATCGATAGCCCGCATCGAGGAAGCGCTCGATCGCCTCGAACAAAATCCGAAGCTTCGTCGACGGCCCGGGCAGGTCCTTGCGCTCGAAGCCGCGTTGCTGCTTGGCGAGCCAGGTCACGTGCGCGTAAGAGTAGAGCGCGATGCGATCCGGAGCGATCTCGAACACCTGGTCGAGGGTCCGCGCAAAGCTCTCCTCGGTCTGATAGGGCAACCCGTAGATCAGATCAAAGTTCACCCCGGAAAAGCCGCTCGCGCGAGAAACTTCGACCAAGTGCCTCGTCTGCTCGACGGGTTGGATCCGGTGAATGGCCTGCTGCACCTTGGGCTCGAAGTCCTGCACACCCATCGAAATGCGATTGAACCCGCACGCGCGCAGCGCCGCCACGTGCTCGTCGGTCGTGACCCGCGGATCGACTTCGATCGAAATCTCCGCCCCCGCGCGCATCGGAAACGCGTCGGTCACGGTTCGGAACAAGCGCGTCAGCTGATCGGGCGTGAGGTAGGTTGGCGTACCTCCGCCCCAGTGCTGCTGGGTGGCGGTTCGCGGGCCGGTGGCCTCGCGCACCGCAGCGACCTCTCGCTCGATGGTGTCGAGAAAGCGCAGCGGGAGTTCGGCCCGGGTGGTGATGATCTTGTTGCACGCGCAAAAGTGGCACAGGCTGCGGCAGAAGGGAACGTGGACATAGAGCGAAAGCCCGTCGCCTTCACCTGCAGCCGAAACCGCCTCTGCGGTGCCGCTCGCGAGTTCAGCCTTGAATTGCTCGACGCCAAAACGCTCCTTCCAGACGGGCGCGGTCGGGTAGCTGGTGTAGCGCGGGCCTTCGATCGCGTAGCGGGGCAGGACCGCTTCGATCCGCGCGAGGTCGAGGCTGAAGACGTCACGCGCCACGGGACTCCTCCTCGCCGAGCGCACGCGCGGCATCGGTGAACGCGCGCACACCTTCAACGGGCGTGTCGGGCAGGCAGCCGTGGCCGAGATTCAGAATGAGACCGCGCGCGGGTCGGGCGGCTTCGGCGATGCACCGAACGCTCGCGAAGATCTCTTCGCGGGTCTGGTGAAGCGCGCAGGGGTCGAGGTTGCCCTGGAGGCTCGCGCGATCGCCCACTCGGCGGGCGGCTTTGGCGATCTCGACCCGCCAATCCAGGGAGAGCACGTCTGCACCGGATTCGATCATCTCATCGAGTACATGTGCGCCATTGTTCACGTAGAGGATGAGCGGTGCAGCGTCGCGATCAAGCCTCGCCGCGATCTCGGTATGAACCGGCAGCACCCACTCCCGGTACTCGGCGGGCCCGAGCAGTCCCGCCCAGGTGTCGAAGAGTTGGACGACCTGGGCGCCAGCCTCGATCTGGGCGTTCAGATAACCGACGACCATCTCGATCAACCGGGACTGCAGTGCGCGCAGTACCTCGGGCGCCGCGTACATCATGCGCTTTACGGCCCCGAAGGTCTTGGAGCCCTTCCCTTCTACGAGATAGGCGGCGAGCGTGAACGGAGCGCCCGCGAAACCGAGCACCGGTATGCGCGAACGCTCGAGTTTCGCGCGCAGCACGCGGAGGATTTCAAACACGAACGGCGTCGACTCCCGGGGGTCCGGAACGCGAAGTTTTTTGACCTGGCCGAGCGAGCGAATCGGGTCGTCGATGGTGGGTCCAGGTCGAAAATCCACCGCGACGCCCATCGCGGGAACCGGTGTGAAGATGTCGGAGAAGAGAATCGCCGCTTCGCTGCCGACCCGCTCAACCGGTTGGAGGGACACCTCGACCGCGCGCTCGACGTCCTGACACATCTCGAGAAAGCCCACGCCTTCGCGCACTTTGCGGTACTCCGGTAGGTAGCGGCCCGCTTGCCGCATCAGCCAGACCGGAGGGCGATCGACGGTCTCTCCGCGGCAGCTCCGCAGCAATCGCTCGGTCGGATCGAGCTTGGCGGTTGCGGGCCGAACGGTTTCTGCCGCACCCTTCATCGGCCCAATCCGCTCATGGCGTCCTCTCTCTTCGGGTTATCGCGCGGAGCATCTGGGTGGCTCGGGGGTACTGGCCGGGCGGACGGCCCATTGTAGCTGCGCGCCGGGTGCCGCGCAGGAAGGCGCCCGTGGGCGGTTGCCAGCGCGAAACACCCGGGGGCGTTCGAACGGGCCTTCTTCTCAGCCCGAAAGATGCTGCTAATCTGGCCCAATGCGTGTTCTCATGGCCAATCCCCGCGGATTCTGCGCGGGCGTCGATCGCGCGATCGAAATCGTCGAGATCGCTCTCAAGCGCTTCGGAAAGCCCGTTTACGTGCGCCACGAGATCGTCCACAACCGCCACGTGGTCGACGACCTGCGCGCCAAGGGCGCGATCTTCATCGACGATCTCACCGAAGTTCCGCACGGCGCACGACTGATCTACAGCGCTCATGGTGTCTCTCCGGCGGTTCGCGCCGCAGCCGCGGAGCGCGATCTCCACGTGATCGACGCCACCTGTCCGCTGGTCACCAAGGTTCACGTGGAAACCAGCCGCATGATCAAGCGCGACCTCCAAATCGTGCTGATCGG
Source organism: Myxococcales bacterium (assembly GCA_022572485.1). The sequence continues at coordinate 6,334 of JACZVU010000152.1, forward strand.
TCACGCAGGCCACGTCGAAGTCGAAGGAACCCTCGGACACGGAGGAGACCGCATGCAGTTGGTCCAATCCGTGGAAGACGTTCAGACCCTGGAGGTGCGCGACCC
>JACZVU010000153.1 GCA_022572485.1 Myxococcales bacterium
GGCCGGAACCGCCTACTCGCTGTTGAGCAACTGGGCCCAGAGCGACACCGGCCTGTTCCGCTCGGCGGGTGTCGTAAAAGGCGGCATGGGTGCGCTGACCGCGGCACTCGCCGACACCGCACGCGGTTTCGGGGCGGAGATCCGCACCGGCGTGCCCGTCTCGGAAGTGATCGTTCAGCAGGAGCGGGCCACGGGGGTGCGGCTCGCCAGTGGAGAGGAGCACGCCGCAGCCACGGTAGTGTCGAGTGCGGACCCGCGCACCACCTTCTGCGAGCTGCTCGGGCCACGCCATTTCGACGCGCTGTTCATGCGCCACGTCCAGGCCATCAAGTATCGCGGCTCGGCGGCGCGCATCCATCTGGCGCTGCGCGCGCTGCCCGAGTTCACGGCCCTGGCGGGAGTCGACGCTACGGCCCCGCTGCGCGGGCCGATTCAGATTGCGCCGTCGCTCGACTATGTCCAGAAGGCCTTCGATTGCACCAAGTACGGGGAGTACTCGCGGTATCCTTATCTGGATCTGCTCATCCCGACGCTCAGCGATCCGAGCCTCGCGCCAGCGGGGCAGCACCTCCTCTCGATCACGGCCAAGTACGCGCCGTACGCGCTCGACGAGGGCGATTGGAGCGCGCAAAAGCAGGCGTTTGGGGACGTCGTCATCGATACGCTGGCAGAGTATGCACCCAACATCCGGGACGTCATCACAGACCGAGCCGTGCTCGTGCCCAGCGATCTGGAGCGTCTCTACGGATTGCCGGAAGGCAATCCCAATCACGGCGAGATGACCCTCGATCAGTTCTTCCACATGCGCCCGATTCCGGGCTACGCGCGCTATCGGACCCCGATCGCCGGCCTGTATTTGTGCGGTGCGGGCACCCACCCGGGTGGAGGGGTGACCGGCATCCCGGGCCAGAACGCGGCCCGGGAGATCTTGAAGGATTTGAAGTAATCCAATCCAACGGCGAAAGGCCGGGGGCCGTACCGTTTCGACCGTTTCCCCGGAAGCTTTCCCGTGAGGTTCGAGTCCGCTGGATCGTTTCTCGTCAGCGAAGAAATCCGGCAACCGTTTCGGCCGCCGCCGTTCCCTCCAAGCACGCGCCGTGAGCGTATCCGTAGTGAACCTGTGAAGTCGCTTCCCCGGCGAAAAAAAGCCGGTCGGCGACGGGCTGCCGGAGTTCCGATCGAGCGGTCGCCCGACCCGGAACTGCGATCGAGAAACCTCCGCCGACGTGAGGGTCGGTTCCCCACTGCGTGCAGAGTGTTGCGATCACGCAGCCGGCAGCTCTTGGCCGAAGATTTTGGTGAGCCGCTCCATCACGTGCTCGACAGACGACTCGTCACCGGCCCCGTTGAGCTGGTCCGACAGCTCTCCACCCACATAGGCGACCGCCATACGGTGATCTGCAAACCCGGTCACCAAGAAAAGCGAGTCGTCGGGCTCGTCGAAATAGCAGAGACCGTCTTCCTGAAAGTCTCCATAGACGTTCCGATCGAACTCGATCGCAATCTTGGTAAGCCGTCCCATCGGCAGGGCGTCGATCGCTGAGCGCATCGTTGTCGGCAACGCGGGCGTGAAATCGATCCGCCGCGCCTGGAGCACACCCGTCGATACGGTGATGATCGCCGCCTTGCAGGAGACGACACCCTTCGGCGTGTGGACGCGAACATCCCCTCCGCTCCAGTCGATCCGCGTCACCAGCGTGTCGAACTCGACGGGGAGGCCTTCACCGAATTTTGCGATCAGCGTTCCGTAGCCTTCGAGGACGTGCAGATTGCCGCGATTGGCTCCGGAGTTCGCGTAATCCTGGGTCGAGCAATGGTCCAGGCCGCGCCCATGGGTCGTCGCAATCCAGGAATCCAGATGTGGGAACCAGCGCGACGTGGTATTGAGGACTTCGCGGACCGGCGCGTCGCGGCTGGCTTTACCCGCAGCGAATGCCTTCACATAGCACTGTTCGATGAACGCATCCTTCGCTTCCATCTCGGTCGAGCTCGCCCAGCGGTCGCCTAGATGCGTCTTCATCTCGGTGGAGGGGTGGTAGCGATCGAGGTATTGGAAGCCGTTTTCATCCGCGAATTTGATGAACGGATTTGCGGGAGTCGAAGACATCCACGAACAGCCGTGGTCGAAGGGGATGCTGAAGCTGTCGCGATCGGTAAACGCCCGCCCTCCGACGCGATTTTTTGCCTCGATGACGAGAGTTGTAAGGCCATTTTCCTGCAGGGTCCGCGCGGCGGCCAGCCCGGCGGCCCCCGCTCCAACCACCACCACGTCCACCTGTGTCATCCCGTGACCTCCGCTTCTTGGGTGTGGGTCCGAGTATCGCATCCACGAAAGAGAGCAGCACCCCTTCGGGCCGGGTGCTTCTTAGACGACTCGAATCATCTTTTGCAATCGAGAAAAGGCCCAAGCCCCAGATCGGGGCGATTTCAACGGGTTGGAGCGAGAATCGGGGGTCGCACTGGCGCGGGCGCCGCGAAGCGGCTACACCCCTCCTCATCGAGCTGGGCGTTCCTGCCCGGCAGCGGCGAACAACAGGACCTCCTCCCAGGTCCGCCGCCGAACCCTTTCTTACCCACAACTGTTGTGCGGGTCGGAACCATGTACCCGCAGCGTGCGCGTCAAGGCGCGCGGCGCGGGGGAGATCGTTGTATCCATGTCTGCTTCTCAATCTATCTCTGCAACCGGCTTCGGCCGGTTTGAGCTTCACCCAGACCTCGTGCGCGGCGTGCGCGGTGCGGGGTTCGTCGAACCCCGGCCCATCCAGGTCGAGACGATTCCCGCGGCCCTCGAAGGGGCCGATGTGCTCGGCCTCGCCCAGACCGGCACCGGCAAGACGGCGGCGTTCGCGCTGCCGCTGCTCGACCAGTTGCTCGACGCGCGCAAGCCCGGGCCGCGCGCCCTCGTGCTGGTGCCGACGCGCGAGCTGGCGACCCAGATCGACGCCGAGATCCGCCTGCTCGCGAAGTTCACGCGCCTGAAGACGGCGCTCGTCTTCGGCGGTGTATCCATGCGCGCCCAGATCGATGCGCTGCGGCGCCGTCCCGAGATCGTGGTGGCTTGCCCCGGGCGCTTGCTCGACCTGATCGGGCAGCGGGCCGTCCGGCTCGGCGACGTCGAGACGCTCGTGCTCGACGAGGCCGACCACATGTTCGACATGGGCTTTCTGCCGGACATCCGCCGCATCCTCTCCACGCTGCCCAACGAGCGCCAGAACCTGCTCTTCTCTGCGACCATGCCGCGGGAGATCCGCCGCTTGGCCGACGAGGTGCTGTACGACCCGCACGTCGTCGAGCTCGCGGGCACCGCGCCCGCCGAGACGATCGAGCACGCACTGTATCCAGTGCCGGAGGCGCGCAAGCGCGACCTGCTCGATCACATCCTCGGGTCCGGCGGTTGCGATTCGGCGATCGTCTTCACGCGTACCAAGCACCGCGCGCGGCGCCTCGCCCAGCAGCTCGACAAAGCGGGCCACCGCGCCATTGGGCTCCAGGGCAATATGTCCCAAGCGCAGCGTGACCGCGCGATGCGCGGTTTCCGCAGCCGCCGATTCGACATCCTGGTGGCTACGGACATCGCCGCCCGCGGTATCGATGTGAGCGGTGTCTCCTACGTGATCAACTACGACGTACCGAACACGCCGGAGGCGTACACCCACCGCATCGGGCGCACCGGGCGCTCGGAGTGCGAGGGCAAAGCCTGCACCTTCGTCACCGGAGAAGATTGGGACTGGGTGCGCGCGACCGAGCGCATGATCGGCGAGCCGATCCCGCGGCAACAGATCGAGGGATTCACCGAGGAAGAGGCCGCATCGAACGCGCGACCCGCAGGTGCACGCACCGCCCGCGGACGAACACGCGACGCCATGCACAAGCGCCCGCGCCCTTCGCGAGGGCGGCGACGCGGCGCTCGCCCGCGCAACACCTCGCGACCGGCGGTGCGTTAGCGAAGGACAGGGCAGAATGGCGCGCCGGGAGGGGATCCGCGGCACCAGATTGAGCTTGACCCCTTGATTGGTTCAGTCTGGTGCTCTTCTTCTCAGGCTCGCCGATTTGGCTGCACAATGGCTGCATCGTTAGCGGGCGCGTGCTTCAACCGCTCGGCTAGATCCATCGGGGCGAAGAAGGAGTAGGTCTTACCGATCTTTGTCTTTTCGAGCAGTCCTTTCTCGCTCAGATCAAGAAGATCGGTTCGAGCTGTCTGATAGGCGATATTGTTACTCTTCTTGTGGGATTGAATCGTGTACCGGGTATCCGGGTCCTTCAGGGCGTGTGTAATTAACGCGAGCTGTCGGTGATTCAGATCTCCTGACCTGCGAATCAGGCTCTCTGTTGTCTTGATTTCAGTAATCTTCGCTTCGAGATAGCTATGAAGGTCCTTGATCGCTCGACGTATAACTTCTAGCTGATAGATGATGAAGTAAGTGGTGTCGTTCTCATCTGTCTCTGTAAAGAGAAAGGAACGGCTGTATTTCGGGGGAGCAGCTCGAAGGATTCTTGAGATAGAAATGTACTCAGACAGCCAATATCCCTGGCTGAGCATAGACCAGTAGAAGAGGGCGCGGGCTGTTCGTCCATTCCCATCAACGAAGGGATGATCATAGGCGAGCCAAAAATGCAGAAGGATGGCCCTTATCACCGGGTGAACGAATGGGTCGCTCTGTCGATGATTGGCAAACGCACACATTGAATTGAGTCGTTCTGAGAGCATTGAGGCAGGAGGAGGGGCGTGGAGCACGCTTCCTCTTTCATTCGTGATTCGTATATCATCGGTCCGACGTAGGCGACCTGCATCTGCCGGGTCTACAAGCGTATCTTCGGTAACGAGCCGATGGAGGAATAGAACGTGATCAGGCCCAAGCTTTTTACCAACGATCTTGCGGACGTATTGCATGGCTTTGAAGTTGTTAAAGATCATCTGCTCACTGCGATCGACAGGCTTCCGTCCAGTACGGATCATCTCTTTGGCAAGTCGCCGCGTAGTGGAGGCCCCTTCAAGCTGACTGGATGTGATCGCTTCCTCGATTAGTGAGTTGATGATGTAACGATCGCGAGTATTTGGATTGGTCACTTGCTCAGAGATCTTGATTTGTCCGCTCGCATCACGATCGATCTCGTGAGTCATGCGTTGGAGCTGATCGGGGAGTGCGTAGATGAAAGGCTTCCCCTGCGCGTTACACATGGGTAAGGGCTTCATCGCGGACTGACGGGCCATTTTAATGCTGAGCCACCATTCTTCGTGGCTAAGGCCGTCCGGCGGCGACAAGTGGCGAAGGATGTCCCAGTGGCGGTATTTGCCGCCCGGCGCAATTTCGCCGCGCGAGATGATCGCCATGAGCCGATCCATATCCTTGGCCGTCGTGATTTCGGACAGCAGTTGGGCGGTTGGCTTTGGACTGAGAGGGATCTTCATCAGAATCTCGCGCGATCGATCGCTTAATAGATCTACTGTATTTTCATTGATTAGTAAATATAGATCAGTTATCTACTAAGTCGAATCTTCGTTAGTAGATTTCTATAACTATATAAATATTAATAAATATAAATGGTTATAGTTAAATCTGCGCATTTGATGGAAAATATATTAATACAATTATCTCAAAAGATCTGAATATCATTTTTATACCAACTTATTTATCAATTAGTAGATAGCACCCTGGGGGAAGTAGGGTTTCTGGAGAAATCTCCCGAAGGTCTGGTTCGGCCCTAATTGGATGGCGACCCACAGGCCGCCTATCTGAGGGCCTGATGGAACGCATCCAGTCTCAAGGTTGGGGAGAGGTTCCAGAGTGGGTCTTCTGTTCAGAAACGGGCGGCCCTCTCGGCGAACGCAACGTAAACCGCGTTTGGGACCGAATCCGACGACGAGCCCTCAAGGCAGGCATCCGGCCGTTGAGGCTTCATGACGCCCGCCACATCTTCGCCAGTCTCGCGTTGGCGTCGGGCAAGAGCGTTCCGGTGGATGGCTTCGCAGCTTGGTCACTCTGACCCTGCTCTGACCCTCCGCGTCTATGCGCACGCGCTTCGCGAAGAGGAAACGGATCTGAGTTTCCTCGATTTCGACGGCACCAAACGGCACCCCCGCGGCACCGAGCGCCGTGGGATCGCCAATACGAGAACGCCCCTCCGCGTAACACCGCGAAAGGGCACGGGAACAATGGCGCGCCGGGAGGGACTCGAACCCCCGACCCTCAGGTTCGAAGCCTGATGCTCTATCCAGCTGAGCTACCGGCGCGCATCGGGCTCGCGTCGGGGAGATCCCCGGTCAAACGAGCCCACGGTGGGACTTCGGCCCGCCGCCAAACCCTGGGTCAGCAGTTGGATAACTGACGCCGCGTGGATGTGCCAACGCGGCTGTGCTCGGCCGGCGGGCC
>JACZVU010000154.1 GCA_022572485.1 Myxococcales bacterium
GAGCGCGAGTAACACGAGTCCTTGTAAACCAAGAGGGCCGACCACCGAAACGGCGGGTACGAAGGCTCCGATCAGGAGCGCGTAGACCGGCAGTCGCGCCGAGCAGGTCATCAGCGGCGCGACGAGGATCGTGACCAATCGATGGCGCGGCGATGGAATCGTGCGTGTCGCCATGATCCCAGGCACCGCGCACGCGTAGGAGGAGAGCAGTGAGACGAAAGCGCGGCCTTCCAGGCCAACCTGCGCCATCATGCGGTCGACCACGAACGCTGCGCGCGCCATGTAGCCGATGTCCTCGAGCAGATAGAGCAGCGTGAAGAGCAGCACGATCTGCGGCAGGAAGATGATCACCGCGCCGACGCCCGAGATCAGTCCGTCTGCGATAAAATCGGCGAACAGCCCGGCGGGCAGCCGGGCGTACACGGCAATGCCGAGCTTCGTGACGCCCGCGTCGATGAAATCCATTGCCGGTTGCGCCCAGGCGAAGATGAGCTGGAAGAAGGCGACCATCACCGCCGCGAAGAGCAGCGGGCCGATCACTGGGTGCAGGACGATTCGATCCACGGCGTCGCTCTTGCGGCTGTTTCCGGGTCGCTGGGTAATCACATGGTCGAGGATCGACTCGACCCAGCCCGCCCGTGCGTGGATCTCCTCCGGTGGCATCAGGTGCGGGCGGCTCCAATCTTCGGGTTTGGCGAGCAGCCGCTGCAGTTTCGCGATCCCGATGCCGCGATGTCCCACCACGCCGAGAACGGGAATGCCCAGAGCCCGCTCGAGTCGCGGAATGTCGAGCCTGCCGCCCCGCGCCTGGAGTTCATCGGTCATCGTGAGTACGAGACAAGTGGGTATCTCGCGGCGCAGGAGTTGTGCGAGCACCAGCAGCGAGCGCTCGAGCGTGCAGGCGTCGGCGATCATGGCCAGCGCCTCCGGCGCGTCGCTGAGTTCGCCGTCGAGTACCCGGATCACGACTTCCTCGTCAGGGCTGACTGGCGTCAGGCTGTAGGTACCCGGCAGGTCGATGACCACCGTCCGGCGCCCATCGAGGTTCGCTGAGCCCTCTCGGCGCTCGACGGTCACACCTGGATAGTTGCCGACCTTCGCGCGCAGACCGGTCAGCGCGTTGAACAGGGTTGTCTTCCCGGAGTTGGGGCTCCCCACGAGACCGAGCCGCAGCGAGGCTGTCGCGCCCGCCGCACTCAAGCTTCAGGTCTCGCATCGGCTGCGAGCACGCGGATCAGTGCGGCCTCCGAATGCCGCAAACAGATCTGGCCTCCGCGCAGATAGAAGGCGATCGGGTCACCGAGTGGCGCCCGCCGGACGACTCGGATTGCAGTCTCGGGCAAGAAGCCGAGTTCGAGCAGGCGACGACCTTCGGGTGTGGACGAGTCGACGCTGAGCACCGTGGCGTGGCGACCCGGGGCCAGCGAGGAGAGCGGCACGCCGGCGTCGTCTTCAAGAGCGGGTGTATGGGGTTCGGTGGGTAGGGCCATGGGGGTCCCTTAAAGTGGGGTTTTCTCGGGGCTGCTTGGGCTCGAAGGGGGTCGCCTTTGGGTCATTTAGAGCCGCATGAATTTTCTAATTGAAAACGATTTTCGTTTTCGCTGAGAATCTAGCGTTGCTGGTGCGTCCGCGCCAAGAATCTCGGCTCAGCCGATTTGCCACATTTTGCTTTTTAAGCAGGGCGTTACGAGCGCTCGAGGTCTATGCGAACGCGTTCCCTATTCGTTCTCGCTGCGCAACTGGCGCGCCATCAGCAGGCGTGCGCCTTCTTCTGGAGTGATCTTGCCTCGGATGAGTTCGTCGACCATCGCCGCGATCGGCAGCTCGACGCCATGGCGGCGCCCGAGTTCGCGGACCGCCTCGGTCGTCCGGATTCCCTCCGCGACTTCGCTCATGCTGTCTACGATGTCCGAGAGGCTCTCTCCGCGCGCAAGCGCCAGCCCGACCCGTCGGTTGCGGGAGAGGTCACCCGTGCAGGTCAGCCAGAGGTCACCCGTACCTGCAAGGCCGAGAAAAGTCATCGGGTCGGCGCCCATCGCGATGCCCAATCGGGTGATTTCCCGGAGTCCTCGCGTCATTACGGCCGCCCGGGCGTTCAGCCCGAAGCCGAGTCCATCGCAGACCCCCACGGCGATCGCGATCACGTTCTTGAGCGCACCGCCGAGTTCGACGCCGACGACGTCGCGGCACGTGTAGCAGCGAAACCCCGGAGAGGAGAGCGACTCCTGGACGGACACCGCGTAGGCCTCGTTGCGGCAGGCGACTGTCACCGCAGTGGGCTGCCCATCGGCGACCTCGCGGGCGAACGATGGACCCGAAAGGAAGGTCAGGCGCGGATGGTGGACCGGGTCGAGTACGTCTCGGAACACCTCGTCCATCAACATGCAGGTTCCGTTCTCGATCCCTTTAACGGTCGAGATCAAGATGCTGGTATCGGCCAGATTGCGATTGGCGCGCATCATCACGTCCCGAACGAATTGGCTCGGGACTGCGCAGATCACCAATTCGCGATCCCTCAAGGCATCCGAGAGGTCCGAAGTCGCGCGCACGCTCGAGGGAAGTTCGATGTCCGACAGATACCGAGGGTTTCTTTGGTCGCGGTTGATGCTTTCTGCGAGTTTCGGATCGCGCGCCCAGATCGTGACGTCGTGATCTCGCGCACAAAGAAGTGCGAGACAGGTCCCGAAGCTTCCAGCGCCGAGGACTGCGATGGGGATGCCCACGGTGACCATCATATCACCCAGCCGAACGTCATTTCGAGGCGTCAGAATTCTTGACGCCCCCGGGGCTCCCCGTTACCTTCCGCGCGGTTTTCGTAGGTAGTTCAGCCATTTCCCACTTCTCTTGACGCGCGCGGAGGACGCGACCCATGCTCGCCGAGTACACCGGCGTTTTGGTGATCCTCGTCGTGGGGGTGGTGATTGCGGGCGCGATGCTCGGCATCCATCTGCTGCTCGGGCCACGCCGAAAATTCAGCGAAAAACAAGAGCCGTTCGAGTGTGGTGAGACGCAGATCGTTAGCCCACGCCGCCGTTACGCGGTCAAGTTCTACATGGTCGCGATCCTCTTCGTCGTCTTCGACGTAGAGGCGATCTTCTTCTACCCGTGGGGCGCCGTCTTCCAAGAGCTCGGCTGGTTCGGCTTCTGGGCGATGTTCATATTCACCATCCCGCTTGCCGTCGGCTTTGTCTACGAATGGATGAAGGGAGGTCTTGAATGGTGATCTCCGAAGAGACGCGCTCGAAAATTGACGCGGCCATCGCGAAATATCCCCAAGAGAGAGGCGCGCTTCTCCCGGCGTTGCACCTCGTTCAAGAAGACCGCGGCCACGTTTCAAAGGAGTGTGCAGTCGAACTCGCCGAGATCTTCGAGATTCGCCCCATCGAAGTGGCGGAAGTTCTCAGCTTCTACAACATGTTCTTCGATTCACCCCAGGCCAAACACCACGTCTACGTCTGTACGAACCTGCCCTGTTCGCTGCGTGGCGCGCGCGGCCTGTTGCGTCAGTTAGAGTCTCACATCGGTGTAACATCCCCCGGAGAGACGTCGGATGGTCGCATCTTCTTGGGTCACGAGGAGTGTCTGGGAGCCTGTGGGTACGCGCCGATGATGCGGGTCGACGGCCAATATTACGAGGATCTCGACATCGAAAAAGCGAAGAGAATCCTCGATTCGCTCGTCGAATAGGAGTCGCGAGATGCTCGAGGCTCCCTACATTACCAACTATCTCACCGAATATTTCGGCGAGGAGGACTATCCAACCATCGAGGGTTACGAACGCGTCGGCGGCTACCGAGCCGCGCGTAAAGCCCTGACCACGATGTCTCCCGATGAGGTGATCGAACTCGTCAAGACCGCGGGTCTGCAGGGTCGCGGAGGCGCGGGTTTTTCGACGGGCATGAAGTGGTCGTTCATGCCCAAAGGCACGGATCGCCCCAAGTACTTGGTCTGCAACGCCGACGAGTCCGAGCCCGGATCGTTCAAGGACCGAATCCTGCTCGAGCGCGGATCGCATCAGGTGCTCGAAGGCATCTTGATCGCCGCCTGGGCGACCGGAGCATCTGCGACTTTCATCTACATTCGGGGCGAATACGCCTACCCCGCCGATCAGCTGGAGCGTGCAGTCGGCGAGGCCTACGCGAAGGGGTATCTCGGCGAGAACGTGATGGACACAGGTTTTCGCCACGATGTTCGGGTGACACGAGGCGCGGGCGCCTACATCTGCGGCGAGGAGACCGGGCTTCTCGAATCGCTCGAAGGCAAGAAGGGCTTGCCGCGCAAGAAGCCGCCTTTTCCTGCACAGTACGGCGCTTTCGGAATGCCGACGACGGTCAACAACGTGGAGACTTTCTCCCACGTTCCGCACATCGTCGAAAAGGGAGCCAATTGGTTTCGCTCGTTCGGAACCGAGAAGAGCCCCGGGACGACGGTCTTCGGCGTGTCGGGTCACGTCGTCCGCCCGGGCCTCTACGAGTTGCCGCTCGGAACGTCGCTGTCCGAGATCGTCTTCGAGCATGCAGGCGGGGTTCCCGGTGGTCGCAAGGTGAAAGGCGTGATCCCCGGTGGGATGTCGATGCCAATTTTGCCGGCGGGACAACTCGACGTGCCGATGGCGAATGAATTTTTGCGCGAGCGCAAGACGATGCTCGGTACTGGCGGAATCATGGTGATGGACGAGACCACCTGCATGGTTCGGGTCGCAAGCGTGGTCTCGTACTTCTTCCGCGACGAGTCGTGCGGTCAGTGCACCCAATGCCGAGAGGGCACGGGGTGGATCAACAAGATCGTCGATCGAATCGAGCGCGGAGCGGGTGAAGAAGAAGATCTCGAAGTGCTGCTCGACGTCGCCGGCAAGATGGAGGGGCAGACGATCTGCGCGTTTGCAGATGCCGCTGCGTGGCCCATTCAGGGATTGCTGCGCCATTTCCGCGACGACTTCGCCGAGCACGTCCGGCAGCGCAAGTGCCCATTTTCGGGGAGTTTCGAACTCTGATGCCGAAGATCACGATCGATGGAACGGAGATCGAGGCAGCCGAGGGGCGCACCATCCTGCAGGCGCTCGACGACGTGGGCCTGCTCATGAACGGCATCGACATCCCCCATTATTGTTGGCATCCGAAGCTCTCCGTCGATGGTTCATGTCGACTGTGTCAAGTCGAAGTCGAGGGCATTCCGAAGCTTCAGATCGCCTGTGATACGCCAATCCAAGACGGGATGGTGGTGCATACCACCAACGATCGCGTGAAGGACGCGCGCGAGGGCGTGATGGAGTTGTTGCTCGTCAATCACCCCCTCGATTGCCCGATTTGCGATCAGGCGGGCGAGTGCAAATTGCAGGACTACGCGTATGACTACGGCATCGAGGCATCGCGCTCCAAGGAGCCGCGCCGCGCGCTCAAGAAGAACGTCGATCTCGGCCCGACGATCGTCTTCGATCAAGAGCGCTGCATTCTGTGTAGCCGCTGTGTGCGTTTCTGTCGCGAGATTCCGAAGACCGGTGAGCTATCGGTCTTCAACCGCGGCGACCACTCCGTGATCGAGACTTTCCCGGGGACGCCGCTCGACAACGACTATTCGATGAATGTCGCCGACATCTGCCCTGTAGGAGCGCTCACCACGAAGGATTTCCGCTTCAAGATCCGAGTCTGGTTCCTTGAGGACGTTCCCGGAATTTGCACGGGTTGTTCAAACGGCTGCAACATCCATCTCGGCGTCGCGAACAACAAAGTCTACCGTTACGTGCCGCGCCGCAACGACGCGGTAAACGACACCTGGATCTGCGATGCGGGCCGGATGAGCTACCGCGAGATCAGTGCCCCGGATCGGCTCCGGGAATGTATGGTGCGCGACGAATCGGGTCGACTCACGCCCACCGGACTCGATCGCGCGGTTGAAGTCGCGGCGGATCGTTTGCGTCGACTCATCGAATCGAAAGGCGCCGGAGTGATCGCGGGGCTCGCGTCCGCGCACGCCACCAACGAGGATCTGTTCACGTTCTGGCGTTTTCTCTCCGCGCTCGGATCGGAGACCCGCGGCGTAGCGGTCGTGCGCGGCAAGGCGGACGATCTGCTCATCAAGGAAGAGAAGGCGCCCAACGGTGCCGGTGCTCGCGAGATCGGATTCGGCGACGCCCGCACGGTCGTGGATCGTATCAACAATGGCGGGATCGACGCCTTGATCGCGCTCGGAAACGACGCGCTGCAGGAGAGTCTGCTCGGAAGCGAAGAGCCGCTTGCCAGCCTCGATACGGTGATCGTGCTCGATACGCACGCGTCCGAATTGCAACGCGTCGCACACGTGATCGTCCCCGTACGCCACGCCGCCGAGAAACTCGGCACTTTCGTCAACTCGTCACGTCGCGTTCAGCGC
>JACZVU010000155.1 GCA_022572485.1 Myxococcales bacterium
GATCCGCCAGCGCCTCAAGGATGGACAATCGAAGCCCGTTAATGTCAAGCGTTTTGAAGAGTTCTCCAAGCGCTTCATTTCGTATATGGGGAAGTGTGTGACCCGTCAGCCGAATTTCGATCCATCGGGCCGCTGATCTAGTAGCCAGCTTCACCAGCGCCACCAGCTCATCCACTCGACCAGTAACCCCGAAATCGCGTCCCACAGCGACCCATATCCCATCAGCCACCAACATTGGCTCCTCACGCTCAAAATCACTTTGAAGTTAGGAAAATCAAGCTGCTTTTTGGCAATGACCGATGATCGAGATTCGGTTCAGTAGAGCTAAAGAGTGGGGAAAGACCCCCCCCGCATTGGGCGTTCGGATCCGGTTCGGCAGCCCCATGATCGACGAGTGTTCTCGACGCCTTCGAACCCGTCAAGCAAGTCGCGGGTATAGAGTTAAGGAGGCCATTTGTACCGTTTTGGGGTCGGCCCCTCCCCCCTTGGCTTGGCACTCATGGGATCCACCGTCCGACTCAGCCTCTCGGGTGGTGAGGCACTGCAGCCGATCGAGCTCCGCGGAATTCCAATCGACCTCTGGTAGTGTCTGATATTGAATTTTGGGCGGCCAGCTGCACCAAACAGGTTTTACACTTAACTCTGGAACAGCAGCGGCCAGACGTTAGCGGCGGGGTAGACGTTGACTATCAAGTCAATTTACGAGACAAGGGTCTGTGCCTTCATCGATGTCCTTGGTTTCGCGGATGCAGTTGTAGAATCGGCGAAGGATTCCGAACAGGCTACTCGGTTACACTCCGCTCTACAGGTTATAGCCGGTACGACACCAGCTTGGCAGAGTGAAGGATTCGAGCGGTTTGTTGACAATTGGATTTCGGATCAGCTTTTCGGAGACGGAGCGCCGATCGCGCATGACGATCTCATCGCCCGTTACCGACTGCTGAACCGGGGGACAATCTTCTCCGATTCGATTGTTCTCTCCGCATCGCCGGCCCCTGTTCCAATTTGGGCGATGGTATTCAAAATCGCTGCTCTCGCGCAGAATCTTGCGCGATTAGGCCTTCTCGTGCGTGGTGGGGTCGCGACCGGGGAGTTGTTTCACTCGACTGACCAAGTATTCGGCCCGGCTTTCGTTGACGCATACAGAATAGAATCGCAGGTTGCGATCTATCCGCGTATTGTAGTTGCGCCATCGTGTCTACCACAATTTGAAGCGGAAGGCCCCAGCAACGGGCTGCATCTGCGCGACTACCTCCGTACTGATTTTGATGGGCTAAGTCACATTGATGTCTTCTCAACTCACTTGATGTCCGCCATGATCGATCGAAGCGCATTTGGCAAGCACGTTCAGAACAATTTCGACGAGCTTTCGCAGCGCGAGAAGGATCTGAGTGTATTTGCAAAACTACGGTGGTATTGCATGTATCTCGAAGAGAAGTTCGGGCCAAACGCGCCCTCCACTTAATATAAACCTTGAAGTGCAACACGCCCTAGGTCGCATGGAATCGATCGATGCTACAATCTCGCGGCGAGTGCTCCTGCTCCAGCGCTAACGGTTAGCCCTGTTCGGTGCGGCTGAGCGCCCAGGCGTTAGGCTGCGACACGGAAATCGGAGGATCAATGGCAGCCAGGCAGTCCGATGAGGAAACCGATTGGCTTGCAGTCATCGGTAGATCACTCGCGCTCCTGTGCTTGTGTGAGGCGGACCTGCGAGACAAGGATCTACTTTCTCAAGTCACACTCCTCGAATCGCTCGGCTTGGCTCGCAAGGATGCCGCGGCGATTCTGGGTACCACTACTGAATCGTTGAGGGTAACTCAACACAGGGCTCGGAAACCAAAGGAGAAGACCAGTGGCCGCAAGAAAGGCGCCGCGGCGAAGCGACGCAGGTAATTCCTCGAACACTAGTGATTCTGTTGTCGAAGAACTCCGACGAATTTCAAAGCTGCTCGCGCTGCTAGCGATCAAGGGCGAAAGTCAGGAAGAAAAGATTCTAACGCTTATGGCCGCGGGCTTCGCAGCAAGCGAGGTCTCGGACCTATTGCGCACTACGTCCAATGTCGTTTTCGTCACTGTCCACCGGAGTAAGAAGAAACCGAAGAAGAAGAAAACGACACCTAAGCGCGGGAAGTCTCGGTAGCGCCTGAACGCTAATGGCGAAAATCGACCAACAGCTCCTCGAACGCATCGAAACTAAGCTCGGCGTAGGTCGCCGGCACGTCTACACTCTAATCGATGCGAAGGTTCGGGAGTCACATCTACCTCGGGACTTAGCGGCGATCGCACTTGCCAGCGAACGCGGAATCAGTATTTCTAGGTTTGCAACGCCCGAGCAGCTAGCGGAGATGAGGCAGACGGCCGTCTCCGCGGCTCCGCGCTCCGTCGTCGCACCCGAAACTCCATCGTCAGGGTCCAAGCGCCCCAGAGCCAAGAAGCCCCTCAAGAAGAAGACGTCAGCTCGGGCTAATCGAGGCGCGTCCGCCCAGGCGAGACGCGGCATATCGGTTTTCGTCGTACACGGACGCGACGTCGACGCACGGCGGGAGCTGTTCACCCTCCTTCGAGCATTCGGCCTGAAGCCGATTGAGTGGAATCAGGCAATCAAGATGACGCGCGAAGCATCGCCCTATGTCGGCGCGATCCTTGAAACGGCCTTTCGTGAAGCAGCAGCGGTCGTCGTGCTCTTAACACCTGATGACCACGTCAAGCTTCGAAAGCGATTTCAGAAGGCCCGAGAGCCCGAATACGAAAAGAAGCTAACCGGCCAAGCACGCCCGAACGTTCTCTTCGAGGCTGGCATGGCCTTCGGTCGCAACCCAGGTAGCACGGTGTTGGTTCAGCTCGGCGAAGTGAAGCTATTCAGCGACGTTGCCGGACGGCACGTAGTTCATCTCAGCAACGACCCCACCAGCCGGCGGGAGCTTGCAACGAAACTTGCAAATGCCGGATGCAACGTAGACACAACCGGAACGGATTGGCTGAGCGCGGGAAACTTTACTCCGAGGTAGCCGCGACGTAACGATCATCAGACCCCCGGTTGTCAATAGGCACACGACTCTCGTATACTCGGTAAATTCAGCTCCCGTGATGGTCGAAGCGAGAGTTGTCCCCTCACGGAGAATTCAAATGATTCGACTCTACTGCGCGTCTGCGGTGTTCGTCGGCGTGATCCTCGCCTCCAGCCTGGCTTCAGCCCAGACGGCGTTTCTCGAGGGCCACGTTTTCAACAAGCTAACTGGGGTCCCGCTCAGCGGTGCAGCCGTTCATGTGTTCGAGAACGTCACGATGGGTCCACTCCCGATCGAGCTCGCGGCTGGAATCACGGATCCGAACGGGTTCTATCAGTTCGAGGTAGACGAGTTCCTGAGGTTTTCGGCAATTATCGAAGTCGTTTGCGGGACCGCAACGGGCGAGATTCGCGGGGGAAGCTTTGCACTATTGCGAGAGGGGCTGATTCGCCGCGACGTCTATCTCGGGGCAAGCCGACGCCTCACTCGCTGTGATCCGATCGAGCCCCAATAGCAGATCAGCCCAAGGCGCCGCGCCGCCCAGGGGGATAACGATGGTTCCGGGTGCGCGAGGTAGTCGCCGCTAAGTTTTCGGGACCCGATTTCGGAACAAAAAGGTCCGCCGCGAAGGTCTAAGAACACAAAGCGCCCGAAGTCCTCACGACTCCGGGCGCTTCATTTCTTGGTAGCGGGGGGGCGCTACAACACATGCACCCCCGGGCTCGGAACCCGGCTGGTGCTTCCTTGGGCGGCATGACTTGCCTGACCGGCAGGACGCTCGATGGTGCAGTATTCAAGGGTTGTGATTAGATCGTGCGCGACGTGCCGCCTGAGTTCGATCAGCCGCGCATCAAAAGATCGGGTCTAGTTTCCTGCATTCGAGCGAGCTTGCGGCCCTGCCGTTGAGCCTGAACAACTGGGCGCAAGCGGTCACGCTACTGCCATACTCAAGTGGGGAAGTACTCCATACGGCCTCGTAGACTGCGCGGCCATTGGGCCCGCCGTCGGGAGATACGAGGGTGGTGCCCACGAGCCGACGTCGCTGCTCGCCAAGGAAGATGTCCACGCCACTGGTCCGGTTCTCCGTGAGGTTGAGATAAAGAATGAACTTGTTAGCCCTGCGGTGGAAGTGCTGCGGGACTGCCACCTCCTCAAACGCAATAATGCTTCCCAGGCCCAGGAAGACACCCATGGCCTCCGTGACGTTCTTGATGTTGATGGCTTGTGCGCCAGGAGCAACGAGCGTCAGCGCCAGGGCGAGAGCCAGAGTGAGCGAAATTCGTAGTCGGCTGCGCATCGGGGGTACCTCCTTTGCCGCCACGCCACGGCGTGTCGCCCCAATCCTCTCACAAAACGCCGCCTTTGTGTGTAATTTTTGATGTACCGGCCGGGTTCCGAGCCCGGGGGTGCATGTGTTGTAGCGCCCCGCCGCTTCCACCAAACCCCAGGTCCTATGCGGCCCAGAGGAGGTCCGCGTGGAGTGTCTCGCCGAGGCCAAAGCGGCCCCCCGCTACCAAGAAATGAAGCGCCCGGAGTCCTGAGGGCTTCGGGCGCTTTGGTTTTCAGATCTTCATTGCGGTAGACGAGATTAGTTGCCGCCAATTCGCGGTCGGGTTCCAGCGATTCCAAAGGGTCTTCGCGCCAATCACTCTCGGAGCGCCGCGACGATTCCCTCGTACATGGCGTTTTGCAGCAGCCAATCTGAGTCGTGGTCGGCGTGCGGCCATGCACTGTGTTGCGCGATGACAACCCCTTCCTTCGGATCCACATAGATTCTCTGCCCGAAGACTCCGTATCCTCCGAAAACGCCATCGCCCTCGAGCCACCACTGATATCCGTAATCGGGACTCCCTCTCGATGGCGTCGTGGATTCTCTCATCCAGCCCTCTGCGAGCACCTCGGTACCGTCCGCCAGCTTGCCGCCGTTGAGTACAAATAATCCGATCCGGCCGTAGTCGCGCAGTGTTGCGCTGATACAACACCCCCCGAACTCCCCGCCGCCCGGCTCCACCAACTGCCAGTAGGCGTCCGCCTCCATCCCGAAGGGCACCCAGATTTTCTCGGACAGATAGGTCGAGAGATTATTGCCAATCGCGGAACGCAAGAGTGTGCCGACCAGGTTGGTTTCTGCTGTGTTGTAATTGAACACTTCGCCGGGCGCCGCGTCTCGCGGCTTCGCGCGCAGATACTCGTAGAGACCGAGCGTGTCCCACTCGACACGATTGATGTCGGAATTCCGATCCTCGTAGTCTTCATTCCACTCAACGCCAGACGACATCTGCAAGATGTTTCGAATGCTCGCCTCGTCGTAGGAGGAATCCTTCAGACGCGGCAGGTAGTCGGTCACCTTTTCGTCGACACTCTTGATATATCCGTCACGAATGGCGGCCCCCACCAGCAACGAAGTGACGGATTTTGCAACTGAAAACGAAATCCAACTCGTATCCTTGGTGTTGCCGAGCCCGTAGCGTTCGTAGACGATTTTACCGTTCTTGATCACCAGCAAGCCGGCGATCTTCGTGCTCGCGAAATACTCGTCGATCGTGTAGTCCGTTTCGTCGGAAGAAAACGAAACATCATCGAGCTCCACCCTTTCGACAGGCAAGGCGTATACAGAATCTCCAGCACGGATCACTCGGGTCGGAGCGATCTTTTCATTGTTCCGATAACCCGCGATCTGTTGGCTCGGCGTCCAGAACAGGATGTCCTCCGGCGAACCAAAATTCTTTTCGTCATCGGACAGGGTCGGTGGGGGGGCGACCGCGCAGGAAATCACGCACGCAGACAACAGAACAGTCGCGGCGAGCTGTGTGCGGAAACGGAATGAACAGCTCGTCCTGGACATCACTTAGCCTCGTCTCGATTTGGATGAGTGGATAGATAACTTAAGCCAGGTTTTCGCCAAGGCCCAATAGGGCTGATTCTGTCAAGCGGCGGGTTAGGCCCAAGGGGCCCGGTTGCAGCGCGCAGCGGCGGATTAGGCCCCTCTCCCACCCTCATCGAAAATGGCCTTTCGCCCTCGTTTACACCGACCCGTGTGTGGGGACTGCTGTGGGGGATTTGCACGAACGAGCCCCATCCAGCTCAAACACTTTTTCGGCCTAACTCTGCAACATCGCTAGAACATTGAGAAAACCCCGACCCCCGGTTCCGCGCTCATAACCCGGAGGTCGGGGGTTCGAATCCCTCCCCCGCTACCAGGAAATGACGCGCCCCGAGGAGTCACGCCACCCAGGGAAGCACCAGCCAAGTTCCGAGCCCGGGGGGGCATGTGTTGTAGCGCCCCCCCGCTACCAAAAAATGAAGCGCCCGGAGTCTTGAGGACTTCGGGCGCTTTTGCGTTTCGCCTCACTAAGA
>JACZVU010000156.1 GCA_022572485.1 Myxococcales bacterium
CAGCCACTAGCAGCCTCCGGAAACCGCAAGGCCAATGAACACGGCGAGGCCAACCGCCCAGGCGTAGTAGGCAAAGTAGTGGAATCCTCGGGTCTGTAGCAGGCGCACGAAGATCCAGATCGCAGCGCGGCCTCCCTGATAGACCCGTCGCAGCACTCCGTTTTTCTGCATCTCGTCGAGGATGAAACCCGCCGCACGCGCGGCCGCCACCACGTAGCGTTCCTCGTCGAACATCAACCCAGCCCGCGCGAAGGCGCTGATCATCAGCCCATTCCACGAGACCAGTATCTTGGAATCGCGCAGCGGCCAGGACCGACGGCTCCGCACCTCGTACAGGCGGGCGCGCGCGCGATCGAGCGCCTGCTCGAGGGCCTGCGCCGACATCCCGAGCTCTGAAGCGACCGCTTCCCTGCTGCGCCAGGCGTGGAGGATGTTGCGCCCCTCGTAATCTCCGCGCGGTGTCACGCCGTAGTAGGCGGTCACGACCTTCGCGAGACCCGCACCCAGCGCCGACTCGATTTCAGCCGGTGTCCAGGTAAAGAACCATCCCTCTTCGATTTCGCCAGTGTCGCTGAGGCTGTCCGCATCCGTCGCCGAATAGAAGACGCCGCCACTCGAGGTCATTTCCCGCGCCACATAGTCGAGGATCGAGCGACTGACGGCGGCGAAATCTACACGCCCGGTCAACTGCGCGGCCTCGAGGTATACGACCGCCAACAGCGCGTTGTCGTAGAGCATCTTTTCGAAGTGGGGGACGAGCCATCGCGCGTCCGTCGAATAGCGGTGAAAGCCGCCACCGATGTGGTCGTAGAGCCCCCCCGCCGCCATCTTCTCGAGCGTCAACGTCGCGAGCGTCAGCGCGTCCTTCTCTCCGGTGGACCGGTAGTAACGCAACAAAAAGCGCAGCGGGACCGAGGACGGAAACTTCGGTTCTCCCCGGGCGCCGCCCCATTCCCGATCCGCCGCCCGCGCGGTCGTCGCCAACCCGAGGTCGAAAACCGACCGGTCCGGGATGCGCGATTGCCGCGCGGACTGGCCAGCGAGCTGCTTCCGAAGGGTGTCGGTGATCTGCTTCGAAAGCTCGACAATCCGCTCGCGATCGTTGGTGTAGGCTTCATTGATCCGGCGGAGAACATCGAGAAAACCCGGGCGCCCGCCAAGAGAGCGCGGCGGGAAATAGGTTCCGCCGAAGAACGGCTCGCGATCGGGAGTCACCCAGACGTTCAGCGGCCAGCCGCCACTCTTCCCCATCGCGTGCACCGCCGCCATGTAGATGGCATCGATATCGGGACGGGCCTCGCGGTCGACTTTGATGGAGATGAAGTGCTCGTTCAAGTACGAAGCCGCGGCGACGGTGTCGAACGACTCCTCTTCCATCACGTGGCACCAATGGCAGGTTGAGTAACCGATGCTGAGCAACACGGGCCGGCCCAGGCGCTTGGCATCCGCAAAGGCTTCGTCGCCCCAGGGATACCAGTTGACGGGATTGTGGGCGTGCTGCTGGAGATAGGGACTCGCCTCCAGGAGCAGGCGATTCGAATACTCTGGCGAGCCATCGGGACGCAGATTCCGGGTGCGCGGCTTGTAGTCCGAGGGCCGGGATGCGAGTTCGAATGCGATCTTCTTGCGAATGTCGGACGGCAGCGGCGGTGCGCTCGGGAGGGCCTCGGGGACCCGCGCGAGCTGGGCCGCCGACGGTTCCGCACCTTTCGCGAAGGTCGCAGCAAGGCCCACGAGCAAAAGCGCGAGGAGCAGAGCGCGCCCGCACCTCGCCAACGCGGGGCGCCGTGCCCGCACCAGGCGAATCGACGGCTCCGTGTATTGGCTGTCGCAGATCACTGAGTTCCCCCCTCGCGCCGACCTTCGCGGCGCGCTCATCCAGCCACTAGCAGCCTCCGGAAACCGCAAGGCCAATGAACACGGCGAGGCCAACCGCCCAGGCGTAGTAGGCAAAGTAGTGGAATCCTCGGGTCTGTAGCAGGCGCACGAAGATCCAGATCGCAGCGACGCCAAAAACCAGTGCCGAAGCGCTCGCGATCGCGAGTGGTGCGATCACTCCGGAGGGTACCGAAACGAGTTCCGGGAGTGCGCGAACGGCCGCTCCCGAAATCGCGATGACGCTCATCAAGAAGGAAAACTCGGCAGCGGCAAGCGGCGCCACGCCAAGCGCGAGGGCAGCGGCAACGGTGGCACCGCTTCGCGAGATCCCCGGCACGATGGCGAGCGCCTGGGCGCAGCCGATCAGCAGCGCAGCCCCCCACCCGGGCCCTCGGAGCTGCGCGGAAGGGGCGGTTTTGCGCGTGCTCCATAGAATCCCGCCCGTGATCAAGAACCCGACCCCCGCCGCAGCCGTAGACTCGAAGAGCGTGTCCAGAAAATCGCCCGCGACCAGAACGAGCAGGACGGCCGGGAGGGTCGCGACGA
Organism: Myxococcales bacterium; assembly: GCA_022572485.1. The sequence goes on from JACZVU010000156.1 coordinate 2,425, forward strand.
CGAGTTTGAGGCCGTAGGTCAGCGCGTCTGCATCGCCGCGAATCGCGCCTGCGATCAGCGCTCCGATGCGCCGTCGGTAGAAGATCAACACCGACACCAACGTGGCGACGTGGACAACGATCTCGATGAGAATTCCCTGTTGTTCAGCGCCAAATAGTGCCTGCAACACCACAAGGTGACCAGAACTCGAAACCGGCAGGAACTCCGTCAAGCCCTGGATCAAGCCCAGGATGAACGCTTCCAGATCCGTCAAATTGCCTCCTGGCGGGGGAAGTCTTCGACTTCCCTTTGCGGCGTCGCGTGACCCCGTTCCGGCGTCGCGCTCCTGGATGCACGTCGAAGGCTTCGTACGGCTTCGCGAGGGAGCGCTGGCCGAAGCACGCCCCCCATCACGAACGCGCGCGGCGATCCTATCGAATGCGCTCAGTCAGAGGTAGACACCGGCCACGGATTCCAAGTTTCTGCCACCGGTAGAGACTGCGCTTTTGTGGTAGAAACACGCTCACGCTGCAACGCTCTCGCGTCCGCTGGAGGCGCCGAATCAATCGAGGAGTTCCCGTGATTGTCGCCTGTCTCGACCTGGAGGGTGTCCTGGTCTCCGAAATTTGGATCAACGTCGCGGAGCGAACGGGAATCGAAGCGCTGAAGCGCACCACCCGTGATGAGCCGGATTACGACGTGCTGATGAAGCAGCGCCTCGAAATCCTCTCGAAGCACGGGTTGGGCCTGCCGGCGATCCAGGAAGTCATCGCCACGATGAGCCCGCTTCCGGGTGCGGCGGAATTCTTGGACTGGGTCCGCGAGCGTTATCAGCTGATCATCCTGTCGGACACCTTTTATCAATTCGCCGCACCGCTGATGCGCCAGTTGGGCTATCCGGCCCTGCTCTGTCACAACCTGGAAGTCGACGATTCAGGGAAGATCGTCGATTACCACTTGCGCCTGCCGGATCCAAAGCGCCGGAGCGTGCAGGCGTTTCGCGATCTCAATCTGAAGGTGATCGCGGTGGGCGATTCCTACAACGACACCACCATGTTGCTCGAAGCAGACACGGGGGTCCTCTTCTGCCCGCCCGAGAACGTGATCCGCGAATTTCCCCAGCTACCGGTCGCACGCGATTACGACGCGTTGCGCAAAGCGTTTCGAGACGCAGAGGAGAGCTTCCGATGAGCGCCATCCAGCGAATGATTTTCTCCACCGCGGTCGGCACCGCGCTGGCCCTATTCGCATTCGGATGTGGTGAGCAGTCGGACGCTCCGACACCGCCGGAGCCACCGGAGCGCACCCCCGCACCGCCACCCGCCAAAGCCCCGGCTCCGACGCCGGAACCACCGACTCCGGCCCATACCCAGGACATTCCCTCCGATGAAAGCGCGCTGGCCGAAACCGACGCGAAAGCCGGAGAAGCCGACTATCAGATCTACTGCGCATCGTGTCACGGTAAAACCGGTGCGGGCGACGGACCCGTCGCACAGGCCTTGAATCCGAAGCCCGCCCGACACGACGACGGCGCCTACATGAATCCGCTCACGGATGACTACCTCTTCAAGGTCATCAAATTTGGCGGCACTTCCGTGGGCAAATCTCCGATCATGGCGCCACTGGGTGGCTCGCTTTCGGATCAACAGATCCGCAACACAATCGCGTTCATCCGGACTCTGGCCGATCCACCGGATCAGCCGTGAAAGAGAAAAAGACCCTACATGGGAGGTAAGGCATGATCGCGCGAATCGCATCGAGCTTGATCGTCATGATCGCACTCGGTTTCACGACCGGATGCTTCAAGATCTCCGCCACCCAGGCCAGTTTCGGGAGTTCGTCGGACTCGTCGTCGAGCCCATTCAAGTCATCCTCGAAGAGCTCCTCGGGGCCTGACGAGGAGGGCGAGAAAGAAGAGACCGCCTACCAGCGAGATGTCCGCCATTACACGGTCGAATTCGCCCGATCGGCGGGCAAACTCGAATCCTTTCAACGCGACCTCAGCGCCATTGCCGAAGGCTATGGGATCACGGACTGGGAGCGAACCGAGGACACCTACGTGGCCGTCGGGCGTGGCCTCGCCGAATCCGAACTCGACGATTGGGACGCCAAGCAACTCGCCGTGGCGTTGTCGAACGAAGACCGCGACCACCTGGCGTTGGTCCGATCGGGCTACGAGAGCCGCCGCACCCGGTGATCCGCTGGCGACACCGTTTGCTCGCCCTGGTCGTGGTGCTGGTCATCGCGCCGGAGGCCCCCGCGAGCGTCGTCGAGTACCTCTACATGGAAGCGAACGCGGGCAGTTCGGCGGGCGGCCACTTCGCGCTGAAGCTCGACGATCGAGTCTACGATTTCCAAAACGCCGAACTTGGCACACTCCGACTGCGGCGTATGGACTACGACCTCTTCCGCTACCTGTACACCGTTCTCGATAACCGCACGATGCACATCGCGCGGATCAACGTTCCACGCGAAACGCGCAAAGCGATCTTCGATCGTTTCAATCGGCGCTATCTGATCCAGAACAAGCAATTTTCGGTGCTCGACTCGCTGAGCGGAGACCGCGAATTGATTCGACTCCTGCTCGCTCGGGATGGCCACGCAACATCTCCCGAGCCTGAATGGAGCGGGATGCAAATTCGCGGAGCGGGATTCTTCTACGACGGCCCTCCAGAAGACGCCGAGGGAGAATCCCCGTCGCTGCGCGCTCTCCGCGATCGCCTTGCGTCGAATCGCGGGCAGGCCTACCTGACGGATCGGATCGCCGCGCTCGAGCGCGCGGTGCTAGGTCTCTCGCCGGCTCCGGGGGCGATCTCGGTGGCAGTGGTGGCCCGGGATGAGCGGCCCGAATCCGGTTATCACTTCTCGGATCGCTACCGAGATCTCGGCGCGAAGATCATCGCGCTCCGGGTGCTCGAGAATACGACACGCATCCGGCTGAACGCACGCCGCGCCCTGAGCGGTGATGCGTACAAACTCGGCGCCGCGGAAAGCCGGCAGATCCGCGCCTACGGGGAACAGCTGGAAATCCGTCTCGAAAAACTCATTGCCTCGAAGCGCCCGGACTGGGGTTTTTCGCTGCTGCTCGGGATGGCGCGACTCCAGACGCTGCACGAATCACTCGCGCGAGGATACTGGGTGGTGCTCGACTCCGTGCCCGCGAACCCGGCTTTCCTCTCACAACGTGCGGTGCAGCGACGCGACCCGTTCGTCGTCGAGTTGCGCGATCGGGCGCACGTGGCGTTCTTCGAGGCGCGGACCCACTTCGCGACCACGCCGGAGCCCGGAGAGCCCGCCCTCGCCTGGCTCGAGGAGGCGGCCAATCGCTACGCGGAATTCCAACGCGGATTCGAGCAGAACCTGGCGATTCCGATCTACGAGAGTGGATTGTTGCCGGATCGGGCAGCGACCGCTCGCGGGCTCCCGCTGCCCGACGTCGATGTGCGAACGCTTCGAAGCGCCGCCACGGCCGCAGAAGCGCGGGAGCACACCTATCTGGACGCCATGAAGCAGGCCTTCGGCTATCGACTCTTTTCCAACAACTGCGTCACGGAGATCTTCACGACGATGGGCCAGGGATGGGATCCAACTACGGCCCCCAATCGGCCTGGCGAAGCCGACGACCCGGAGGGCCTGTTGGATTTCATCCCCGTCGTCGCCTATCGAAAAATCCTCGATGCACATGCCGACGCCGAGGTGAGCGAAATTCCCTCGTTTCGGAGGGCTCGGCTGGAGGCGATGTACGCGATCGAAAACGATCTCGGCGTATACCTCCGAGAGTCGAATACCTTGACCTCGACGATCTACCGCCGAAACGATGCCGAGCCCTTCTTCCTCTTCTTCACCGAAGATGCAGCTCCCCTCCGGCCCGTCTACGGTGCCTTGAATTTCGCAGTGGGAATCGGCGAGATGGCGCTCGGCGTGTTACGCGCCCCGTGGGATCGCGGGAGG
>JACZVU010000026.1 GCA_022572485.1 Myxococcales bacterium
TCGCGGCGCTCCTCTACCAGACCGCCTGGGCGCGCGAGCTGAGCTTCGTGTTCGGGACCTCCGAACTCGCCGTGGCGGCGGTCCTCGCGGCCTACATGGGAGGGCTCGCGCTGGGCGCCGCGGCGGCCGCGCGCTACGCGCTGCGGCTGCGCCGGCCGGTTCTGGCCTACGGCGTGCTCGAGCTGGCGATCGCCCTCTCCGCGCTGTCGGTGCCCGCCGGCATCCGGCTGATCAACGCGCTGTACGTCGGCCTGCTGGGCGGCGGCAACGAGCTGCTCGAAGGCGGCGCCGCGGCGGCCACGGTGTTCCAGCTCGGGGCCGCTTTCGTCGTGCTGCTGCCTCCGACGGCCTTCATGGGGGCCACGCTCCCCCTGTTGGCTCGCTACGCCGTACGCAACGAGGCGGAAATCGGCTCGCGGGTGGGCGTGCTCTACGCGGTGAACACGGCGGGTGCGATCGCCGGCACTCTGTGTGCGGCCTTCTGGCTGATGCCCGAGCTCGGACTGCGACACACGGTGTGGGTGGGAGCGGCGCTCAACGGGCTGGTGTTCGCCCTGGCTGCCTTGCTCGCACGGGGTGCGGCGAGCCCACCAATTTCGGAAGGGCGGCGCGCTGCGTCGGCGCCCGCAACCGGCGGCGCCGCTTGGATCCTGCCGGCCATCGCGCTCTCGGGGGCGGCCTCTTTCGCCTACGAGGTGCTCTGGACACGGCTCCTCGGGCACCTGCTCGGCGCGAGCCTCGACGCCTTCGCCAGCATGCTCGCGAGCTTCTTGTTGGGCATCGCGCTGGGGAGTGCGTTCGCGGCCCGTGTGGCGACGAGCCGCGAACGCGCCGCGGTCGGCTTCGGCGTGGCTCAGCTCGGGATTGCGCTCGCCTCGTACGGGGCCTTCGCGCTCGCCGATCGGCTGCCGGAGCTCTCCCGCTGGCTCGGGGCCGGACCCGGCGCTCCACTCGCCAGTGCGGCGCTCGCAGCCGCCACGCTGCTGCCCATCACACTGTGTATCGGGGCCACCTTCCCGTTCGCAGTGCGCCTGCTCGCGCGGTCTCCGGAGCAGGCCGCCGGGGCGACGGCGCGGACGTACGCCTGGAACACCATGGGCGCCATCGTCGGCGCCCTGGCTGCTGGCTTCGTGTTGCTGCCCCGCCTGGGCTTTGCGGGAACCGTGAGCGTCGGAATCGCGGCGAATCTCGGGCTCGCCGCGATTGCGGCGCTCTGGGTTCGCCCCCGCCGTACGCGACTCGCCGTGGCCGCTGCCGCTGCGGGCGTGATGCTGCTCGCGCTGCCGGCGCGGGAGCCGTGGGCGCTGTTGCGTTCGTCTCCGCTGTCGCGGCACTCGAACCACGGAGAGATCGTGTACGCCGCCGTCGGGCGTTCGAGCACGGTGCTCTTGTTCGATCAGGGCGATTCGTTCCGTCTCTACTCCAACGGGTTGCCCGAGGCGGAGATCGAGCGCGCGGGAATGCTGCCCCTGCCCTCGGTCGTGCATTGGCTGGGCCTGCTTCCCTCGCTGCTGCACCCCGAGGCGCGCGACCTGCTCGTCATCGGGCTCGGAGGCGGCAGCGTGCTCGAGTCCGTCCCGTCGAGCGTCGAGTCGATCGACGTGATCGAGCTCGAGCCGGAGGTGCTGACGGCCAACCAGCGGATGGCCGCTGAGCGCGCCATCGATCCGCTGGCGGACCCCCGCGTCCGGGTGCACATCGGCGACGCGCGCGGCGTGCTGCAGCTGACGCAGAAGCGTTACGACGCCATCGTCTCCCAGCCCTCGCACCCGTGGACCGCAGGCGCATCCCATCTCTACACGCGGGAGTTCTTCTCCCTGGTGCGCTCCCGCCTGAAGCCCGACGGGGTGTTCGTGCAATGGATCGGGCTCGGCTTCGTCGACGAGGCGCTGCTGCGGTCGCTCGCGGCGACGCTCGTCGGTGTCTTCGAACATGTGGAGGTCTACCAGCCGGGCGCTGCCGTGGGCCTGCTCTTCGCGGCTTCGGGAGAGCCGCTCGCCATCCTCGAGAGCGCCGGCCGGGCACTGCAGGCCGCCCCGGAAGATTTCGCCCGCTTTGGATTCCACCGCGTCGAGGACCTCGCCGCCGCCCGGGTGCTGGATGACGTGGGAACCCGGGCGCTGGCAGCGGGAGGAGCGCTGAACACGGACGATCACAATCTCCTCGCCTCGCGCGCTTCGCGCCTCGGTGAAGCTGCGCTCAGCCCTCGCTCCGCCCGCATGCTGTGGAAGGATCACGATCCCCTTCTCGCGGGGATCGACGGACTCGACCGGTCCGCCCTGATTCGCAGGCTCATCGCCACGAAATTCAAGCAGCGCGCGACCGCCCTGGCCCTTTCCGAAGAGGGAGCGCTCGAAGAGACGGGGCTCGGCTGGGTCGAGCTCGGGCTCGCCCGACCCAAGCGAGCGGCCCGGCACTTTACGCGCGCCCTGAAGCTGGCGCCCGGTTCGAGCGACGCGCTGGCGGGGTGGGTGGCGAGTCGACCCTTCGGCTTCGCGGAAGGGAGGTCGGTCGCGGGGATTTCAGAGAGGGATCTCGATGACCGGCTCGTGGCCCTGATCGCCGGCCAGCGACACGCAGCGGCGGGTGATTGGGACGCGGTCGCCGCCCTCGACGCGGAGCTCGGCCGCATCGAACCCGGGGAGGCACTCTTCGAGCAGGCGTCCCGCCTGCGGGTTCACTGGCGGCTCGCCACGGAAGACCCAGAAGCGGCCGCCGAAGCCCAGGCCATCGCGGAGACGTTGCTCTCGCGGGAATGGAAGCCACAGGACGCCCTGCTGCGCGCCCGCGCGGCAGCCGCCGCGGATCGACCCGCGGCGGCCTGGGGAGCGCTGAGCCGCATCGCCGAAGCCCTGCCGAAGCAGCCGCGGGCAGGGGCACTCGTCGAGGCCGCGCTCGAGATCGCGGAGGCGTTGCCGGAGGAGGCCGCCCGGGACCTGCGCATCCGGCTGCAGTCGGGCCGCCCAAGTGCAGCCCGACGCTGAACCCATACCGGGCCCGACACCGCGGGGTAGGCTCGCAGTCAGCCATTGGATCTACGGCCCGCTATGAGGTCCGCGGCCCGCCATTGGACCCACGGCCGACTGTCTGTTCGCGTATCCTGGAGTGGTTTCGAGCTGTAGCGAGGCGGATGAACCCATGCCTGTTCACGGTGGAAAACTTGCGGCGCGCGCCCTCAAGCAGGCCGGTGTCGAGGTGCTCTTCACCTTGCCGGGCGGGCACATCATGCCGCTCTACGACGGCTGCCTCGACGAGGGCATCCGGATCATCGACGTTCGCCACGAGCAGGCCGCGACACACGCCGCCGATGCATGGGCGCGCTGCAACCCCGGGCAGATCGGTGTCGCGGCGATCACCGCGGGCCCCGGTGTGACCGACGGTGTGACGGGGATTGCAAACGCGTGGCGCGCGAACTCGCCGATTCTCGTCTTCGGCGGCCAGGGTCCGTTCAGCCAATTGCGCAAGGGCTCGCTGCAGGAGATGGATCACCTCGGCGTCGTTCGCCCGATCACCAAGTTCTGCGACGCCGTCTACCAGACCGAACGCATCCCGGAGTTCATCGAACTCGCGGTCCGCCACGCGGTTTCCGGCATCCCCGGCCCGGCGTATCTCGAAATTCCGATGGATGTCTGGGGCGGCCAGCTTGAGTGGGAGAACGTCTACTTGCCGCGGATTCGCACCGATCCAGCGCGGTTGTCACCGGACCGCGACGAGGTCCGGAAGGCGGTTGAAATCCTCGCGCGCGCCGAGCGCCCGATGTTGATGGCCGGCACCAGCGTGAAGTGGTCGCGCGGCGCGGCGGCGATGAACCACTTCATCCTCGAGACCCACATCCCTACCTACACGAATGGGATGGCGCGCGGAAGCGTGCCGGTCGATTCGCCCGAATTTCTGAACCGCTCCCGGCGCGACGCGTTGAAGCGAATCGACTGCATCGTGCTCGCGGGAACCTTGCTCGATTTTCGCATGCGTTTCGGCGCGACCATTCCCGCCGACGCGAAGATCATCCAGCTCGAACTGGATGCGACGCTGATCGGCCAGAACCGCCAGGCGGACGCCGCGTTGGTGGGCAATCTCGGCTGCTCGTTCGAGTTGCTCTCGGAGGAGCTGAAGAATGGCGGCGCAAAGCTCGACTTCTCGGGTTGGCGCGACGAGCTGCGCGTGATCGAGGACGCCGCCGAGGCCGAGGTACAGGCGAATCTCAACAGCGACGAAGCGCCACTCGATCCGCAGCGGATGTTGCGCGAGGTTCGGGATTGGCTGGCCACGCTCGACGATCCGATCGTGATCGGTGACGGCGGCGACATCGTCGCGGCCGCGGCCAAGATCCTGCCCGTGAAAGGGGAGGGGGCCTGGATGGATCCCGGCCCGCTCGGAACCCTGGGTGTCGGCATGCCGTTTGGCATCGCGGCGCAACTCACGCATCCCGGTCGCCGCGTGGTCATCATCTACGGCGACGGATCCTTCGGCTTGAACGGCTTCGAGTTCGATACGGCGGTGCGCTTCGGGCTTCCGGTGATCGGGATCGTGGGCAACGACGCGGCCTGGGGACAGATGATGCGCCCGCAAGGTGCGTTGATGGGTTGGGATCGGCTCGACGGCACGCTGCTCTCGCGCACCCGCTACGACAAGGTCGTCGAGGCACTCGGTGGCTACGGCGAACTCGTCGAGCGCCCCGAAGAGCTGCGTCCGGCCCTCGAGCGCGCAGCGCAGTCCGGTTTGCCGGCGTGCGTCAACGTGATGATCAAGCAGGATCGGGAATTCAAGGGCGGGATCTACGTCTGATCCACTTCGGCCGCTTTTTGCGGTCTACTCGTCTTCTTCCCGGAGTCGGATCTCACCGGCCTGGTCCGGGTGGCGGGCGACCTTGTCGGCAAAGAAGGCGCGAATCTTGTCCATGTCGGCGCGCACGTCGTCGCTCGGCATGAAGGTGGGGCCGAAGCCGCCGCGGCGTTGCGCGTAATCCAAAAAACCCAGTTGGATCGGAACACCCGCGGCCTTGGCGATGCGATAGAAGCCCGACTTCCAGTACGGCGTATGGCTGCGCGTACCCTCCGGCGCGATCGCGAGAGACAGGGTCTCCGCCTCGTCGAAGACGCGCACGATCTGTTCGACGACTTGTTCCGGTCGGTCGCGGCGAACGGGTACACCCCTGAGTGTGCGCAGGGCCGCCCCGAGCGGCCACCAGAACATCGTGTGCTTGCCGATCCAGGAAACCTTGGCGTCCAGGACGCAAGAAATCGCGAGCATGTAGACCAAATCCCAGTTGCTCGTGTGGGGTGCGGCGATGAGGACGGCCTTCTCGTCCGCGACCCTCGTCCCGACGGCCTCCCAACTGGTGAGGTAGAGGAAGATTCGGGCTAGAAGTTTGAGCACGTTCGTCGGTTCTCCCGCTAGAGGCCCGGAGGCCGCACCCGGGAGTTTAGGCGCAAACGCGACGGCCGGGGGTGTGCGGCAGGGGCGCTGCGGCGGACGCAACGGGGACAGCGGCGGGACGAGCGGCGGAGACGCGGCGGGGACGTTGTTGAATAGTTGACCCCGTTTCCGCTTGCGGCGAGCCGATGCGGTCGCTGGCACGGAGTCAACTATTCAACAACGTCCCCGCTTTCCGCTTTCGCTTCCCGTCCTCGCTTGCCTCGCTTTCCGAAGCTCCTCCCGTTATCCTGTTGCTTCGAAGGAGTCGAGGCCATGTCTGAGACGATCGTTACTGCTAAAATCGATTCCGCCGCCTATCCCGGCCTACCCGGGCGCGATTACTACTCGCCGGAAATCTACGAGCTCGAAAAAGAGCGGGTTTTCTTTCGCAGTTGGTTCTGCATCGGCCGCGAAGAGCAGATTCCGAATGCCGGTGATTTTCTGACCGAAGAGGTCGCGGGCGAGAGCCTGATCGCGACCCGTACGCGCGAAGGTGAGCTGCGCGTGTTCTACAACGTCTGCTCACACCGCGGCACGAAGATCTGCGAGCGGCGCTCGGGCCACGTCAATCGCCAGTTCGTCTGTCCGTACCACGCGTGGTCGTACGGGCTCGACGGCCGACTTTTGAAGATGCCAAACGTGCGCAATGCGGACAGCATCGACCGCGAGAAGTACGGCCTGAAGTCGGTTTCGGTCGACTCTTGGGAAGGCTTCATCTTCGTCAACCTCGCAGAAAACCCGCGCCCGCTCCTCGAGCAGCTGAAGCTCGAGGCCGAAGGGCCGCTCTTGTACGAGCGCTATCGGGTCGGCGAGCTTCGCCTTGGGCATCGGGTCGTCTACGAGGTCGCGGCGAATTGGAAGCTCATCCACGACAACTACAACGAGTGTCTGCATTGCCCGCAGGTGCACCCGGGGCTCGTGAAAGTCGTGCCGATCTATCGCACAGGGCAGGTGCAAGACGATGAACGCTCGGATGATGGCGTCACGCTCGGCGAGGGGATGAACACCTTTACGGAGAGCGGACGCACGGCGTTGCCAGAGCTTCCCGGACTGTCGGAGATCGACCGCCGCACGTATTATGGCTACGGGATCTTTCCGAACGTGCTGATGAATCTGCTGTCGACCGGCGTGATGAGCTACACGCTCTACCCGCGTGCCGCCGATCACACGACGATCGTGTCGGAGTATTTGTATCGGCCCGAGGTGATTGCGGCCGATGGCTTCGATTGCAGCGACATGGTGAAGTTTCTCGACCAGGTGAGCGTCGAGGACTGGACGGTCTGCGAAAAGGTCCAGCAGGGCATCCGCTCTCGCGGCTACGACCGCGCCATCCACCCGCAGGAGGACGGCACCCTGCGGGATTTCGCGGATCGCTACCTCGCCGAGCGCGGCCCTGCGTAGGTGGGCGGGGACGTAGGCCTAGCGGGGACGTTGGTGAACATTCGGCGGGAATGTTCGGCTGGGACGTTTGCTGGATGTTCGGCGGGGACGTTCGGCGAGGGCGTTGGTGAATAGTCACCCCCGTGCCCGTAATCGCCATCGCTTCGCTGCGAGCGGGAACACGGGCAAATATTCACCAACGCCCCTGCTTTTTGCGCCCCCGCTTTCCGCTTTCGAGTAGGTGCCGATAGCGACCGATCTGACCCGCGGCTCCGTTTCTCGGCACTTGCGCGTTCAAGCGACGCCGATGGCGCTCGGCTTGCTCGCGATCATCTCGTTCGACGTCGTCGATCTGTTCTTCGTCTCGCGCCTGGGCGACGCGTCGCTTGCGGCGATCAGCTTCACATTCCCGGTGACCTGGTTTCTCGGCTCCGTCGCGATCGGCTACCAAGCGGGCGCGGCCTCTTGTGTGTCGCGCGCCGCGGGCGAAGGCAATCACGGACGTGCCGCGCGCCTGACCACCGACGCGGCGCTGCTCGCGGGATTGGCAACGCTCGTGCTCTGCGTGATCGGCTTGATGACGATCACCCCGGTCTTTTCGGTGCTCGGCGCGACCGACGAACTGATGCCGCTCATCGCGGACTACATGGGCATCTGGTACTGGACAGAGCCCGCGTCGGCGGTGATGTGGACCTGCCTCGCGTCGATCCGCGCGCGGGGAAATACCGCGCTGGAAGGCAAGGTCATCACGGCGGCCGCAATCTTGAATGCGATCCTCGACCCGATCTTCATCTTCGGCTGGTTGGGGTTTCCGCGGCTCGAAATCGCCGGCGCGGCCATTGCGTCGCTGATCGCGAATCTGGTGATGCTCGCGTTTACACTGATCTACCTGGGCACGCGGCTTCGGGTGTTCGCCAATCCGATCGTACCCTTCGCGCAGATCGCCGAGTCGTGGCGGAACCTTTTGGTGATCGGACTGCCGGCGATATTCAGCAACGCGGTCATCCCGATCGCAAACGGCATCGTGATGACGCTCGTCGCGGCCTATGGCATCGCCGCGGTCGCGGGCTTCGGCATTGCGATGCGGATCGAACCCGTTGCGCTGATTCCGTTCTACGCGCTCTCGGCAGTGTCGAGCCCGTTCTTCGGCCAGAACATCGCCGCCGGGAAATACGACCGCCTGCTCGAAGCGCGCCGGATCATCAGCCGATTCTGCCTTCGCTTCGGCTTCCTGCTTGCCGCAGTGTTGTGTCTGGCCGTCCAGCCACTGTCGGCGCTCTTCACAAACTCGATGGCGATCCGCGAGGTGGCGGTCCATTACATCTGGTTGGTTTCGCTGAGCTACGGCGCCTACGGCCTGGTGATGTCCGTAAACGCCGCATTCAACGGAGTCGGGCGCCCGCTACCGGGCGTCTTGATTTCGTCGATGCGGGTTCTGATCGTCTTCTTGCCCTTGGCTTTTCTCGGGCGCTGGCTCTTCGATCTGCCGGGGCTGTTCGTGGCCAGCGCACTCTCCAACCTCGTCGTCGCTGTGTTCGCCTACCGCTGGCTCGGCAGCCAAATCGGTGAATCGAAGCGCTGAGCCACTTGCCCAGGCCTATCTGCTTGATCACTGTTCGGATTCACGTGCTCGGTCGCGCGATCGCGGAGCTGAACGATTCGTTCAGCTCCGCAGGAGAGGATGGCGCTTCTCGATTGCGGGCCGGTCGCGCTCTTTCTCGGTCACATCGATCGCGATTTCGGCGTGCACGTCGTCGGCGTCACGCTCGAGTTGCGAATCTGGCGCACCGTTCGGGAAGTGGCATTCACCCAGCTCCCCGCCTGTCTCCCGGCGTTTTAGAGCCCGGCAACGAAACCCGGGTGGGGTGGATATTCGCCAACGTCCCTGTGGGTTGTCCGCTAGCATTCGGGCAGTTTGACGTGGAGTTCGGACGAAGCCATGCGAACCGATCGACGCAGTTTCTTCCGCTTGCTGGCTGGTGCCGCAGCGTTTCTCGCGGGAAAGACCTCCGCGGCGAAGTCCACGCCTGCGCGTTTCGACATCCACCAGGCGACCCGCAACACGCGACTCGGTGCGCTCGGCGTGCGCTGGCCGAGGCTGAGCGGCCCGCCGCCCGACCACAAACCCTACCCGGGCAAGCGTCGCGTCGCGCTTCCCGAACGCATCGATGCGCCCGCGCGCACGCTCGCGGAGATCGTGCGGCAGTGGGCGCCCGCAGAGGGCTTTGGCGGCGCTGCGATCACGCTCGCGCAGCTCGGCCGGCTGCTCCACTTCAGCAATGGCATCACGCTGAAGGTTCCACCCAGCGGAAAGGGGCCGGCCCGGCGCGCCGCGCCCTCGGCGGGCGCGCTCTACTCGGGCGAGGTCTACATCGCAGCCGCGCGCGTACAGGGCCTCGCGCCGGGCGTCTACTACTACGAGGTCGCGCAGCACCGTCTCGTTGAAGTTGTAGCGGGGTTCGAGCCGGCGCGCCTGGCGGACGCGCTCGAACGGCCTGCGTTGGTCGAAGGCGCGGCCGCGACGATCCTACTGACCAACGTGTTTGGGCGTTACTCGTGGCGTTATTCGAATCGCGGCTACCGCTACGCGTTGATCGACAGCGGACACATCGGCGAAAACCTGCGCCTGGCTGCAGCATCGGCGGGGCTCGCGCAGCGTGACTTTCTCGCATTTCGCGACGACCTCTTGAACGACTTGCTTGCGATTAACGGCGTCGAGGAAGCGGTCTGCTCGGTTCACGCGGTTGGGCTGCCGGGCCCGGCGCACGACGCCAAGGCCGCAGCGCCGCGGGCCTGGGTCGAAGCGCAGCGCGCGCCCGCATTCACCGCGCGCGGACCGATCACCGAGCGCTACCACGCGGCCACGAAGCTCACCCCGCCGGGCGAGACGCTTGTGCCGTTTGCAATGCCGAAGGGTTCAACGCCGCGCGCCCTCGAACCGAGCTTCGTGTTGCCCGCGCGTGCGGCGGGCCCTGCGGTGAAACTCGAAGACGCCATCGAGATCCGGCGATCGACCGCGCACTTCGAATCGGGAAAACTCGCGCTTGCAGATCTCGGTTACATCCTCGAGATGGCTCACGGGCACGCCGCGCTCACACGGAGCGAAAATGTCGACCTCTACCTCGTCGTCCACCGCGTCGAGACGCTCGAGCCCGGCCTCTACCGCTACGACCGCGACCACCACCAGTTGGTCGCGCATCGATTCGGATCGCTGGTCGGTGACTTCACGCGCGTCTGTCTCGGACAGGAGAAAGCGGGCGCCGCCGCGGTAGGCGTGTTGATGGTGGCTCGGCTCGGTGAGGATCGCGCGCTGGCGAGCACGCGCCGCTACCGCGACATGCTGATCGAGTCCGGCGCGATCGGACAACGCATCTATCTCGCCGCCGAGTCTGCGGGTCTCTCGGCGCGCAACCTCGCCGCCTTCCTCGACGATAACTTGAATTCCCTTCTCGGCCTCGATGGCCAACGCGAGGCCGCCATCCACCTCACGATGCTAGGCCGGGGCGACTGAACCGAGCGAGGTGAACATTCGCCAACGCCCCCGCTATGGTTTTCTCCAACACGATCCCCAGTCTACCGCCGGAGCTTCCGGTTACCCGCCCCGATCCGCTCGTTCGAAGCCCAGACGCGAGTTTTCGCCTACGGAGTCGGTCGCCGGGGCGTAGATCCTTCCTTTAGCCGCGGCAGCCGGCGGCTAAAGAGGAAGCGGCACGGGGCCGATGTTGACGTATATATACTGGAGTATATACTTTTGACATGTCGCATCGAGCCAAGCTATTCCAGAACGGAGGGAGCCAAGCGGTTCGCCTTCCCAAGAGCTGCCGCTTTGAGGACCAGGACGAGGTGCTGGTGCATCGCGAGGGAAACCGCGTGATCCTTGAGCCGGCGGACGAGTGGTCGGAGGCCTTTCTGGCCTGCCTCGGCCAGTGGGAGGAAGCAATCGAGCGACCGAAGCAGGAGCCGCTCTCCAAGGTCCGGGATCCCTTCGCGTGAAGTACCTCCTGGACACCGACAGCGTGAGCTACGCGCTACGGGGAGAGGGAGGGGTCGCTGATCAGATCCGGGCCCACCAACCCTCGGCGCTGGGCATGAGCGCGATTACGCTGGCTGAGCTTCGCTTCGGCGCCGAGCGGCGCCGTTCCCGCCGTTTGCACCGCCTGATCGAGGCCTTCGTGGGCGACGTCGCCGTGGTTCCCTTTGATGACGAGGCCGCAGATCGGTTCGGGAAGGTGGCTGCCGCGCTGATGTCGAAGGGGACGCCGATCGGCGCACTCGACACGATGATTGCGGCGCACGCGCTGCGGCTCGGTCTGACACTCGTCACACACAACCTGAAGCACTTCCGGCGCGTGCGCGGGCTCAAGGTTGCGGACTGGGTTTAGCCGAGGCCGGGCCGCGCTGCGCGCGGCCCGGGACACGTAAGGCTTGAGCGGCGGAGCCGTTCCTATGGTTCTTCTTCGTCGCTCGCCTCCGCTTCCAAGGTCGCGAGGAGCTCGTGCGCGGTCGCCTCGTCGCTCACCGCCGTCGCTTTCGAGGGCGTCCGTTCGTGTCGTGCCGTCGGGTACGTGGCGCGGTGGATCTCCTGGAGCTTGCGGATCGAGATCTGCGTGTAGATTTGCGTCGTCTCGAGCTTTGCGTGGCCGAGTATCTGCTCGTTGGTCGCGCATCGATCCGGATCGCTGGTCGGCGACTTCACGCGCGCGTCTGTCTCGGACAGGAGAAAGCGGGCGCCGCCGCGGTGGGCGTGTTGATGGTGGCTCGGCTCGGTGAGGATCGCGCACTGGCGAGCACGCGCCGCTACCGCGACATGCGGATCGAGTCCGGCGCGATCGGACAACGCATCTATCTCGCCGCCGAGTCTGCGGGTCTCTCGGCGCGCAACCTCGCCGCCTTCCTCGACGATAACTTGAATTCCCTTCTCGGCCTCGACGGCCAGCGCGAGGCCGCATCCACCTCACGATGCTAGGCCGGGGCGACTGAACCGAGCAGGGTGAGTATTCATCAATGTCCCCGCTTGTTGGCGATGCCCGCCTATATCTGGGGGCCGTGCGACTGAACCGAGCGGGGTGAGTATTCATCAACGTCCCCACTTGTTGGCGGCGCTCCGCCTATATCTGGGGGGGTGTTTGGCCGATGGGGGTAGTGGACGGGCACCGGGTGCCCGGAGGGGAGCGAAACGGGGTGCCGAAACGGCGCAAGAAGAGCGGAGAGGGCCTCGCAGAGCCCGCAGGCGCGGTGAACCTTTCCGTGAGCTATTCGACGCGCGATGCGTTTCAGGAAGCCTTCGCGCGGGAGCTCTTCGGCGGGGCGGTCTTCGTCCCCACCCTCGACCCCCTGCCAACCGGGCAGCAGGTCCGGGTGACGTGCGAGCTTCCCTTCTGCGATACCCGCTTCGCGCTCGACGGTGAGGTCGTCGGCTCCCTGCCTGCGCCGATTGCGAGCGCGGGGGTTTCTCCGGGTGTCTCGGTCCAGTTCCGCGAGCCACCCGCTGCGCTGCGCGAGCGCATCGAGCGCGTTGGTGAAATCCAACTGTGCGACGCCTCTCCACTTCACTCCGAGTTTCTGCGCACCGAGCCGCGCTATCCCGCACAAGGATCCGTGCTGCTCGAGATCCAGGGTCGAAGATTCTCCGCCGAGATGGCAGACGTGAGCCACAACGGCATGCTCGCGCTGCTTCCGGGTATGGACCTTTCCGATGTGACGGACCTGCGCGTGGTCATCGAGCATCCCCGTACCAGCGAGACGGTCGAACTCGACGGCCGCATCGCGAACCAGACGCCCTGCGACGATGGTATGATGGTCGTGGGTGTGCAGTTCGTCTACGAGATCGAGCGCATCGATGAGATTGCGGCCTTTATCGACGACCTCCGCAGCTTCCACCACGCGCGCTCGCTTGCAACGGTTTCGGGTTCACTCGCGGACACCCCACTCGAAGCCGTGCTCGAAACCTTCGCGAGCATTTCGAACTCGGGAACGCTGTGCCTTGCGCGCGGCGACGAACGCGGAAAGATCGCCTACCAAGAGGGCGAGATTCTCTACGTGACGATGGGTCTGCTCTCGGGCAGCAAAGCGCTCGATCGCCTCTTTACTTGGGAGGACGCGCAGTTCGAGTTTCGACCCGAAGTGGAACCGATGGAGGGATCTCGCGGGCGGCTACCGCTTGCGCAGGCTGTGCTCGCGGCCGTGGTGGCGCGCGACGAACTCGCGCTGATCGACCTGAGTGTCTTCGATCTGAATGCGACCTTCAGCATGGATGGCGAGCGCTTCGACGCCGTCGCGTCTACGCTCGATAAAATCGGTCGCGAGATTGCGGAGCACGCGCGTATGGGCTTCCCGCTCGGCGCGATACTCGACATGTTCGTCTGCAGCGATGCACAAATCTACAAAACGGTCGCCGATCTGATCGAATCCGGAATCCTGAGCATCGAACGCTGAAGCATCGGGAACGCTGGTCAAGTATTGGGGACGTTGTTGAAGGTTCACCCCTTCACGAATTGTCGAGACCATCCAGTATCAGGGGTGTTGGTGATGGTTCACTCCTTTCACGGACCGTTGCGACCATCCAGTATTGGGGGCGTTGGTGATGGTTCACTCCTTTCACGGGCCGTTGCGACCATCCCGTATCAGGAGTGTTGGTGACGGTTCACCCTTTCACGAACTGCTGTGACCCACTGGATTCGAATCCAGTGGTGATCGGGTCGCCGCCGCGGGATCAGTGGCCCGAGGTCGTCGTGTTCTAGGGTTCCACTTTGCGGGCGAGGGCGTAGAGTGTGAGCGCCAAAAGACCGGACGCGACCGTGATCCAGCGGATGGATTCGATCATGAATTCGAAGAGGCCATCGATCCCGTACGTGATCTGGTAGTACTCTGGATCGTCGTACCACGGCAAGAAGAGGGATGCGATGGCGCCGATCATCGTCAGTCCCGCGAACATCCAAGCCATTCGCTTCAAATCGCCGACGGCCAGTCGGGTTCTGGGGTTTACGGGATGATTCGCGGGGTCGACCTTCGTGAGTCCGCCGTAGATTCTCCTGAAGATGCAATATGCGACCGGGCCGGTCACGATCGCGATCATGCCGCCGACGAAGTAATCGGTTCCGTTCATGAATAACGCCGCGAAGGCAATCAGCAGCGGCGGGATGCACATCGCGATGAATCCCCGGGTTCCAAGCGGCACGCGAAACGGCCGCGGCAGGCTGCCCTCCTTGACGCGCAGGATGCAGCCCGAGATGAAGATCAGCGCGTAGGCGGACATCAGAAGCATCATGTCCACGACCACGATCACGCCAAATGGGAATATGCAGGCGATCAGGCTGAAAATTCCGAGCGACAAGACCGCGATGTAGGGAACGCCGTGTTTCTTGCTGCACCGAACGAGAACCCTAGGCGCGAGGTGGTCTTCGGCGAGCGCGAAGAACCCTCGGGAACCGGAGGCGATGTAGGTGTTGAAGATCGAAAACTGCGCACTCACCGCGACGATCACGAAGAACAATCCAAAAGCCGGCAGCACCTGCGTCACCACGTCGCCGTACGACAGGCCACCTTCGGGCGCCCACTGTTGCCAGTTTCCGATCGATGCGAGCCCAGCCATCGTGGGGAGGATGTAGACGGCCATGATCAGTGGGACGCTGATCAGTGTGGCTCTCGGGATGGTCTGCGGGTTCGAGATCTCGCCCGCGACCGTCGACACCGATTCGTAACCCGAGTAGACCCACATTCCAATCGCGATCGCGCTTCCGATGCTCTCGAGCAAGGTCGAATCCGGCGGAATGAACGGAACGAACGGGTTGGCGTTCCAATTCGCGAAGCCGA
Source organism: Myxococcales bacterium (assembly GCA_022572485.1). The sequence continues at coordinate 14,608 of JACZVU010000026.1, forward strand.
CGACCGCGACCATCGCGAGATAAGATCCCGCGAGCACGACGTAGATCGTATTGTCGAAATAGATCGAGATCGTTCGCCACCAACCGGCCTGGAAGCCCCAGAACTCGCCGCAGGCCCGCTGTACCCATTTGTAGTATCCGCCCTCCTGGGGTATCGCCGAGCCGAGCTCCGCGGCGACCAGGCCCATTGGGGTGCTCCAGAAGAACGGAAGCAGCATGAGCATCACGAGCGTCAGCCCTGGCCCCGCCTGCGGGATCATCTCTTCGATTCCGTACGCGCCCGCCGCGCACAGGCAGAAGATCATGAAAACAACCGTGGAGGTCTTCATGTGGTGCTGTTTCAGTCCCGCTCGCGCGGGATCGATCATCACACCGGCTGCTTCGGCGCCAGCCATGCGGGCACTCCTCTCTCCATCGGTGAGCTGGGCAAGCTCTAGCGGCTTTTTACCGAGCCTGTGGTTCTGCAATACGAGGAATATCGGCGCAAATAGACTCGAGCGATCCATGTCTGCGTCCGCGACTACAATCGTTCGAGAATATCGATCAGGGCATTCCGGCCGAGGCTTTCTTCGAGGCGTTCGATCGCGCGGGCGAGGGTCGGGCCGAAGTCCGGGTCGTCGCTGTTGAAGAGCGAGTCGCGCAACAGGTCGAGGTCGGTGTCTTCAATCGAGATGCCCGCGGAGCGGGCGTAGAGGACGACCGCGAGCCGGAAGGTTTCGTTGTCCTTCGCGAGCAGGATTCGGATCATTTCTGAGATCGCCGCGATCGAGGCGGTTGCGTAGAGGACCCTCAAGGTGTGAACCAGCACTACGGGTGGATCGTCGAGTTGGCCGCCGCGCAGCGCTGCGAAGGCCTTCCAGGCCGAAACGGGCGTGCCGTGCAGGTCTCGCATCAGTGCACACAGCAATCGAATTGCGCGCGGAGACCACCGGATGTCCTCGGCCAGCGCGAGCGGAAGCCCGCGCACGGTCGAAAGAGTGGCCGCGGTCGCGCTGCCGATGTCACGGAAGAACGCCCCGTTGGAGAGCAGGGCCGCGATGCGCTCTGTTTGATCGAGCGAAAGCGCCAATCCGCTGCGCCTCGCGAGCGCCGAGAGGCCCTTTTCGAACAGCTCCTGCTTGGCCTCGTCGTTTTTGGATTCGCGCACGGAAACATCCGACAACGAAAGGTGTCGACAAAGGACTTCCTTGAGAAAATGCTGAACGGTTTTCGGCTGGATCCCCGCATCGGGAGAGGCTTCGAACGCGACGTCCTGCGCGGCGGCGCGGAGCAACGCTGCGCCGAGCAACCCCGAGCGCTTCTTTCGGGTGCCGAGCACCGCGAGCAGACCCGGGAAACTGAGGTTTTCGATCCGCTCGGAGAGCTTCCCGGCCTCCGTCGAGCTCCAGCCCCGCGCGAGCAGGCGTCCGCACAGGTGCTCGATCGCCGCTTCGATCTGCTGATCGAAATTTCCCACTTCGGGTTCTCCCGACGCGATAAGTTTTGGATCAGTATTTGCCTCAGCGCAGAAATTCGGTCGGATGCGAGCATAACGCGTCGACTGCGGTTTCCGCGCTTGAAACTTGCTCGGGGCTCACACCTAGCGAGCCACTGCACAGAGCGACTCACACGGGATGCCGTCGCCGTCTCCATCGAGGAAGTCGGCGCCGCACTGCGCGAAGTAGAAGCGGGCCTCCTCGCAGTTGGCCATTTCGCTGCAGTGGGTTCGCGTCCCGCACGCAAGGGGTCCGGGCTCGGGCCGCGGTGCCCGGGGCGGGTGGCGCCAGAGCCAGGGTGGCTCGCGTTGGTTCTCGGGCAATGCCCAGAGCCCTTTGTTGGCCGCTCGCGCGCTGTCTTCGAGTGCGATGATCTCCGCTGTGTGTGAGTACTTCGTGTACGCCCAGGCGTGCCCCTCGCGAACCATCTCGCGGTTGATGTCGACTCCGTCGATGAAGATCTCGCCGACCGTGCGCCCGTAGCGGTCGATGTCGACCACCTCGACGCGCGCCTGTTTGCGGAACGCGAGCGCCGAGAGCGCGGCCTTCGCCTTCTTTCCGTAGGGCTGGTCGAACTCCGGGGCGTCGATCTGGGCGAGGCGGACGCGAACTTGTTCGCGTCCGACGAGCAGCGTGAGCGTGTCGCCATCGGTGATGCCGACGACGCGCCCGGTGAGGAAATGTGGTGAGGCTTCGCGGCCCGAAGCGGGGGCGGATGTCGCCGAGCAGCTCGGAAGCAGCAAGAAGATCGCAACCCGTGCGAGTTGGGGCCCCTTGAAACGATCCATACGCATATGGTTGTGGACGCTCATGTTTTGCGAACCTAGAGCGCCCTGTTTCGGAAGGGCCTGGACCGTTCAGTCACGTTTTTCAGGGGCTCCCCTGACGGTTCGAACCGGCCTGCCAGGGTTCACCTGCCAGTCCGTTTCAGGAGACGATCAGGTAGGCCTTCCGAACGGTTTCCACCACTTCGCTCGTGCCCTTCCAGCCACGCGGGAAGACCCAGCTGTCACCGGCCCGCAGCTCCGTGACTTGCCCCGACGCTGAAGTCAGGACCCAGTGGCCCTTCAAGAGATGGCAAAACTCCGTGACCTCCAGATCGAGCTCGAGTTTGCCGGGCCCGCATTCCCAGGTACCCGCGATCAGGTTCCCTTCCTCAAAGAACCCGGCATCGGTCTGCTTGGGAAGGTCACCGATGGGAGTACCGAAAGACTCTGCGTCCACCAGGTTGGTCAGTTCGAGGCATTGCTTCTGAACGGAAATCTCGGGCATGGCTGGCTCTCCTCTATCGAGCGGGGACGTTGTCGAGCGGGGACGTTGTTGAATTGTTGAATTGCCGTGAATTTCGTACACCGAGGGTCTTTCGCCGTTCACCCACCGGCGAGAACAAGACCCCAGTCTTTCCCGATACAACTTACCATCCACGATCGTCGGCTGCACTGCGGATGCAAGCGGACCTGCCGGTTCCGGGAGGCTACCAGAAGGTCTTGAGGATTTGTTCCTCGGGAATCTGGTCCCGAATCTCTTCGTGCAGCTCGGGCAAGAGTGACCAATGCAGGCCGGGGCGTTTGTGGTGGGCGGTGTGGAGACCGAGGTTGCCGGTCAGCGCGTTGTAGATGCGATTGTCGCGGTTGCGGCTGGCAACGAGGGGGTCGTTTTGCGGACAGCCCGCGTGGTGCTCGTAGGTGGCCCAGATGGTGTGAAAGAGCGTGATGAAGGCCGGCAGCAGAAAGACGAGAACGGTCTCCAGTGGCCGAAGCCAGAGCCCGACGCCGATCAAGCTCCAGAGCGGCAGCTTCATGAGCAGGCAGTAGCGGAAGTATCTGGGACGGCGCAGCCCAACGCGGACGATGTCGATCTGATGGTGGAGGGCCAGATGGATGGAATACTCGAGGCGCCCCATTTGCGTGCCGTCGGCTCGTGCCCAACGGGATTCGTCGGGGCTCTCGTGGGGCGGCTGGTTCAGGTAGTTGAGGTGATGCCCGAGGTTGTGATGCAACACCCAGCTATAGGGGCCGACGCCGCACTGCAGGGCCAGCACCAGGTCGTAGAGCCGGTTCAACCAAGCGGCGCGGAACGTGTTGAGGTGCTGGTGGTGGTGGTTGATGGGGGCGATGAACATGCCGAGCACTGCCAGCGGAACGACGCTGATCGCGCAAATCAGGGGTGTTGCCAGTGCCCAGATGGCCAAGCGGAGGCTGAAGACCGTTACCACGTAGGTGATGGGGCCGCGGTCGGCCTTGTACTTCAAGAGGGTTCCGCGGCGATCGGGGGCGGCGGTGATGCGAACGCTTTCCTCGATGCTCCCAGGCTTCTGGCTGTCTTCCAAGTTGAACGCTCTCATGGCGCGCATCACCGGGGCGGGCCGGGCCGCGTGGAACGGGGTGGCCGGCGATTGCCATCGGATTGGCGCGCTTTGATTCTCTCGTCTGTTTAAGGAACGGAAGTGGGCAGTCTATGGGAAAATTCGGCTTAGGAGGCAGTCTATGGGAAAATTCGGCTTAGGATGATGGGGAAAATGCAAAATCCTTGTGGTATTGCGGTATCGGATGGATCGATCTCCGTGCTCAGCAGGGCTCTCCGGATTTTCGCAGGACCCGCGTGACTTCTGGCGTCGACAGAGATCGGCACGGGAACGAACCGTGTAGCAAGAGCCGCCGGGGCCGGCGAGCCTTACGGAACGTCTCAGATTGGATAAGCTCGCGCTCTTGGCACGCCGGAGTGGTGAAGGAACCCAGACGGAGAGCCGAGCGGAGAAAAGTGGAGAATAGGGGACGATGAAGAAATCTACACGAAAGAAGGTTGCTCGAAAGAAGCCTGCTCAAAAGAAGCCCGCTCGGAAGAAGGCTGTTCGAAAGAAGGTCGCTCGAAAGAAGCCTGCTCGGAAGGGAACCTCGAAGAAGAAGGGCCAGAAGAAATCGGCCTCGAGCAAGAAGAGGAGTCCGAAGAAGGCCACTGTGAGAACGGCCGCGAACAAGAGGGGCCGCACGGCCGAGAAAGCGTCGAGACGGGGAACGGGGGTCGACGCCGACCTCCGCAACGCCGCCATCGCCTCCGCATTTCGTCTTATGGGGAAATGATTCGGTTCGACGCTCGGCCCATTTGATTCTCGAACCATCTGGATGGCAATCGAGTAGCGCGGATCCGTAGGCTCCCACGATCCGGACGAACCGGAGAACGCTCTCTCCATCCGCCTTCGGTTGCAGCGAGGGTGGAGTTCCGAAACGGATCTCATCGGGGCCGCAAAAAATCTTCGTTCCTCAATCCCTGCATCGAGCCGCTCGACCCCCGCTCGCGGATTCTCTCGGCGTGTTTCCCGATACAATCCCGCTTCGCGTAACAGGCCCGGGTGCGGGAGGGCCGAGGAGGAAAACGACCATGCTGAAGAGAGGGTTACATTTCGACGCGAAGCTGTGCGTGTGGCTCGGAGTACTCGCCGCCTGCGTTGCGGGTGGCACCATTGCGAACGCCCAGGAGCGGCGGGCCGTCGAGGCCCCTGCCGAGGCGGAGGAGCCGGCGGGGCCGGCCGATGCGTACGACCGAGGCGTACCGCGGTCGGCCATGCTGGGTTTTCTGGTGGCGTGCCGAGCGGGAAACTACGAGAGGGCCGCCGAGTACCTCGATTTGCGGCGCCTCAATGCGAAGGAGCGAGAGGGAAAAGCCGTCCTGGCCCGCCAGCTCAAGTTTGTCCTCGACCAGGAACTTTGGGTCGAGATCGAGAACCTGAGCCCGCAACCCGAAGGCCACGCGGGCGATGGTCTCCCGTCCTACCGCGACCGCGTGGGGACGCTTCACACCGAGGCAGGGCCCGTCGATATCCTTCTCCAACGGGTGCCCCGCAGCGACGGTGTCTTCATCTGGAAAATCTCCTCCACCACCGTGGCGCAGATCCCGGCCCTCTACGACGAGTTCGGCTACGGACCGCTCGAAGCGTGGCTGCCGGCGTGGATGTTGAAGGCCAACCTCTTCGAGATCGCCCTCTGGCAGTGGATTGGCCTGATGCCGTTGGTCATGCTGGCCTTTCTGATCTCGTGGGTCGCGGCGAACGGTGTGCTCGCACTGGGTCGCCCGCTCGTGGCTCGCTCCCAGACCGATTTCGACGACCGCCTGTTGGCGGCGGTGCTGGGACCCCTGCGCCTCGTGATCGGCATCCTCGTTTTTCATCTCGGAACCTTTCCGCTGAGCCTGGCCGTTCCGGCGCAACGTGTTTTCACCGGGATGGCGACGGCCCTTGCCTTCCTGGCCCTCACCTGGTTGCTCTTCCGCGTTGTCGACATCTTCGGCAGCGTCATCGAGAAGCGCTTCGAAGAGCGGGGCGTGGGCAACGCCAACCGCTTCGTTCCCCTGGGTCGCAAAGCCCTCAAGGCAGCCCTGGGTGTCCTCGCCACCCTCGTGGCCGTCGACAGCTTCACGCCCTTCGACGTGACGGCTCTCATCGCGGGCCTCGGCGTGGGCGGGATCGCTGTCGCGCTGGCGGCGCAGAAGACCCTGGAGAACGTCTTCGGCTACCTCACGATCATCGGGGATCGTCCCGTGGTGGAAGGAGATTTCTGTCGCTTTGGCGACCAGGTGGGAACCGTGGAAGAGTTCGGCCTGCGCTCGACGAGAGTGCGCACCCTCGACCGCACCATCGTCACGATCCCCAACGCGGAGTTCTCGTCGATGAAGCTCGAGAACTTCGCCAAGCGCGATCGGATCCGCTTCCACACGATCCTGGGCCTGCGCTACGAGACGACGCCCGATCAGCTTCGCCACGTGCTGGTGGAAATCCGGCGGCTGCTGCTGTCGCACGAGAAGGTGCATCCGGATCCGGCGCGGGTGCGCTTCGTGGGCTTCGGGGCGTACTCTCTCGACGTCGAGATCACCTCGTACGTGTCCACCTCGGATTGGGCCGAGTTTCTCGCCGTTCGCGAGGATCTCCTGCTGCGGCTGATGGACATCGTCGCGTCCAGCGGCAGCGGTTTTGCCTTTCCCTCGCAGACGACCTACCTCGCTCGCGACGACAGTCTGGATGCCGAGAGCGTTCGCGCCGCGGAGGAGCAGGTGCGCGTCTGGCGGGAGCGCGGCGAGCTGCCGCTTCCCGACTTCGCGGAGGAATCCAAGATCGCGCTCGATGACACCGTGCGCTACCCGCCGGAGGGTTCTGCCGCTTCCAATGGAAAGTGAGCTCTTTCTAGAGCAGGGTTGCATTTGAGTATCGAGGGGTTTAGAATCACAGGCGAGGGGATAGGCGATTGTGCCACCCCCCCTGCGGCGGTAAGTGGTGAGAACGACTCGCCCAGCAGGGGTGCGGTTTCTCCCCTATTCAAGTTCAGCTTAACGGGATGTGATTTATCGAACACTGGCGTAGATACAGCTTTTTTTGGCTATTCACATTTCCTGGATAGCAACGGGAGAGATCATGGTGATGAATCGACCCACCAAGTTCTTGTGCAATCTGATGGTGTTGGGAGTGTCACTCGGCCTGACGATACCGGCTCTGGCTGGCCCGACAACGACCCCGACGCCGAGCGTGACTCCGTCGGCCACGCCGACTATAACGCCGTCTCCGACGCCGACTGCGTCGCCAACGGCCACGCCGACTATAACGCCGTCTCCGACGCCGACTGCGTCGCCAACGGCCACGCCGACTATAACGCCGTCTCCGACGCCGACTGCGTCGCCAACGGCCACGCCGACTATAACGCCGCCGCCGACGCCGACTGCGACGCCGTCTCCGACGCCGACTGCGTCGCCAACGGCCACGCCGACTATAACGCCGCCGCCGACGCCGACTGCGACGCCGTCTCCGACGCCGACTGCGTCGCCAACGGCCACGCCGACTATAACGCCGTCTCCGACGCCGACTGCGTCGCCAACGGCCACGCCGACTATAACGCCGCCGCCGACGCCGA
>JACZVU010000157.1 GCA_022572485.1 Myxococcales bacterium
AGTATGTCCCATGGGACGCCAAAACTCCTAGCTCGCTACCCGTACACGAATAGTATTTGAAATAGCCGGCTCTCATGAGATCTTGGTCGAAGACCAGCACGTGGAGATCTTTGGGTGCCTGCTATGCGACGCACCGCTCTCCAGTCTCTTTGCGCGCTGCACTTCAGAAGGAGTAGCTGACGGCAAGAGCCGCCAAGAATGTAATCAGGAACTGTCTTTTAGCAGAGGCCATGTCGAGTCTGAAACGCTTTGACTGCGTACAACGTCGAGGATCTGTATAGTCAAACGGTGGTCTGCGTAGTCAAGCGTTGAAATCTAAGCTGGAGGGGATGTGAGTTTTAATCATCCGCGCTTTAACGAGACCCTTGTATCGCTACAAAATACGAGATTTGACTACAACGCCACTTCGATTTCGAGTTGCGAAGGGGAATTCATTTGGAATCTCATTCGAAATCACGGTTACGAGAAAACTATCGAGATTGGTTGCGCTCTCGGAGTTTCCTCATTGTATATCTGCGACGCCCTATCTCTCACAGGGAACCCGTCTCACACAATCATTGATCCCTTTCAGACGGGCAATTCGGATTGGGAGGGCATCGGGATACATAACCTCAAAGAGAGAAATATAGATTTCTTTACACTCGTGGAACAACCGTCTGAATTTGCACTGCCTAAATTGATAGCGTCGGGTGAAACGTTTGATTTTGACTTCATAGATGGGTATCACACCTTCGATCATGCCCTGGTTGATTTTTTTTACCTGAATCGAATGATCAGAGTTGGTGGCATGATTGTATTCGATGACGCCAATTGTCCATCCATTAGCAAGCTCATTCGCTATCTTCGTAGTTATCCCGCTTATCAGCTCGTATTCCCTCCCCCCGCAGATAGCAACCAGGATCACCTGAGCAATCGACAAAAAGTTCTGCATCTGTTTATCAAAGCGACCAAGCTGGTTCCCGAGCAGACCCGGAAGGAACTATTTTCCGACCGTGTCAACTTGGGAATCATTCAAGTCCCAGCAACATCCTCTATTGTGGGCCTGATGAAGATTGGCGAGGACGAGCGCCGCTGGGACTGGTACGAAAATTTTGTTTGAATTGATCTATTGCTGACTGATGGCTCACTGAGCGACCGGAAGCGAATCGAACAGCCCCTCGCACGCGCCGGGTACGACGAGAAGCTTTCAGTATCCAGGTTGCTCTTCGGGTCTTCGAGGTCAGGCGGCGGCTCGCGCGGATGAGCACTCCACGAATTTCACTGTTCTCGAATCTAGGGAACACGCCGGCCAGGACCTCGAGAAAGGGCCGGGTCGCAGACGCGGGCTTCGCGTGAAGCCGGGTTTTGTGCGATTTCCCTGTATTTTCCTTGTAGATCAGGGATTTCGGCCGAGTGACGAGATCGCTACAGACTGCACGCTCCGCCAACCCGGTCGTGCGTCTGTTTGGCGATTGCGCAGCGTCCACTTCGCGCCAGCCGCAATCCATCGACGCGTCGGGGTACGCGATTGACCCCCTCGGACGAGACGAGTAGAGTCGAGAACGCCTTGTCGAGAGCCGCGATCGCAGGGTCCCGTTCGATCACGAACCTCGTGAACTCCGTCAGATCCGGAAGGAAGCAGCGGTAGCGGGAATTCGGTTGCGAGTGGGGGTGCCCTGCGATCCCGGCTCTCCGCAAGCCGTCGATGTTCTCAAGTCGGCAGCACGGTGCCGGTCAGATTGGACGAACAGGATCCCATGGTCTTCCCCCACCCCCACCTCCACGGCACCCGATGAGCTACCAGGTTCTCGCCCGCAAGTGGCGCCCCCAGAACTTCGATGACGTCTACGGCCAGGCGCACGTCACGCGGCCACTGCGCAATGCGATCCGCTCGGATCGCGTGCCCCACGCGATCCTGTTGACGGGCCCACGCGGGACCGGCAAGACCACCCTCGCGCGAATTCTAGCCCGCTGCTTGAATTGCGAGAAAGGGCCGACCGACACACCCTGCGGCGAGTGCGTCTCCTGCAACGAGATCGCCGCAGGGACCTCAACCGACGTCCGCGAAGTCGATGCGGCAAGTCGAACGAGCGTCGACGATGTGCGCGAGTTGATCGAAGCGATCCGCTACGCGCCTTCACCCGGCAAGCACCGGATCTTCATCGTCGACGAAGTCCACATGTTGTCGACCGCGGCCTTCAACGCGCTGCTCAAGACCCTCGAAGAACCGCCACCGCGCAGCCTCTTCGTGTTCGCAACCACCAACCCTGAAAAGATCCCCTTTACGGTGATTTCGCGCTGCCAGCGTCACGATCTGCGGCGCATCGCGGTCCGCGAGATCGTCGAGAGCCTGGCCGCAATCACCAAGGCCGAGGGCGTGATCGTCTCGGAGCAAAGCCTGCTCGCGATCGCGCGCGAGGCGGACGGCTCCCTGCGCGACGCCCAGACTTTGCTCGATCAGATCGTTTCCTTTGGCGGGACCGAAATCGACGACGAGCAGGTGGCGGACATACTGGACCTCGTCGATCGAAAATTGCTGCTCGCGATCGCGGAAGCCTGCGTGAACGGAGATACCGCCGCGGCGATCGAGGCTTGCGCCCGCGCGGGCGCGAGCGGCATCGATGCCAAGCGGCTCGGCGAAAACCTGCTCGCACTGCTTCGCGATCTGGTCGTGTTGCGCATCGCGCCGGACGCAAACCAACTCGTGGAGGGAGGCGACGCGGAGATCGCAGAACTCCGCGCACTGTCCGAAAGATGCGAGGAAGCCCGGCTGCGGCGGATGTTCCGAGCGCTCCTCAAGGAACAGGAAGATCTCGCCTGGGCTCCCCAACCCTTCGCGGTGCTCGAAATGGCGGTGGTTCGACTCGCGGCGATGCCGTCGGGTGATGATGTCGCGCAGCTGCTCGCGCGTATCGACGCGCTCGAGCGCGGGCTTCGGGAGGGCCCGACCGGCGGCGGACCCGGCGGCAGCGCGCCACGTGATGGACGCCGCAATGCGGCTTCGCACTCCAGCTCGCCTGGAGCACACGGCGCGGCACCAACGGAAGGCGCATCCGAGCGCGAGGCGGGGTCGCCCGATTCGCCCCCGAGCAACGGAAGTTTCGACGCACACCCGGCCGTGGTACTCGACCGCCTGCGCGACTTCATTAGAGAAAAACACCCCGGACTCGTTGCGGCTCTCGAGGGTGGGAAGTTGCTCGAGCATGACGATCAGCACATACGGGTGTTCATTCCAAAACCCTTCGCCGCCCAACGGCTGCAAGACCGACTCGAATCACTCGAAGCGGCCTGCGCGAAATTCTTTGGGCACCCCATTCGGGTTCAAATCGAAACCACCGAGGCGGATGCCGAAGCCGGGAGCGGAGCGGCGGCGGACGCAAAAGCCACGCCCACTGGAGAAGCGCTGCGAGAGCTGACACAGCGGGCACTCAAGAATCCCGCGGTCAATCGCGCGGTCGAGATCCTCAACGGCGAGATCCTCGAAATCCGGCCCACGGGGCATGCGCGATGACCTCTCCCGACTTCGCCGATCTCTTCCAGAAGGCGCAGCAGGCCCAGCAGAAGATCGCCGAATTGCAACGCGACCTCGCGGAGCGGCGAGTCGAGGGAGAGTCCGGCGGAGGAATGGTGACCGTCGTGGCGACCGGAGCACTGCGAATCCTCGAGATCCGAATCGAACCTTCGCTGCTGGAATCGGGCGATACCCGCATGATCCAAGACCTCACCGCGGCGGCCGTCAACGCAGCGCTGACGAACGCGCAGCGCATGGTCCAGGAAGAGTTCCAGCGCGCCTCGATCGGCATCCAATTGCCGGGCTCGCTCGGCGGCCCCGGAAGCGCCCCATAGATCCATGCGAAGCACACCCGCACCGATCGAGCGCCTGATCACCGCCCTCAAGAGGCTGCCGGGCATCGGCGAGAAATCCGCCACGCGGCTCTCGTTCTATCTGCTGGGTGCTCCGGATTCGGTCGTGCGCGAATTGAGCGAAGCGATCGAACGCCTCAAGCACGAAATCGTACTCTGCGAGACCTGCTTCGACCTCACCGACCAATCTCCCTGTGCGATCTGCCGCGACGATCGCCGAGACCCTTCTGTGATCTGCGTGGTCGAGGAACCTGCCGATCTCGTGGCCATCGAGCGCAGCAGGGTTTTCCGAGGCCACTACCACGTGCTGGGGGGGGTGCTCTCGCCAATCGATGGAGTGGGGCCGGACGAGCTGAGAATTGCTGAGCTCGAGACCCGCCTGAAATCCGGAAAGGTGGGAGAGGTCATCCTGGCCACCAATCCGAATGCCGAAGGCGATGCGACCGCCCATCTCATCTCAACGCAGCTCGCCGGGTGTGGTGCGAAGTTCAGCCGGATTGCCTGTGGGATGCCCCTGGGTGGGGATCTTGAATACGCAGATCACGTCACCATCGGCCGCTCGATGGAAAATCGCGGCCCCATTTAGATCGGGGGGCACCGAGCATCGGACTAAAGCCGCGTCCCGAGTGCGCCGAACCACTCGCCGGGCTTATGCTTGCCGGGAGTTTGCCATACGCGGTAAGGTGCGTAGGGGAACCCACTGACTGCCCCACTGCTTATCGAGGCAATTGCCGATGAATGACACGCAGCTGGTGATGTACGACGAGGACTTTCGCAAGGTCTTGGCCGTCATCCAGAAGCTCGTTCGGGACGCAAACGCCAAGGGCATCTTCGTCGTCGATCGAAACGGACAGCTCATCGGAGAAGCGGGTGAGATGCGGGGGATCGACACGACGAGCCTCGCGTCGCTGACCGCGGGTTGCATCGCGGCGACTGGAGGCCTCGCCAAGATTGTCGGCGAAGAGGAATTTCCGATCCACTTCCACCAGGGTCAACGGGACAATCTCCACATCTCGCTGGTCGCAAAGCGAATCATCCTGGTCGTGATCTTCGACGAACGCAGCTCGCTCGGACTCGTCCGGCTGCGGGTGAAGAAAGCCGGAGCCGAACTCGCCAAGGTTTTTGAACAGATCCAGAAACGCTCGGAACAAGCGAATGCGGAGGGAGGTGGCGATGCGCCTTTCTCCGAGATCACGGACGAAGACATCGACAACCTCTTTTCGATGTAGATCGTCAATGTCCTTCATCAATTACTCTTCGCGCGAAATCAACTGCAAGATCGTCTACTACGGACCTGGTCTGTGTGGCAAGACGACCAATCTGCAGTTCATCTACAACAAGACGAACCCCGACCTCAAAGGCAAGATGATCTCGCTTGCAACCGAAACCGAGCGCACCCTCTTCTTCGATTTCCTGCCGCTCGCACTGGGGCAGATCCGCGGCTTCAAGACACGCTTCCACCTCTACACTGTTCCGGGTCAAGTCTTCTACGACGCGAGCCGCAAGCTGATCCTGAAAGGTGTGGATGGCGTGGTCTTCGTGGCCGACAGCCAGATCGAACGAATGGAGGCGAACCTCGAAAGCCTCGATAACCTGAAGCTCAATCTCGCCGAACAGGGTTACGATCTCGACAAGACGCCCTACATCGTGCAGTACAACAAACGCGATCTTCCCAATGCGGCTCCACTCGATGAGATCCGCCGCCTCCTCAACCCCATCGGTGTACCGGACTTCGAAGCCTGCTCGACGGTGGGAACGGGCGTGTTCGAAACGCTGAAAGCCGTTGCCCGCGCAGTGCTGAGCGACCTCAAGCAGATGAGCAAGTAGGAGCCTTCGAGCCCCCCCATCCAGCGGCGGGTCGATTCCTTCAAATTCAAACCGGGTAGCGTTAGCATGGGCGCGTGCCCCACGCCGTCGTCCGCTCGCGCAAGGTCTACTACGAACTCCACGGCGAGCAATCCGGGGTCCCGTTGGTCTTGATCATGGGAACCGGAGGATCGTGCCGCGGTTGGCTCCCCATCCAGGTTCCCGATTTCTCCCAGGAACACCGCACGCTGATTTTCGATCACCCCGGCGTGGGTGGGAGCGAGGATTCGGGGGGCGCTTTCACCACTGCGAGCCTCGCGGACGACACGGTCGGACTGATGGACGCCCTCGAAATCGAGAAGGCGAATCTGCTCGGAGTGTTCATGGGCGGCATGGTCGCGCAAGAGCAACGACGCTCGGCGGTGCGCACTTCGAGACGTGCGATGCAATCAGAACACTTCGCGGTCCGTGAGGCCGTCCGCGCTAGACGCCCCGGCCACGGGGACCGGACTCAGTCCCGTTCGACCACGTGCCAATAGCCGACCGTCATATCGTCATCGGCTTCTTCTTCGTATTCGTATTTTCGGGAAAACCCGCTGTTGATG
>JACZVU010000158.1 GCA_022572485.1 Myxococcales bacterium
GGTCTTGGAGACGGCCCGGCGTGAAGCTCCGGTCGCCTTCCAGCTGTTCGGATCGGATCCCGAGATTCTCGGCGAGGCCTGCCGAATGCTCGCCGCCGAGGGCGCAGCCTGGGTGGATCTGAATGTGGGCTGCCCGGTGAAGAAGTTCATCAAGAACCGGGCGGGTTCGTCGTTGTTGCGCGATCTGCCGCACGCGGGTCGGATCGTCCGCGCCATGCGAAAGAATTTCTCGGGAACCCTCTCGGTCAAGATGCGGACCGGCTGGGACGCGGAGTCAATCGTCGCACCGGAATTTGCCCGCATCGCGGTCGATGAGGGCGCCGAGTTGATTTCGGTTCACGGCCGCACCCGCGCCCAACAGTACACTGGGCGAGCGGATCGGAGCATCATCCGTCGCGTCGTCGAGGCGGTACCCGAAGTGCCGGTCCTTGCCAATGGCGACATCGTCACGCCCGCCGATGTCTTCGAGATGCTCGCAGATACCGGTGCTGCGGGCGTGATGATTGGTCGAGGAGCAATGGGAAATCCGTGGATCTTCGAGCAGACGTTGTCGCTTGCAACAGGGGGGCGCGCGCGCGGACCGACTCGCGCCGAGAGGCTTGCCACCATCGAGAAGCACGTCGGTTGGATGCAGCGTGTCTTCACGGATCCCGGGACGTTGGCGAGCAACCTAAAAAAATATCTTTCTGCGTATTCACGTGGTTTGAGCGGAAGCGCGAAGTTTCGGAAGCAGACACTGGAATCGCAGGACCTCGACGAGATTCTTGAATTGACACGAAACTATTTCGCCGTGGTGAAGCGCGCGCCCGCGCTGCGCGACGAGGAGCGAGCCGCCTGAAGTGGCGCGCGATCCGGAGCGCATGCTCGACGACATGTTCGAGCGTGTCGAACGACCATTGCTGAAGGTCGCGCTTTCCCATACCGATGACAACCAGATTCCTGCTGCAGTCCTGCTCGGAATCAATCGAAATGTATTGCGCAAGGAGATCGCGGATCTCGAAATCGTGTTAGTGGATCGAAAATGATTGCCTCGTTCCGCGGGTTGATGGTTCTCGCCGATGACGCGCCGAACTGGAAGATCGATCCGATCGATCAAGCGCGGGCCGCCTGCGAGGGCGGGGCTTCGGTCGTTCAGCTTCGCGCCAAGCGTGCCACCGACCAGGTGGCGCTCGAATGGGCCGAGGCGATTCGAGCGATCACGCGAAAATTCGACGTCGGTTTTTTCGTGAATGATCGCTTCGATCTGGCGCTCGCCGCAGACGCAGATGGTGTTCATCTCGGCCAGGATGATATTTCCCCATCGAGGATTCCGATGGCTGCGCGATCGCGATTGATGGTCGGGCGATCCACGCACTCTCTCGAGCAAGCCCGTGAGGCCTGTGAGGAGTCGATCGACTACATCGCATTCGGGCCGATCTTCGCGACGGGATCCAAGGGTTCTCCCCGTAACCCCCAAGGTGTCGAACGACTCGCAGAGGTGGTGCGTGCCGTACAGCCGCAGCCGGTCATCGCGATTGGCGGAATCGACCTCGGAAATGTCGCTCGGGTAGCCGAGGCAGGTGTCGCGGGCATCGCGGTGATCTCCGTGATTGCCGATGCCACCGATCCCCGCCGCGTTGCTCGTGCACTCACCGAGATCCTGCGCGAACGCGGAGGCGCGTAGGTGCTCGTCGAACGAGCGACTTCCGCACTCGGGCTGGTTGCGTGGGTCGCGATCGCCCCCTACGCGCTCTGTGCGTTTTGCGAATGTACGCTTCGCTGGCCACCGATGTTGAGGAAAATCGCTGGCCTCGCGCCGAGCCGCCGGCAGGCCCGAACTGGCATCGCTCGAAGCCCGTTTCATCGCGCCTGGTTCTCCTGGCGACCTTCATGGCCGGTTGCGTGGCGGCCTTCTGGCCTGGCATCCTTGCCTCGAATTGCCCACGCGGGCGGCTTCCTTGCGTCCCTGGGTGAAGCACTACAATCATGAGCGACCCCACCGAGAGATCGGAAAGAAACCTCCGATGGCTCGGCTCAGAAAAGCGCGTCAACAATCTTTTTGGGTCCCACACCTAGGCCTGGAATTTTCAGTCCAAGATTGATAAAGACTGGATGAGCGAAGCGGTCGGAGTTTGTTGAGTTCCCGGGCTTGGCCGATCGAGGAGGCCCGATCCGAGCAGCGGTAGAATGTCGTGTTTTGGGACCTGGGATTCGGGATCTAGGATCTAGGATCTAGGGTTTGGGACCTGAAATTGCGGGATCGGGGACCTGAAATTGCGATGGAGGGGGACCGGTGCGTTGTAGATCGTCGATTTTGGATTGGGTTCTCGTTGCGCTGGCTGTGGCGGGGTTCGCGGGTGCGCTGCTGACGGGTTGCGAGCGTACCATCAGCGATGACGCGAGTTGGTTCCCCGAATCGGTTCAGTAACCGGATTTCGGTATCTACGTTACCCGGGTAGCGTGCGGTGATTCGCCAATGGATCCGCAGCTCCCGCGTCTCGTTGAATTTGAAGACAGTGGGCCATTAAATCGCAAGCAAAACATAAATGGGAGATATCGGATGCGCCTAATGGGATCGAGATGATTTTGTGTTCTGACCGCTGTCTTTGCGCTTCTGGCGGCGGGATCTGTGCTGTCGGGTTGCGACGATGGCCGTCCCAGAGACATCCAGAGCGAGTAGTGATACCTGTGTAAATAAAGCCCTACTTGAGACGTAATGGAAGCCGGACTGTGTCTCAGGAAGGGCCAGAGAAGATTGGGCTTGCGCTGGAGCGATCGCGTGTGGCGACGAGCAATCGTCGCGAATGGCTCGAGATCGAAGAACGCCAGTATTCGCCCAGCGGGTTGAGCTTCGGGTAGCTCCAGACGTACTCGGTTGAGCGCAGGTGAGTCGATCTCCTGGCGCTGATGTGGACTCTTGGGCGCAGCTAGTGAGTCCCGCAGAATACCGTGCACCGGTTCCCGACGAAGATTGGTGTAACCCGATTCCGCGATCCTCTCTAGGCGCGTTTCTGCCTCGCGCTGAAGAAGTGGATCCTTTTTCGAACCATCTAGAATTACACCGAAGTCAGATCCTTCCTGAATCCTTCGGATCTTTCTCGCCCCGCCCCATCAGTTTTCGGCGCTGGCTGTGAATCCAGAGCACGTAGGCGCCGAGCGATCCGATGACGATTCCGTAGGCGGCGATCACGTAGCCCAATACAATCTCCCGTCTTCCCAACATGATCAATACGCGAGTCCAGCCCATGATACGCGAGCCCAGCCAATGGGTGGATTCGAGTTGCTACCAAGCCGACGCCAAGCACGACCCGAGCGACCCCTGAACGTGGGCTCGCGCGATGCGTAATTGTGAGCAGCTGGCGCCGATTGCGCAACTTCGCGCGGCGGGCTCGCTGCGCGAGGCTCCGAGGCCTACATTTCGTCGCTCGCAGCGACACCCTTCGCTCGTCAGCGCGCAGGAGAATTCGCCATGAAGCCGATCTGGCAGCCCAGCCGGCAGCGGGTCGAAGCGGCCAACCTCACTGCGTTCATCCGTGTGGTAGAAGAGGAATGGCGGATTCCAATCGGCGACTATCCGACCCTCTATCGCTGGTCCATCGAAGAACCCGAGCAATTCTGGACATCGCTGTGGTCGTTCGTCGGGGTTTCCTGTCAGGAAAGGGGCGATTGCGTGCTGCGGGACGGCGGCCGGATGCCCGGCGCCCGCTGGTTTCCCGATGCGCGCCTCAATTTCGCCGAAAATCTGCTGCGCAGACGCGATAACACCCCGGCGCTGATCTTTCGCGGCGAGGATTGCGTCGCCCGATCGCTCTCTTTTGCAGAACTCTACAGCGCTGTCTCGCGGCTGCGGCGGCAACTTCGGGCATGGGGGGTGCAGGCTGGGGATCGCGTCGTCGGGTATCTACCCAATATGCCCGAGGCCGTCGTTGCGATGTTGTCGACGACCAGCCTCGGAGCGATCTGGTCGTCGTGCTCGCCGGATTTCGGCGTACAGGGCGCGGTGGATCGCTTTGGTCAGATCGAGCCGGTGGTTCTGTTTGCCGCTGATGGCTATCGCTACGGTGGCCGGTGGTGGGATTCGACGGAGCGCGTCGAAGAGATTCGCGAGCAGATTCCTTCACTGCGGAAGGTCGTGATCGCATCCTACAGCGGGTCGGACGCGCCGGCCGAAAGCATGTCGAACGCGGTTCGCTACTCCGACGCGCTCGATGCCTTTGACTCCGAGGTGATCGACTTCGAAGCCTTCCCGTTCGATCATCCCCTCACCATCCTCTATTCCTCCGGAACGACCGGGGTTCCGAAATGCATCGTTCACGGCGCTGGAGGAATCCTGCTCCAGCATCTGAAGGAGCACCGGCTGCACGTCGACCTCAAGCCGGGCGATCGATTTTTCTACTTTACGACTTGTGGTTGGATGATGTGGAACTGGATGGTGTCGGGCCTCGCGTCGGAGACGACCCTGTTGCTCTACGACGGATCGCCTTTTCATCCCGATGGCAACGCGCTGTTTGATTTTGCCGAGAAGGAGCGGATGAAGGTCTTTGGAACCTCTGCGAGATTCATCGACGCACTCGCCAAGGCAGAACTCGAGCCAGCCCGCACGCACGACTTGTCGAGCTTGGAAACGATGTTGTCAACGGGATCTCCGTTGGCAGCCGAGAGTTACGATTACGTCTACTCGAATATCAAGCGCGATCTCTGCCTCTCGTCAATTTCAGGTGGCACGGACATCGTTTCTTGCTTCGTGGGTGGCAATCCGATCGGAGCGGTTTGGCGCGGTGAGATCCAGGTGCGCTGTCTTGGGGTGAAGGTCGAGATCTACGATGATGCCGGGCAATCTGTCCGCGGCGAGAAGGGAGAGCTCGTCTGCAGCGCGCCGATTCCATCGATGCCGATCGGTTTTTGGAATGATCCAGACGATGAATCCTACCACGCGGCATACTTCGAAAAGTTTCCCGGTGTGTGGTGTCAGGGGGATTTTGCGGAACTCAATGAGCGCGGAGGGGTCATTCTCTATGGGCGATCCGATGCGGTCTTGAATCCCGGTGGCGTACGAATCGGAACTGCCGAGATCTACCGACAGGTCGAGCAGATTGACGAAGTCCTCGAAAGTCTCGTGATCGGTCAGGATTGGCAAGGGGATGTGCGCGTGGTTCTTTTCGTCCGGCTTCGCGGCGGCATCGAACTCGATGAGAAGCTGGTCGAGCGGATCCAGACGCGAATCCGCGAGCAAGCGAGCCCGCGGCACGTTCCGGCGCGTGTGGTCCAGGTGTCGGATATTCCGAGAACCCGCAGTGGAAAAATCATGGAGCTGGCGGTTCGCGACGTCGTCCACGGGCGCGCGGTCGACAACCGCGAAGCGCTCGCCAACCCCGAAGCGCTCGATCTCTTCGCCTCGCTCCCGGAGCTCGAAAGCTAGAGTACAATTTCCGCATGGGTGAATAGAAGAGAGGTGTGGTCGGCCGCAAGCGCGAGGAGGCCCGATGCGATTCGAATCCGCCTGGCTCCTGATCGCAGCTGTGGCGTGTGGTTTTGTGCTCTTTTTCGTCCCGTTCCGGGCCGACGCAGAACCAGCGGACCTGATCGGTATGACCCGTCGGGCCGCAGGCCTGTGCGAAGCGGGCGACGATGCGAGCACCGCTCTCCAAGAGCTTCTCGCCGCGGTAGCATCTGAGTACGGCGCCAACCACGAGGCCGCGCGGCTCGTGCGGTTGTACGCGGGGTCGACCGGGCGATCGGCTGGCCCGCCGCTTGAGGACGGGTTGGCCGATCGCCCGGTCGAACCCGCGGTTGTTCGCGCGTTCAAGAGGCTGCGCGCGTGTACACCTGCACCCGCGCCAGGCCGCGCAAGGCTCCCCGAAATCACCTACGAGCAGCATCTCTCGGTCGGGTTGAAACTCTACGAGCGCGCGCTCTACCGCCAGGCGCTCGAAGCCGCGGAGTTGGCCCGTGAACACGCCGATGCGCCCGACACGCCCGCCGATCGGATGAAGCTCCACGACCTGCTCGCGAAGATTCAACTCCAGCTCGGCAAGCGAGATGATGCAATCCGGGAAGCGGTTAGCGCTGATGCACTCGCCTTCGAAATCGGTGCCACCGCAAATCGGATCGACTACGCGCGCCTCTACGCGGACGCCGGAGACCTCGAAAAGGCAGCGGTGCAGCTCGATCGTCTACAGACTGCGCTGAGCCGACCCGCGGACCGAGCCGAATATGCGGAGGTTCAAGGCTACACGGATCTG
>JACZVU010000159.1 GCA_022572485.1 Myxococcales bacterium
ATGATCTTTCCGCGGATCAGCAACAGCATCAACAGTGGAACCACCGTGATCGACAGGAACGCAGCCCCCGCCATCGCATACGTCTTGGTGAACGCGAGAGGGCTGAAAAGGCGACCCTCTTGGGCTTGGAGGCTGAAGACCGGCACGAAGGAGACCGTGATGATCAGCAGCGAAAAGAACAGTGCGGGCCCGACTTCGACGGCTGCATCGATAATGATTCGCTCCCGGGGTTTCTTCCCAGCATCGCGCTCGAGATGCTTGTGGGCGTTCTCGACCATCACGATGGCGGCGTCCACCATCGCACCAATCGCGATCGCGATCCCCCCCAGCGACATGATGTTGGCGTTGATCCCCTGGTGATACATCACGATCAGCGAGATCAAGACCCCGAGCGGCAACGTCAGGATTGCCACGAGGGCGCTGCGGAAGTGACCGAGAAAGAGAACGCAGACCACAGCGACGACGATGCTCTCCTCGATCAACTTCTCTGTCAGGTTGTCGACGGCCCGCTCGATCAGGCTCGATCGATCGTAGACGGTGACGATCTCGACACCCTCGGGCAGGCCGGCTTCGAGCTGTTTCAATTTGGCCTTGACGTTGCGGATGACCTCCAGCGCGTTCTCGCCGAAGCGCATGATCACGATGCCGGCTGCCACCTCGCCCTCGCCGTTCAGCTCCACGAGGCCTCGGCGGAGTTCGGGGCCCTTCTGGATGTGGGCGACATCGCGCAGCAGGATGGGCGTTCCCCTTCCATCTGTCCCGATCGCGATCAAGGCGAGGTCCTCGAGGCTCGCGATGTAGCCGCGTCCACGGACCATGAATTCGGTCTCCGCCATTTCGATGAGCCTTCCACCGACATCGTTGTTGCTGCGCAAGATGGCTTGGCGCACCTTCATCAACGAGATGCCGTAGGAGGCAAGCGCGTTGGGGTCGACCTCTACTTGATACTGGCGCACGAAGCCGCCGATGCTGGCGACCTCTGCGACACCGGGAACGGTCTGCAGCTCGTAGCGGAGGTACCAGTCTTGGATCGAGCGAAGATCGGACAGATCGTTCTGTCCCGTCCGGTCGACCAGTGCGTATTCGTAAATCCACCCGACTCCGGTGGCATCGGGCCCCAGCGTGGGGCTGACCCCTTGTGGAAGTCGGCCGGAGACGAAGTTCAGGTACTCGAGCACGCGGCTGCGCGCCCAGTAGATGTCGGTTCCGTCCTCGAAGATGATGTAGACGAAGGAAAAACCGAAAAACGAGTAGCCCCGAACGACGGTCGCAAAAGGTACGGACAGCATCGCCGTGGTGAGCGGGTAGGTGACCTGGTCCTCGACCACCTGGGGCGCCTGCCCGGGAAACTCGGTGAACACGATCACCTGCACGTCGGAGAGGTCGGGAATCGCGTCCAACGGCGTGTTGATCAGGGCGAACACGCCCCAACCGAGAATGGTGACGGCCAGGAGCCCCGTCAGAAACGGGTTGTTGGCCGAGCCCTCGATGATGCGACGCAGCACGGCTTACTCCTTCGGCTCGTTCGAATGCGGCCGCATGTCGTGAGCGTCATGCGGCCTCTCACCCGCCGACATCGCGTGCTCTTCAGCACCCGCGGCCTCAGCGGGCATGGCATGGCCTTCGTGACTCGCGCCTTCCATCTCGCCATTCGGCATCGAATGCTCCACCCCATCGGTCGAGTCCGTTGTAACGGCCGGATCGGTTGTAGCGGCCGAATTTCCGTCACCGGCCAGAAGCTTCTGGACCACCTCTTGGAGCTTGCTCTCACTGTCGATCAAGAACTGGCCCGATGTCACCACCCGCTCCGATTCACGAAGCCCGCTTCGAACTTCGAGCCAACCATCGCCCGTGTCGAGGCCTAGCGTGATATCTCGGGGCTGGAAACGGCCATTGCCAAGAGCGACGATGATCAGGTTCCGATGACCGGAACGAATCACGGCCTCCTCGGGAACCGAGAGTACACTTTTTAGGGTCTTCGCCTCGATACTCACGTTGGCGAACATGTCTGGCTTGAGTACTCCGCCGGGATTGTCGAGCTCCAGGCGAACGCGTGCGGTGCGGGTCTTGGGATCGAGATAGGGATAGATGTAGGTAACCACCCCCTCGAGGGAGACGCCGGGCAGGTAGCTCAGTTCCACTACACCGCGCTGTCCCTCGGCGATCCACGCAAGCTCGTACTCGTAGACGTCGGCATACACCCAGACCCGCGAGAGATCCGAGATGGTGTAGAGGTTGTCATTGGCTCCGACCTCCATGCCCTTCCGGACCATCAGGTGCGTGACGACTCCGCTGGCCGGTGCGTAGAGGGTAAGGGTCTTGCGGACGATTCCGCGATCCAGAAGCTGATCGATGTCTCTCTCAGGGATGTCCCAGAGCTCGAGGCGTCGGCGCGTGGCTTCGAACAGATCCTCCCCCCCCCGCTTCACGTCGGGAAACGGGCTCTCGCTGGTGGCGTCTCGGTAGCGAGCCGCAATCAGCAGCTCTTCCTGGGTCGAGACCAGCTCGGGAGAGTAGAGTTCAAGCAGCGGCTGTCCGCGCGTGACGACCTCGCCTTCGTATTTGACGTAGAGCTTCTCGATCCAGCCCTGGACTTTGATGTGGACGTGCTCGACCCGGCGCTCGTCGTAATCCACGCGCCCGACCGCACGCACCACGCGCGTGAGGTCACGCCGTTCGACGAGGGCCGTCCGCACGCCCATGTTCTGGATCATTCCCGGATTGATTTTCACTACGCCTTTGGGCAATGCGTCGTCATCCGAAGCGCAGAAAGGCACCAAATCCATTCCCATCGGTGATTTGCCGGGCGCGTTCCGCACGTAGCTGGGATCCATCGGCGCTTTCCAGTAGGCGGGCTGCGCCCCTCCAGGGCAGGGACCCGAACCTGACTCGCGGATCACGGGCCCCGCAGGTGCGGAGACAAACACCCCGTTCGCGAGCCAGCCGCCCGCGGCACCCGCAGCCACCATCAAGACAATCGAGATCGTTTTCTTCAGGTTCATCGCAATTCCTTTCCGATGACACTCTCGAGCGCAGCAAAGGCCGCGCGCCGGTCGGCGACCGCACGAACCAGGCTGAGCTCTGCGTCTAAGAGACGCACCTGGCTGTCGATCAGACTCAGAAAGTCGACCTTGTTCACCTGGTAACCCGATCGGCTCGATTCGAGAGATTGGCGGGTTTGCGGAACGAGGCCCGTCTCGAGCAGAACCACCTCAGCATCGGCCCGCTCGAGGGCAGCAAAGGTCGTGCGGACGGCACTGCGCAGGCGGGCGCGCCCATCGCGGTACGCGGCCTCGGCACGGCGGACGAGCGCGCTCCGTTCGGCTGCTTTTTCGCGCCATTTCCCGCGGTTGACGGGGAGCCTCAGCGTCACCCCCGCGGACACGAAGTCATCTCCGGCCACCGGATCTCCGATAGCGCGCTGCCGGATCCGGTAGCCTACACCGAGGTCGAAGTCCGGATAGCCCTCGAATTCGGTCGCCCGATGGAGACGCTCCGCCTCTTCGACGCGCTCCGCGAGTGCGTGGAGCAGCGGACTCGTGTCCTCGAGGTGGCCGAGCAGCGGCGCGATCTCGGGAAGCGGTGATTCGTCGCGCAGGCCGGCCGTCCGCGGAAAAAGAGTTTGTGGCGGAAGGTTCAAGAGGGCCGCCAGCTGCGCTTCCGCCGCAGCAAGCGCTTCAATTCGCCGAAGTTGCTCATCGAGCAGCCGGGTAAGCGCGACCTGTGCACGCAGAACGTCTTGCTGGAGGCCGGAACCCACGCTGTACTTGGTTTCTGCGATTTCGGTCAGTTGACGGAGCAGCCCAATATTGGCGTCGGTAATTTCGAGTGCGCGCTGGGCAAACCCCAGCTCCGCCCACCGGCCTTCCACCGCGGCCGCCACCCGGCGCCGTCGGTCTTCGAGATCCTCTGTTGCAGCGGAAGCTCCAGCACGCGCCGCCCGCTCACGGTTTGAAAGCACTCCTGGAAACGGGAACTTCTGCTCGAGGCGCAACTGGTTGCCAGACATCGGAGTTGAGTTGAAAGCGAAGTCTCCGACGGGGATGTTGGTGGCCTCGTAGCTGAAGCGCGGATCCTCCAGGGAACCCGCCGGCAAGACCCGATGCGCGGCCGCCGCCGCGGCCGCCTCATCCACCGCAATCGAAGGGTTCGACTGCTGCGCACGCTCCAGGCACCAGTTCAGCGGCAGAGGGTCCGGCGGAAACACCGCCGCTTCATCTTTCGTAGAAAAGAGCAATCGGCGCGCGGTGTGCTCGTGTGGGCGATGGGCTTCGCCGGCCATGCTTTGCAATGCCACGTTCTCGTGCGGAGCTTCCACCCTCGGTGAAGATGGCAGCGCGTCTTTTTCTTCGTGCCCCTTTTGCGCATATCCTGACCGCGCCGGAAAGAGGGAAAGAATGATTGTGGCAACAAACGCGACAGCTGCGCAGGAAATCGATTCTTTGATCATGGATCACCACAAGCCAAACAACGAGTTGAAAAGCTATCGGGAGACGAGCACTAGACGCACGTCGTTCCGAACAAAAACTCGAAACCCGCAATGCGCGGGCCGGGTGACCCGTATCAGATTAAGAAGGAGTTTTTAACGAGGAGGAGGTTGCGAGGCGGTGGTAGCAATGCCAATTCGTATGGTTTGAAAGAAGTTACGTCGGTTCGAGGAAGCAGTCTGAGAAGCACGGTAGAAAAAGCTGCTGTGGGGGCATCCAGACCCACGCGCGGGGCAAATGCAGCAAGCGCCACGCTCTCGAAACGGCTGCAGTTCATGTCGCAATCTTCCCGGGTCTCGTCACCGCGGGACGGGGTGTTGCTCGTGGCGTGGCAGGGTGCCTTTTCAAGCGCACCCGCACCTTCCAGATGAGAAGGGGTCGGCTCGGTGCTTCGGGCAAAGCACAGCGCGGGGCAAAGGCCCGCGTGGAGTACGAAGACAACCGCAATCGCGGATATGAAATTCACACTCGATCTCACTCGCGCTTCCTCAGCTGCCCTCTCGTGCAGTAATCGGCCCAGCAACCCAAATACTTGACGCCCCTTTAGGACGTCAACACGTTACGACGAATTCAAACCCTGGGCAAGACGCGCATCTCCAGCTTCAGCCGCCTCCATCCGGGACGGCGCACCATCAGGGATCCGAATGCGCGGATCCATGGCCCGCCAGCACCACGAGTTCGCCGATCATCCCGCCTTCCGTGTGGCCCGGAATCGCGCAGAGCAGCGGATAGGTTCCAGGCTCATCGAGCTGATAGGTCGCAGCTAGGGTCACGCCCGGCCGGGCGTGAAGGTGTACCCAGTCGCGCTCTCCGTCGGGCGTCTTCACGACGAGCGAATGGTCGGCGGCCCCGGTGTTCTCGAGTTCGATGCGGGTCGGTACCCCGGCTTGCACTTCGATGCGTTTCGGCTCGAAGTGAAGTCGGTCGAACGCCTGGATGCGAACGGTCGCTTGTGGTGTCGCATCCACGACGCCCGCTGGCCGCTCCATATGCGCGTGCGCTCCCTGAGCGTGCGCGGGCGCGGCTGAGTGGCCTTCGTGACCGTGCGCGCCTGCGCCCAGAACGCCGGCTGGATACTGGGCACGGATCAGCTCGAGCAGGCCGTCGAGCCTCGATAGTTCCTTCTGGGTGCGGGCCGCGTCGCCGCGGTCCGCTGCCGCGTGCAGCGCATCCGCAACACGCGTCACCTGCTTGGCCGCCCCTTCGACGCGCGCTCGCTTGCCCGCGTCAAGATCGCCCGACTGCTCGAGCAATGCGGCGATCAGCTCGGGAAGCGGCTCGGCCTTGGCGTGGACGTCGTCCAGCGCGCCGCTCTCGACGTCGCCCGCGATGGCGTCGCGCGTCGCCATCAGTGCCGTCCAGGCGCCGGCCAGACTCGCAGGCTGCGGCGGGGCGCCTCCGTGGCCTTCGTACGCTCCGTGGTGTCCGCCTTCAGGGGCGCTGTCCGCCTTGTCTCCATCTCCGGAATCCGCGTTGGCCGCGGGCGGCAGCGCCAGCAGGATGGATGCCACGAGGGCACCGGCCAGAATCGTCTTCGACATCTTGGTTCTCCTTGCTTGGTTTAGATTTCTGCATCGACGTGACCTACTCCGGCAACTCGAGTGGGGCCGCCGTGGTTGCTGCAACCGACGGGATTGCATCGAGCGGATCACCCGCCTCGCGAGCCAGGTAGTGCTCCGCGGCGCGCCGCCCGAATTTCAAGAAGACCGCCGGTGTGACCG
>JACZVU010000160.1 GCA_022572485.1 Myxococcales bacterium
CGAACCACGCAGGCTCCGGAACGTCCCAACCAGGAGTCCAAAAACTGGCTGTAGGAAAAGCGGGGATGGGTGACGTGCAGTAGCTTCGCCTCGAGGTACTCAGCGAAGTCTTCGGCCGTGGGCCGCTCCGGATTCTTCCGGAAATAGCGTTCGATCGACGGCGATTTCTCGCGATCGGTGAACGACGTCTCGTGGTAGTAGGCCGAGACGAACATGTCCCGTGGATCGCGAACAACCACCACGACCCGTACGAGGTCCGGTCGATACAGGACGTGCTTCTGTATTACCTCGTCACGTCCGATCAGGCGATAGCCTTCGTTGAAGCTCGAACCGACGTAAGAACGGATGATGTTGGAGACCCAGCTTCCGCCACATTTGGGAAATTCCACGACGTGGCAGACCCGCAAAGGCCCGCCAACCACTGCTGCGATGACGGAGTTCGTCGCTTGGTAGGCGCGCCGCCGGACGGGTACATTGGCCAGGTTGAGTCGATCGATGAGACGAGCGGCCTGCGAAATCACGTCAGATCTCCTGGGTCTTCGAACGATCGGGAGGCGTGGACACAGATTCTCCGGCCAGCCAAGTTGAAAAATCCCGCCCCAGCAGGGACGACAGAAGCTCAACGTCCTCGGCGAACGTATCGGCCATCTTCCGCCGAAGTTCACCCGGCACCTCCGACCGCCTGGCGGGGATTCTGCTGGCACGTCGAAGCCAGTTT
This sequence comes from Myxococcales bacterium, assembly GCA_022572485.1. The sequence continues at coordinate 719 of JACZVU010000160.1, forward strand.
AGGACTCCGATTCGCTCAAGTCCGAAGCGTCGTCTGAGCGCCTTGGAGACCTGGATCACGGAGCGGTGGGGGCGCTGGGTCAGCCGGCTCACCAGCGTAGCCGATGAGCCCGCTGCGCATTGACTGCGGGAAAATCCACTCTCCCATCGTCTTGAAGCCCGAGAAACTCGAGTATTTGCAGATATCCGGCTCTTGAGTCCCGAGCCAGGTTGTCGAAGACGACGATGTGAACGTGCTCCGATGGCACGGCCGCGACCAGGCGCCGCACCTGGTCCCCAAGCAGAGCAACCCGCCGATATTGGAGCAGCTTCGACTCTGGACAGCACGACGGCAGGGAGGCTCCCTGCGCCCGCTTATCTTGAAGCTCCCACGCGGCAGCAAGTTGCGGCTGGTCTTCAGCGAGCGCGTACCGCAGCTGGGCGTGAAAGGCATCCACCAGATCGATTGGGCTGCCCAATATCACGATCAACCGCGCCGATTCGAAGCGCTCCCGCAGACGGGCAATGCCGACCCGCGAGTAGAGGTACATCGCGCTGGCCTCACCAACGGCGCCTGCCCCCGGGAGGTGCATTCGCGAAGAGGCGCAGATACGCCGGTAGGCTCGCGATCTGACGGATGCCTGGCAGGTCCTCGCAGAAGAAAAGTGGCTCCTTGGGCCAGCACATGAAGCAATCCGGGTGTTGGCGAAGGTACTCCGCGAGAGCCGACGTCCCACACTTCGGTGCCCCCACGATAAAGAAATCGGGCTCCGTCATGCCCGCAGCAATCATCCGCGACCCTGCATCGCCGGCAGCGGCTTAAGAGATCTCTGCAAAGCGCGCGACCACATCACGCTGTGCCATTCGACGCGGAGCCGCTGGCTCCGTGAACCACCCGCCGCATACCTCCCCCGAATCCCGTTCCGGCATTACGCAAGACTTCGAGCGTGCTTCGCGCCGCATCGCTCCATCGGAATCGGGTCGCTCGCTGCAGTGCCCGATGCCGCAATTCCGTACGTAACCCGTCGTCCCACAGTACGCGTTCGAGCTCCTGCCCATAGCTCGCGGCTGAAGCGGGGTCCGCATAGAGGACCGCATCGCCACAGGTCTCGGGCATCGAACAGTGACGGTTCGTAATGATTGGGCAGCCTGCGGCCATCGCTTCGAGAAGAGTGATAGGAAGATTTTCCGCCTCGGAAGTGAACACGAAGGCGCGACAACTCGCCATCAGGGATGCCAGGGCACCCCCATCGAGCCGGCCCGTAAAAATCACGCGGGATTTTGCGGGCCGCGCCCGCTGTTCCATCCGCTTGCTGTATTGCCGGTCGAATGGTTCTCCCACGACGAGCAGCGGCCAGGCCGACACACGGTCCCCAAGCTCGACCCATGCATCGATCAATTTCTCGAGCTTCTTATAGCGATAGAGGTGTGACGCAGCCAGCACGTACTCATCTGCCTTCAGGAACCATCGACCGCATGCGTCCTGTCCCAGATCCACGACACCATGTTCGGACCCGAACGGGATCACAGGCATCTGCCGTTCGTCCACTGTCCGGTCGCCGAGGACGAGTCGTCGTCCCCATTCGGATATGAAGATCGTGCCTGAGACTCGATCCACGCTGGATTGCGTCAGTCCGCGCAACAAGCGGAGCCGAATACGTTGGTGCAGCGACTCGTCCGCGATCAGCTCTGGCAGAAAAGGAGCGAGGTTGTGGATCAGGATCACCTGGGAAACGCCAGGCCGGAAGACACGAAAATTGCCCGGATGGAACAGCACGTCGGCGCGCAAAGCCCGGAGCTGACGAGGGAGGTCGAGGTTCTCGCGCGCCAGCCTTCTGGCGAGCCCTCCGCGTAGCGGAGGCGTCTCGCTCCAGCACACGAAAGGCGGCGGAGAGAGGAGCCCACGGGTAGCTGCGTCCCCGATGGCGATGATTTCATCCTGTCCGACGTGGGATGCCATAGCGGGCAACAGGTGTCGCAGGTACGTCACCGCACCCCCGGCGACGGCGCAAGTTGTATTGATGGCAATCCTCAAACGCGACAAGCCTACGAGTTCCGCGGAACCTCGGCAAGCCTCGGTGCGTCCGCGTGAGAACGATCCGGAAGGTTGTCCGTCATGACGTACAAGTTGCGCTACTGGCACGCGATGACGATGATTCCGAACTTGTGGAATGGTGAGCCTTGGGGCACGATTCCGTTTTTCAACTCTAGAATCCTGACAACAATTCTTCGGCGGCGTAAGAGGCAACAAGCGCATCCAACGATTGCGGGAGATCAGCCCACGGAAGACAAACTGGAAACGGTCGACCAATGGATCAAACCCACCATGCAATGGCTAGACTATTCGAATCGATTCGATAGGTAGGTGTGGATGTTCACATCCCGATACCGACCATGAACTTCCTACTAAAAAACATCCTACGGTACACACCGGTTCCCCTGCAGAACGTGGGCCTCAGCATCTGGGGCTACCAGATCCATCGATCTCGCTACACACCCTATTTCCACCGCAGGCTTGCAGAACTGGAAAGCACGGCTTCCGCGCCGATCGAGCGTCTCTACGAAATTCAGCGAGAGCGCCTCCTGGCGCGCGTGGAATGGGCGCGTCGATACGTCCCTCGCTACCGCGACATTTCCCCGCCTTCCATCAAAAAGGACCCGCAGGAGGCGATTCGGGAAACCCTCGACTCCGTCCCGCCGCTCGAGAAGAACGAATACGCGAAGGATCCCTACGGCTTCCTGGGTACCGATCGCTCCCGCGCGAGGCTCGTCAAGAATCATTCGAGTGGAACCACGGGAACCGCACTCGATTTCTGGCACACACGCGAGGCTCTCGCGGAAGAGTACGCGACGGTGTGGCGTATGTACCGCCGCCAGGGAATCGGCCTCCGCGATCCAAGGCTCAGCTTCGGTGGCAACGTGGTCGTTCCCTTTTCTGTCAACTCGCCACCGTTCTGGCGCACCAACCACTACGGTGCACAGACACTGTTCTCCGCCTACCACATGAAGGCCGAGAATCTCGACAGCTACGTCTCTGCAATTCACCGGATGGAAGGGCGCTGGGTGCAGGGCTATCCATCTTCGCTCTACCTGATGGCAAGAGCACTCCTCGACTCGGGCCGCCCCCTGCCGCGCGGACGCCTCGCGGGAGTATTCCCCTCATCCGAGCGGCTGCTCGCGTTTCACCGCGAAGCCATCGAGGCTGCTTTCAACGCGCCGCTCATCGATCGCTACGGAACCAGCGAATTCGCGGTATCGATGACCAGCTGCGAAGAGAATCGGCTGCACGTCGATATGGAGTTCGGCATCGTGGAAGTCGAACCGATCGAGAGCGACGAGGAAAGCGTTCGGGGATCACTGCTCGTAACGGGGCTGGCGCCGGATGCAATTCCGTTCTTTCGCTATCGGATCGGCGACATCGGCACGCGCTGCAATCACCCCTGCCCCTGCGGCCGCCCTGGTGAGACATTTCTCGACGTGGAGGGAAGAGAAGACGACTTCGTAATGACACCGGATGGACGCCTGGTCGGCCGCCTCGACCATATCTTCAAGGGGCAGACGAATATCGCCGAGGCACAGATTCTTCAAGATCGGAAGGAAGCGATCAAGGTGCTCGTCGTTCCGCGGTTACAGTACGACAAGGATGCGGAACAGCGATTGATGCGAAAAATTCGCGATCGATTGGGAGAAGAGATCGGGGTCGAAATCGCACTCGTGGACGAAATCGCCCGAGAGCCAAACGGCAAGTTCAGGGCAGTCAAATCCACGGTCGGAAGTCTCTATTCGGCATTCGCCTAGCCAATCCGCGTCAGGACGGTGAACCTCCGTATTCTTCGGCAGCGAAGCGATTGCCACCATGGGCGGATGCTACCCTCGTTGGAGGGGCTCATGACCCCGGCGGCGTCGCACGATCCCCGAAAGGCTCCCCACCGCACAGCTGAATGGAGGCTCTTCTGTCGTTTCCGCTCGAACCCGGAGAGGCCCTCGCGGTCTTCGCGCTGGTCGCCGCCGGATCTTGCGTCCAGGCCTGCGTGGGGTTCGGTCTGGGGCTGATCGCTGCGCCGTTGCTGTTCCTGATCTACCCGCCCCTCATTCCGGGCCCGCTGATGGCCTCGAGCGTGGTGCTGACCCTGCTGATCGCGTTCCGCGAGCGAGAGGCCATCGATTTCGCCGGACTCGGATTCGCGTTCGCCGGACGGATCGTGGGTACGCTGCTGGCAGCCCTCGTATGGAGCACGCTGCCCTCCGAGAACTTCGATTTTCTGTTTGCGGGGTTGGTTCTGCTCGGTGTCGCACTCAGCCTCTCGGGTCTCCGGGTCGAGCCGAACCCAGCTACTGCGAGTGCAGCCGGCGCCTTATCGGGTTTCATGGGGACCCTCTCTTCGATTGGGGGTCCACCGATGGCGCTGCTCTACCAGCGGGAAAGCGCAGCTCGCATCCGGGGCACGCTTTCGGGCCACTTCGTGATCGGAGCGCTCGTTTCACTGGTGGCGCTGGCCGCGGTCGGCCGGTACGGGCGAGTGGAAATCATCCTCTCGATCGCCTTGGTGCCGGCGATCCTCGCGGGATACCTGGCTTCGGGTTGGATTCGCGAATCTGTCGAGCGCGCCGGGGTGAGGCCCCTCGTCCTGGGGCTCTCCTTCCTCGCGGCACTTGGCATTCTCTACCGGGCAGTCAGCTGAAACCAGCTGGAGGCGCTGCCGAACCTGCGCTCAGCCGCGCGGCATCCCCGCGCGGTAGGCAATTCCTGCGCCGGCCAACTCGTAGCATTCCACCGAGTCTGGGATGAGCACCGAGGCACCGCGTTCCAGGGCGAAGGATTCGCCGGCTCCCTGGTCCGTAATGGTCACTTCCCCTTCGATCGTCAGCAGGATCTCGACGCCGCGAGATCTCGCACTCTGCCAGGGCTCATCCTCAGCAACGGTGAGTACCGCCAGCTCGAACTCGTCGGCTGGCGTCTCGAAGATCCGCTCATTCGGTGAGATTTCGCGCGGTAGGAGGATCTCAGCTTCGCGCGACTCGAAGCGCAGCACCCGGCAGAGTTCCGGAACGTCGACGTGCTTTGCGGTCAGTCCACCGCGCAGCACATTGTCGGAATTGCCCATGATCTCGATCCCGACGCCTTCGAGATAGCTGTGCAGCTCCCCCGCAGCCAGAGACATCGCCTCGCCGGGAGCCAACGCAACGAGGTTGAGAAACAGCGGGGCGAGCACTCCGACGTCTCCCGGATAGAGCGCCGCAAGTGCGGTGATCCAGCGCGCGACCGGATCCTCCGACCGCAGCTCCGCACCCTTCGCGACCTGTTCGATCGCGAGAGCGAGTCGGTCACCGTCCGCGGACAGTACCGCCGCGATCAAACGCTCGAGCGCCGCCGGGCCGGCCGCGCACTCCAGTGCCTCGATCTCGCTGGCGAAGGTTTCGACGCGAAACGCTCGAAATACCCCCACGATTTCCGGAATCGGTCGAAAGCCGCACAGCGCCGAAAACGGC
>JACZVU010000027.1 GCA_022572485.1 Myxococcales bacterium
CAGCGATCTCATGAAGGGGCTTACGATAGAAGGGTCAGGGAAAATAGCCGTCAGCGCGGCCGTGGGCGAATTGATCGGTAAGCAGGCGCTGGAGAAAGGCGTGAAGAAGGTTGTCTTTGACCGCGCCGGATGCCCCTATCACGGACGTGTTAAGGCGGTAGCAGATGCGGCGCGAAAAGCGGGGTTGGAGTTCTAGATGGCACAGGATCATAAGCGCGGACCTCGTCGCGAGCGACGAGAGCAGGAATCGGACTTAGTAGAGAACGTAGTGGCGATTAACCGCGTAGCAAAAGTGGTCAAGGGTGGTAGACGGTTCTCATTCAGTGCACTGGTCGCCGTCGGCGATGGCAAAGGAAAAGTCGGCGTAGGTTTCGGGAAGGCAAACGAGGTAGCTGAGGCTATCCGGAAGGCGGTTGAGGCGGGCAGAAGATCTATGAGACAGATACCGCTTGAGGGTACCACCATTCCCCATGAGACGATCGGCGTTGCCGGTGCTGGAAGGGTTCTTCTCAAACCCGCTAGTATAGGCACGGGAGTGATTGCCGGCGGACCTGTAAGGGCCGTGCTTGAAGCAGCCGGTATCAGAGACCTGCTCACGAAGTGCATCGGCTCTACAAACCCGCGGAATATGGTGCAGGCAACCATTACTGGACTTTACGGCCTGGTAACGGTCGATCAACTGGCCCGTGAACGGGGTACGGATGTTTCGACGATCGGCTATCGGCCGCGCCAAGCGCCGAATTTGACCAATGGTGAGCCAGATGCCTGAAAAGAAGAAGCCTGCGGCCAAAAAGGCTGCCAAGAAAACCGCAAAGAAGGCGGCCAAGACTACAGCTTCAAAGAGTAGTAGGTCCTCGAAGGCTGCCAAGGCGGTAAAGTCTGTTCCGGCCGCTGCGAAGCAGTCGAAAACAGCTGCTACGGCCAGGAAGAAAGCGCCCACCAAGAGTTCAGTCGCCAAGCCAGCGGCGAAGAAGGAGTCTGCACCGGTGGTGGCTGGGAAATTGCGTGTGCGGCAGGTGAGATCCGGAATCGGACACTCTTTCACCATGAAACGCACGCTCACCGCACTTGGCCTCAAGCATCATCAGGATGAGGTCGTCCTGCCCGATAACCAATCGGTGCGTGGGATGTTGCGTCGCGTACACCATCTAGTCGCCGTGACGAATACGGAGAAATAATGGCGGAACAAGATCAGCTAGGACTTCACAACCTGCCGGCTCCCCCGGGTGCGCGGTCTGTTCGCAAGCGGAAGGGCAGGGGACCAGGTTCCGGCCGGGGTAAGACTGCGGGACGAGGTGAGAACGGACAGCGATCTCGTTCTGGTGGTGGCGTGCGTCCTGGTTTTGAGGGCGGTCAGATGCCGCTCATCAGGCGGATTCCCAAGCGTGGATTCACGAACCCTTTCCGAACTCCAAACCAAGTGGTCAACCTCAAGGATCTTGAAAGCCTCGAGGGTGCCGAGGTGACGCCCTTTACGCTCAAGGAGAAGGAACTTGTTTCCCACAGTGAGAAGCCTGTCAAGATTCTCGGTGTGGGTGACGTGTCAAAGGCGTATACGGTAAGCGGATGCGCAACGTCTGCTGCGGCTCGTACCAAGATCGAGAAGGCGGGAGGTCAGGTAGAAAGCTAAGGCATGACCGCACCCAAGATTCCCAACCTCTTCGCTGTACCCGAACTAAAAGAGAAGATCCTATTTACGCTGCTCGTCTTGGTGATTTACAGGTTCGGCGCTCACATAGCGACTCCCGGCGTCAACGTCCAGGTTCTGAGCGATTTCATCAACAATCAGGGAGCTCAGACTCTGTTTGGCGTGTACGACATGTTTGTAGGCGGCGGCCTGTCCCGTGCAACAATCCTGGCGCTGGGAATCATGCCCTATATCTCCGCCTCGATCATGTTCCAGCTTGCCGGGGCGATGTTTCCCTACGTGGAAAAGCTTCAGAAGGAAGAAGAGGGCAGAAAGAAGATCACCCAATGGACTAGGTACGCCACGGTCCTGCTTTCGCTGGGCCAAGCGTATGCGTTTGCGATCTTCACAGAAAGCCTTGCGGGAGCGGTACTCAATCCGGGAATGGCGTTCCGCTTGACGACCGTGTTGATGCTCACGACCGGTGCGATCTTTGTAATGTGGCTCGGTGAGCAGATTACCGAGCGCGGCATCGGGAATGGGATGAGCTTGCTGATATTTTTCTCGATCATGGAAGGTATGTGGCCGGGAATGTTCCGGACGTTGGATTTCCTCCGAACCGGAGTCATCACACCGGTGAAACTCTTCGTGCTCCTCGGTGTCATGGTTGGAGTCATAGCCGGAGTGGTTGCGATGACCGTAGCCGCACGAAGGATACCAATACAGATTCCCAGGAAGGTCATGGGGAGGGGCAGAATTAGGGAAGGGCAGAAGACATTCATCCCGATCAGGATCAATTCGGCCGGGGTGATGCCGATAATCTTTGCTCAGTCGATCATTATCGTTCCTGGTACGATTGCAGCCTTTACCACGATACCTTCCTTCCAGGTGTTGGCCGATGTTTTCGCGCCGCAGACTGCCACATATTACGTTACCTACGCGGTAGCGATCATTTTCTTCACGTACTTCTATACGTCCATCATATTCAATCCCGTTGACCTAGCGGAAAACTTGAAGAAACAAGGCGGATTCATACCTGGTGTGAAACCGGGAACCGCGACGGCGGATTATATCGATGATGTCCTCAGTCGAGTTACGTTACCGGGTTCGATGTTCTTGGCCACCATCGCGCTGTTACCGTTTTTCATCCTGGACGCCTTCAATGTACCATTCTCCTTTGGAGGTACGGCCCTCCTGATTATCGTTGGTGTGGCGTTAGACACTGTGGTACAGGTGCAGCAGCACTTACACCTGCGCCATTACGACGATTTCATGAAAAAGGGGCGTATCAAGTTCCGCGGCCGCCGCCGCCAAATGTAAGTCGGGCGGCTCAGCATCGCCTGGAACTTTCCCAAGAAATGCATATCATACTGCTTGGTCCACCTGGCTCCGGCAAGGGAACCCAGGGAGACATAATATCCAAGAGTACTGGTAAACCGAGGATATCCACCGGTGATCTTCTCCGAGATGCAGTGAAGAACTCAACACCCCTTGGACTAGAAGCCCGATCTTTCATGGATGCCGGTGCCCTCGTCCCAGACGAGGTTATTGTGGGCTTGATCGAAGAAGTGCTCACTTCCGATGAGGCGGCAACCGGGGTGTTGATGGACGGCTTTCCCCGCACCGTTGGGCAGGCGCAAGCTGTGGACAGAGTGCTAGAAAACCGTTCGGGAGAGATCCAGGCCGCACTCTGTTTCGACGTACCGATAGACGAACTAACTAAACGTCTGCTCGAGCGAGCAGTCGAGCAGAGACGTAGCGACGACAACGAAGAGTCGATCAGAAGGCGGCTGGCAGTGTATATTGAACAGACCGAGCCGCTGATTTCTTATTATCAGAAGCGAGATGTCCTTAGAAGAATCGATGGGGTCGGGTCGGTGGGAACGATAGCTCAGCGAGTAAGGAGGGCGCTCGGCTTATGATCATGATAAAGTCGCCGCGCGAAATAGAGACGATGAGTTTTGCGGGTTCGATTGTAGCCCGCACGCTAGCGCTCCTAGAATCGAAGACGGTGCCAGGAGTATCGACGGAAGAGCTGGATGGTCTCGCCGAAGATTTTATCCGGAGCCAGGATGGGGCTGTTCCGTCCTTCAAGGGCCTGTACGATTTCCCGAAGTCGCTTTGCACATCCATTAACGAGGAAGTTGTGCACGGAATTCCTTCCAGTAAGAGAGTACTCGAGGACGGAGACATCCTGAGCGTCGATTGTGGCGTGTGCGTCGACGGTCTTCACGCCGATTCGGCTACGACTATTCCAGTCGGAGTAATCGATAATGAAACGGCCGATCTTCTCCGAGTCACGCAGGAGGCGCTCCAAGCCGGGATCGAATCAGCCTGTGAGGGCAACCACGTGGGTGACATAGGATCTGCCGTGCAGAAGGTTGCTGAGGCGGCTGGCTACAGCGTCGTTCGAGAGCTGGTGGGACACGGAATCGGCACGATGTTCCACGAAGAACCGCAGGTACCGAACTTTGGAACACCGAAAAGAGGCGCGCGCTTGGCGGCCGGAATGACCATTGCGATCGAACCCATGGTGAACGCTGGCAGGCCGGAGATCAGGACTCTCGCTGACAAGTGGACGGTTGTAACAAAGGATGGTTCTCGATCTGCACACTTCGAACACACCGTCTTGATCCACGCCGAAGGTCCCCAGATCCTGACGACGGCTGAAGCTGCAGCGCCCGCCTAGGATTGCCCCGGCGGTTCCTCTGATCTAGCTAGATATTCTGTCCTCCAGGACGTAGTCTGGGATCCGTCCAGGAAGACCAATGTCCTGTGCATCCAGCCCTTCAAGCGCCACCCGAGGTGCAAGTCCCACGATCTCACTGCCTAGAATGCTGGTTCCGGTGCTTGCGGCAGCGCAAAGTAATCGCCCTTGCACGGCCGGAGGCGATAACCGCAGGCGTCGACATCGAAACCCGCGCGCTCCGCCAACGTATCGCCCCCGAGCCCCGCCGCGTTGACCACGGCCGCGCATTCGATCTCGGTCAGCGCTCCGGTCTCATCGCGCACGCGGATCCGGTACCCCGATGAAACACGCTCGATCGCGATCACTTCCACACACAGCGCGAGCACCGCGCCAAACGACTCCGCTTCCGCAAGAAACGAGAGGCCGAGGGCGTGGGCGTCCAGGATTCCAGTCTCTGGTGAAACGAGTGCCGCTTCGCAACGGACGTCGGGCTCCCTTCGATTCACTTCTTCACGCCCGATGATTTCGAGGCCCGTGACACCGTTGGCGATACCCCGCTCGCGGAGAGCCTCCAGCGCGCCGACCTCTGAAGCCTCCGTTGCGACGATGAGCTTCCCGATGTTTCGGTGGGGAATATTTCGCTCCGCGCAGCGCGCGTAGAGCATCTTCCGGCCCGCGACGCAGAGCGTCGCTTTGAGTGAGCCCGGCGGGTAGTAGATACCGGCGTGGATCACCTCGCTGTTGCGGGCACTGGTCTCCTGCGCGATCGCCGGGTTGCGCTCGATGACGATCACGGAACGTCCGCAGCGAGCCAACGCCGCTGCCGTCGCAAGGCCGACCACCCCAGCACCGATGACAACGACATCGGAATCCGTCGACACGGGCGGCGCTCAGCCGGAGCCCGGATCGCCGCGCACTCCTCTCACAGGCGGCTGCCGAATTCGCGCTCGTAGCGGGCCTGGAATTCGTTGAGGTCGAACACGAGATTCTGGGTTCCCTCGACCTCCACCTGGTACGAGCCGAGCAGGCTTCCCATCCGGCCCGCGATCTCGAAGGAGAGGCCACGCGCGCGCCCGGCCATCAGGCCCGCCCGGTAGGCGTCACCACAGCCGGTCGGATCGACGACCTTCGAGGCTGACACCGGAGGGATCTCGATTCTCTCGCTTCCGGTGTAGATCACCGACCCTTTCACCCCTCGGGTAATGACGACGGCATCGCAGCGCGAAAAGAGTTCGTCCTTGCTGCAACCGGTCTTCTCCAACGTGAGCGACCATTCGTAATCATTCACGATATAAAGAGCGGATCCGTCGATCAGCTCGAGGAGCTCGCCGCGATCTAAAATCGGCAATCCGTGACTCGGGTCAATGTAGGTGGAGATGCCGCGTTCTTTCAATTTTTGCCCGTGCTCGATCATCGCCTGCTTGCCGTTCGCGGTAACGATCGCAAACGAAACTTCTTCATGGACATCTTCGACCCGCGCCTCGTGGGCGCGCGCCATCGCACCCTCGTAGAATGCCCAGATCTGGCTGTGGTCGAGATCCGTGGTCACAAAACCCTGAGCGGTGCGCACGTCGTCGAAGATTCGGATCCCGTCGCGGCGGATGCCGTGACGATCCAACCAATCCGCGTACGAACCGAAATCACTGCCCGCCGTCGCGAGAATCAGCGGGTCTTCGCCGAGCATCTTCAAACAAAAAGCGATGTTCCCCGCTGTGCCACCGAAATGCGTCTTCAGGCTCGTGATGTTGAACGAGACATTCAAGGTGTGAATCTTGTCAGGGAGAATGTGGTCCTTGAAGCGGTCCGGGAAGACCATGATGTGATCGAGCGCAATGGCTCCGGACACGAGAATCGGCATGTTTCCTCCAGAGCGCGCAGTCTTGCGGCCCTCGCGCCGAGCGTCAATGCCAACAGCTGTTAGAATTCCGATCATGCACATCAGCGAGATCTACCGCCGCCGCCGCCGGGTTTTTTCGTTCGAGTTCTTCCCCCCAAAGACAGAAGAGGGCTTCCGATCGCTCTACCGCACGATCGAGAAGCTCCAGAGCCGAAGCCCGGATTTCGTGTCCGTGACCTGGGGGGCGGGCGGCTCGACGCGGCGCAAGACCGTCGAACTCGTGATCCAGATCCAACGCAGGCTCGGCATCACGGCGGTGGCGCATCTGAGCTGCATCCACTCGACGCGTGAACAACTCGCCGAAACACTGGACGAGCTCGAGGCCGGTAACATCGAGAACGTTCTCGCGCTGGGCGGCGACCGCCCGCCCGGTTACCAACCGCCGCCGGACGCGTTCACCTACGCGAACGAGCTGTCGAGCTTCATCGGCTCGCACTGGAACTTCGACATCGGCGGCGCCTGCTACCCGGAGACACACCCGCTCGCGCCGAGCCCCGAGGCCGACCTCGAGAACCTCGTCCGCAAGGCCAACACTGGCATAAAAGTCCTGATCACCCAACTTTTCTTCGACAACGGCTGCTACTTCGAGTTCGTCGAGCGGGCTCGTGCGGCGGGCATCGAGCAGCCAATCGTGCCCGGCATCATGCCGATCGTCAGCGCCGCCAACTTCGAGCGCATTACCGCGATGTGCGGAGCGCGGGTTCCGCCGAAACTGGCGGCCCAGCTGCGCGAGGTGGCGGACGACGACGCGGAAACGATGGAAGTCGGCGTCGAGTGGGCGATGCAGCAATGCGGCGACCTCCTCAGCCGCGGCGCTCCGGGTATCCACTTCTACACGATGAACAAATCACCCGCGACGCGGCGCATCTTCGAGTCGCTGTTGAACCGATGACGACGCCTGACGCCCTGCGCGTGGCGGTGTTGCTCTCCGGCGAGGGAACGAGTCTCGAAAACCTCTTTGAGCGGATCGAATCCGGCGCGCTCGACGCACAGATCGTCGCGGTGATCAGCTCGAAGGAGAACGCGGGGGGGCTCGAACGCGCGCGGCGGCGCGGCGTTCCCGCGCTCGCGGTGCCCCGCAAGCAGTACCCGGACCCGGGCGACTTCAACGACGCGATCCACGCGGAGCTCGACCGGCACGAAGTCGACCTGGTGGCCTGCCTCGGTTTCCTCTCCCCATTCGAAACCCGCGGCAAGTTCGACGGGCGAGCGATCAACGTGCACCCAGCGCTGATCCCGGCGTTCTGCGGCAAGGGCTACTACGGCCAGCGCGTCCACGAGGCCGTTCTCGCATCGGGCACGACCGTAACGGGCGCGACCGTCCACTTCATCGACGAAGCGTACGACTGCGGGCCGATCATCTTGCAGGAAGAGGTCGCGGTGCGCGCCGGCGACACGCCCGCGAGTCTCGCGAAGCGAGTCCATATAACAGAACGGCGTTTGGTTCCCGAAGCGATCCAGCTCTTCGCAAACGGCCGACTCGCCATTGAAGATCGACAAGTCCGGATCCTAGACCCCTCCTAGAAGTTGCGACTCCCGATCCGGTCATTGCGGTCGAGGGCGAATCGTTTTCGAGCAATCGCCCGTCGAGACCTCCTCTCATCGATAGGCAGGTAAGCGGCAGCATTGCACCCTCGGGGAGCGGACCTTCGCGACCGTACGGCTGCGGTTGCGCGAAACTCCGTCACCTTTCGGCGCCGCCGAGCACACACAGAGAGTATCGTGCAAGACCCGAGGAGAGCAGCATGAATCGACTCGTAGAGGAACTGGAGCGGCGTGATTTCCCGCGCGTGAGGCGGCGATTGCCGTGCTCACTGCTGATTGGAGGGCGCTGTTATTCAGCGACCGTGCGTGATCTTTCGGCCAGCGGATTCTTCGTCGAGACGGACGCCGACCTCTACCTGGGCAGTGACGTGATCGTAACCATCAGTGGGCCAGATGGAGCGCGCTTTCTCCTTGAGACCTACGTGCCGCGCAATCCCGCCCTCTTGTGCCGACACCCCCACCTGGTTCCAAGCGGTGTGGGGCTGCAGGTCGAGGACCCGCCGGAGTGCTACCTCCGCTGGGTCGAGAAATTCGCGAGCTAAAATACTCAGCGGCGCCCTGCGCGAAGCCTTTCCACCACCCTCCGCATCGCTACCATCCGTGCGAGAACCGGTCGGCGATCGGACGGGTCGATCGGGAGTATGCTGAGACTGGAGGCCTGCGATGCTTCACGGTGGCTGTCTCTGTGGCGGGGTTCGTTACGAGATCTCGGGCGAGCTCAGCAAAATGCACTTCTGCCACTGCCAGATGTGCCGCCGGGGCCATGGAACGCCTTTCGCAAACTACGTCGCGGTGAACCCACGCGACATCCGGTACACGCAGGGCGAAGAGTTGATCTCCCGCTACCCCTCTTCGGAAAGCACCGTACGCACCTTCTGCAGCCGCTGCGGGTCGAATCTCGAATTCTCGCCCACAGAGACTCCCGACGAGACCTGGATCTCTGCCGGCGGATTCGACGGCGATCCACAGATCCGGCCGACCTTCCACATCTACGTCGACTCGAAGGCGCCCTGGTTCGAAATCACCGACGATCTGAAGCAATACCCGGTTTCAGATGGCTGACAGCATCGCGAACAGCGAAATCGAACGCGACGAAACCCGGACTCGCAAAGAGGTATTACGATGGCCCAATATCGAGACTCGCTACCTCAACTAGCTGGAGATTGGTTTCTGACAGACGGCGGCATCGAGACGACCCTCGTCTTCCACAAGGGAGTCGAGCTGCCCGAGTTTGCTTCGTTCCCGCTCCTGGACAGCGACGCGGGGCGCCAGCTGCTTCGCGACTGCTATCGCCCCTATCTGGAATTGGCGCGCAAGCACAGCGTCGGGATCATCCTCGAAACCACGACCTGGCGAGCAAGCCACGATTGGGCGCAGAAGCTCGGTTATTCGTCGTCCGATCTCGAGCGCCTCAACCGAACGGCGGTCGAAGAGGCCGCCGCGTTCCGCGCGGAGTACGAGGGCGCCGGTTTCCCGGTCGTGATCAGCGGCCAGATTGGACCGCGTGGCGACGCCTACAACCCCGATCGGCTGCTCGGCATCGAAGAGGCCGAGCGCTACCACGCCGCCCAGATCGGCGTGTTTCGAGACACCGAAGTGGATCTCGTCACCGCACTGACCCTTACCCACGTCGAGGAGGCGGTCGGTATCACCCGCGCCGCGAGCGCGGCGGGCTTGCCGGCGGTGATCTCATTCACGGTGGAGACCAATGGCCGCCTTCCGAGTGGTCAACCACTCGGCGAGGCGATCGAGGCCGTCGAGCGGGATAGCGGCGAAAGCCCCGCCTACTACATGATCAATTGCGCACACCCGTCGCACTTCGAGAATGCGCTCGAACCGGGTGCGCACTGGATCGAACGGATCCGCGGCCTACGCGCGAACGCATCCGCACTCAGTCACGCCGAGCTAGACGAGTCGACGGAGCTGGACGAGGGCGATCCCGCCGATCTTGGCCGGCGGCACCGCGAGTTGCGAAACCTCTTGAAGAACGTCAACGTTCTCGGCGGCTGTTGCGGAACCGACCACCGCCACGTCGACGCGATCTTCCAGGCCTGTACGGCCAGCTGACCGACAATCAACAGCGAGGGAGCCAAACATGATTCGAGGTGGCTGTTTGTGTGGCGAGATCCACTACGAGATTTCGGGCGATTTATCAGAGATGTGTTACTGCCATTGCCAGATGTGCCGACGGGCACATGGAACGCCCTTCGCGAACTACGTGGCGCTCAATCCCCGAGATCGCCGCTACACCCAAGGTGAGGAACGGATCGCTCGATACCAAAGCTCAGCGGAAGCGGTGCGAACTTTCTGCAACCGCTGTGGGTCCAAGCTCGAGTTTCAAACCACCAAGACTCCCGACGAGATCTGGATCGCGGCGGGAACGTTCGACGACGACCCGGGGATCCGATCGACGTCGCATATCTACGTCGCCTCGAAGGCGCCCTGGTTCGAGATTACAGATGACCTGAAGCAATATTCGGAGGAGCCCGAATCGTGAGAGAGACCGCAAAGCATTCGCCGCGCTCATGGGTCGCTGCCGGTTTATGGCTCGTCGTGTCAGCGGCGGGCGTGGCGATAGCAGATGACCCCAAGAAGAACGCCGGGCCAACGAGCATCACCCCTGGAGAACTTGCCGAGCAGATTCAGCTCGAGCAGGCACCGCTGATCCTCGACGTACGCAGCAAACAAGAGTACGAAGAAGGCCATATCCCCGCTGCGGTGAACATTCCCCACGACCAACTTCGCGATCGCCTGTCGGAGATCGACGCAGCCAAGACTGATGAGATCGTGGTCCATTGCCGCAGCGGCCACCGCGCGGGCCTCGCCGAGGAAATCCTTGGTGAGGCCGGTTATTCAAACGTCCGTGATCTCGACGGGCATATGGACGGCTGGCAGAGCGGCGGATACCCGATCGAGCGACCCTAGCGCTACGGACCGAAGGCTGGAGCCATGAAGCGAGACCACGTAAACACCGATCTGCGTAAACTCCACGAGCGGATCGACACCCGCGCAGACGAACTCGTCCTCCACCATTCACAGCGACTGCACTGCGAGCGAGGCTGTTATTCATGCTGCCTGGACGACCTCACGGTCTTTCCCATCGAGGCGGAGCGCATCCGCGCTTCCCACGAGGCGCTACTCAGAGACGGAACCCCGCATCCACCCGGTGCGTGCGCGTTCCTCGACAACGATGGAGCGTGCCGCATCTACGCCGACCGCCCCTACGTGTGCCGTACCCAGGGGCTGCCGCTGCGCTGGTTCGCGGAAGATGACTCGGGAGAGACCTACGAGCATCGTGACATCTGCCCGCTCAACGCCGAAGGACCCGCGCTCGACGAATTGCCCGAAGAAGCGTGCTGGTTGATCGGCCCCGTCGAACTCGAACTCGCAAAATTGCAGTCGGAAAGCCCTGACCCACACGAGGATCGGATCGCGCTGCGCGCGCTCTTCGATCGCGCCCCCTAGCTGTGGGGCCTACGCAACTTGTTGACGAGCTGCGTAGGCCCCACAGCTAGGGGAGTCCCGCTCCGGGCACTTCTACCTCTAAGGATTCGATCCGCGCGCTCCGCATCGTCTCGCACTCGGGGCCATCCACACTCGGGGCCGTGAGAACGTACAGGGTGCGGCGATCGTCGCCGCCAAGCATGCAGGCAATCGCCATCTGGCCGGTCGAAATTCGGTCCGTTGTCTCGCCCCCTTCACGCACCCGCAAGATTTCTCGAGTGGGGGGGGACGCGACCCAGAGGGCGCCCTCCGCATCGATACAGCAGCCGTCGGGAATCGCAGCCTCGAGTTGCGCCCACAGTCGCCGATTCGACAGGCTGCCGTCAGGCGCAATGTCGAAGGCCGTCAGTCGCGCACCGAACGATTCTCCGACGATCAACGTGCGCCCATCGGGAGTGATCACGGATCCGTTCGGAAACAACAGGTCCTCGGCCACGACGCGGGAATGACCGTCGGGTGTGACCAAGATCAATGCCGCCGGCTCGGGCATGCCGCCGGTCGCGAGGTCCGAGCCGAAATTTCCCACGTAGGCGCGCCCCTGATCGTCCACCACCATATCGTTGCAGTGAAATGTCGCGAGGCCCGAAAGGTCGGCATGCTCGACCAATCCCTCGGGTTCGAGTCGCAGCACGCGCCGATCGGTCATCGACACCACGAGCAGGCGCCCGTCGGGAAGCCACCCAAGACCCGAAGGCTGGTGGGGAACTTCGCAGATGGTTTCCGTCTGACCCCCAGGATCCATGGCCAGCACCCGATGGTCGTAGAAATCGGAAAACCACAACTTCCCGTCATGCCAACGCGGCGCCTCGAGGAAAGAGAAGCCTTCGAGGAGAACTTTGATGTTCGACATGTGCGGATACTACGACATTCAGAGCGCTCTACGTGATGCGTCGCTCGCGGCAGCCGATCCATTGGACGCGACGGGAATCAGATGCACATGTTCGGGGCTCGCCGAAAGCGAGACCGGCACCCCGGCTCGCAGGGTTCGCGCCAACCCGCGACCCGCCATCAGATAGGTTCGCAACTCCGTGCCCGCCCAATCCAGCTGAACGGTGATCGCAACACCGTCGTTTACGACCTCCCGCACGACACCCTTGCCGATCGGATCCACGTCGCCGCGCCCGACGTCCACCTTGAGGTACTCGGGTCGAATTCCCACCCAGACCCGCGTCCCAGGTGCGAGCCCGGTACGGGTGGCAATGCGGTGCCGGGCGTCGATTTCGACGAGCGCGCAATCTCCGCGTCGCTCCTTGACGACCACACCCTGGACGAGGTTCGTCATCCCCACCACCCGGGCGATTTCAGGCGTGGACGGTTTCTCGATCACGTCATCACGGCGACCGACCTGGGCGAGTCTTCCATCGATCAACACTGCGATGCGATCGGCGATCAACATCGCCCGGCGCAGGTCGTGGGTCACCATTGCAACCGCCACCCCGGTGTCCGAAATCGCGCGCCGCAGGTCCAGCGAAAGAGCCGCCTGACCCTCAGCGTCGAGGCCCGCGAAGGGTTCGTCGAGCAACAACACAGCTGGACGTAACGCAAAAGCCCGGGCCAGTGCGAGTCGCCTCAATTCGCCGCCCGAAAGCGTCGCCGCACGATGTTGCGCGAGGTGATCGATCTGGAAGCGCGCGAGGGCCTCGTCGATGCGATCCCTGAGTTCCGCTCCGGACCGTTTCTTCCCGAGAAACGCGACGCGTACGTTGTGCACGACACTGCCGGCGAGTGGCGCCGGGCGCTGAAAGACCATCGTCACCGGGCCCGTCGCCGCGGAAGTCACCTTGCCGCCAACTGGCCGTTCGAGCCCCGCCAGTGCGCGCATCAGGGTGCTCTTGCCCGAACCGTTCGGGCCGAGGATGACGAGCGTCTCTCGCGCGCAAAGGTCGAGTGCATCTGCGGTCAACACGAACGAACCACGCCGCGAGCGCAGCTCGACGCGCAGGTCGCGTACCGAGAGAATCGTGGCTTGGCTCATGCCCGGCCGCTCTGCTGCACGGCGGTCAACAGGCCGGTCAGCACCAGCATCAACCCGATCAGCACCGCCGCCAACCCGAGTGCGACTTCGAATTCACCCATCTGGGTGTACATCAAGATTGCCGTCGTGAGCACCCGGGTTTCACCCTCGAGATTGCCACCAACAGCCATCACCGCGCCGACTTCAGAGAGGATCCCCCCCAACGCAGTAATGACCGCCGCCAACAAGCCAAGCCGGATCTCGCGCACCAGCAACCACAGACGCCAGCGCGAAGGCACACCGAGCGTTCGGACCTGGAGCTCCCAGTCTTCGTCGAGCGAACCCACCGCGGCAAGCGTGATGCCGACCACGAGGGGTAGCGCGATCAGCACCTGCACGAGAATCATCGCCTGGCCGTCGTACAGCCAAGCCAAGTTGCCAAACGGGCCGTTGCGCTCGAGCGCAAGATAGGCGAGCAAACCCACGACGACGGGCGGCGCACCCATGCCGGTATTGATCAGGCTGACCAGCGCCCCGCGCCCCTTAAAGCGCCTGCGGCCGACCGCGATGCCGATCGGCAACCCCACCGCCAGCGAGATCGCGAGCGCAGGAAGACAGACGGCCAGCGTGCGCGCCGTGATCTCGATCAGCAGCCCGATGGAAGGCGGGGTCACGGCCGTTTCCGCAGATCCAGATGGAGCGGGAGAAAGAGCCGGCGACCGAAGCGCTCGCGTCCGAATTCGGCGATCCGCCGCTGGGTGTCGGCCTCCAACAAGAACGCTTCGAACTGCTCGGCACGTTTGGCGCGAACCGGCTCGAGTCGATTCGGATTAACGCGAAGCACCGAATACACATTGCGCAGGCTCGGGGTGGGCTCCGAAAGCGAAACGAGCCCGATTCGCTCTCGAAACGCGAGAAACGTGCCGAGATCGGACAGCACGTAGGCTCGCCGCTCGCCTGCAATCTGCAGCGTCTGCCCCATACCCGCTCCACTGCTCGCAAAGCCCGGCCAACCGCCAGCCGGGCCCAGGCCCGCTTCCTTCAGTAGCGCGACTTCCCGGCGGTGCGTTCCCGAATCGTCACCGCGACTGATGAATCGTTCGGGGGCATCTGCGATGCGCCGAATCGCGTCGGCGGGTGAACCCGCATCGCGAACCCGGGCGGGGTCTTCCGGCGGCCCTGCGATCACGAAGTAGTTTTCCATGATGGGCGTGCGGCGGACAGCCGCACCGGAGGCCACGAGTTCTTCTTCCCCATCAGGGGCATGCGTGAGAAGAACATCCGCGTTCCCGTCTCTTCCCATCCGCAATGCCGCGCCACTGCCGACTGCGACCACTTGCGCCCGTATGCCCGTCTGCTTCTCGAAGATGGGTAGCAGTTCCGCGAGCAGGCCAGAGTCGCGCACACTCGTGGTCGTTACGAGCAGCAGATTGGCTTCTTCTTCGGCCCGGTCCGAGCAGGCGAATACCAGCAGCGCAGCAACCAGGATTTGTAAAATTCGTGGGTTGGCCATCGTGGATGCCGAGAATACGCCAGTCGCGAATGCAGAGCCGCTCCTATAGGTCATTCGATTCGCCGCGTTTGATCTGAATCGACAGGCCCGCGCGCTCGGCGGCCTCGCGTTCTCCACGCGTGACGGCCTTGTTGCCAAAGCGGCGCGAGATCTCATCGAGCGCAACATTGAGGCGCTCGCGGCGTGCCTGGCGCTCGCGGGGCTCGAAGAGCGAAAGCTGCCCCGGAGATTCCCGCACGACGTTGGCCACGCCCACCCCGAGCAGCCGAATGGGAGCGTCCAGGCCGCTTCGCGCGAGCAGGTCCATCGCCGATCTCGAGATCGTTTCGCCGTCATCCGTCGCTTCCGGCAGCGTCACCCGACGGCTCAGGGTCGGATAACCGCGCGGTCCCGTAGCCATCCG
This sequence comes from Myxococcales bacterium, assembly GCA_022572485.1. Next base: position 15,133 of record JACZVU010000027.1, read on the forward strand.
CTGCCCGAGCTTGAGCTTGAGGACGACCGTGCGCGCGCGAAAGCGATCCGTCCGCAAGCGCCGCGCCACGGACTCCGCGTGGGTGATGATCGCAGCGTTCAAGGCCTGGCGATCGGTGATGTCCCTGTCGAAGGTGTTTTCCTCGCTATACGAGCGCGGGTCGCGGTAGGGCTCGACCTCGCTGTGCTCCTCGCCGCGCGCGAGCCGGCCGATATCGAGCCCCCAGTCGCCGAGCAGTTCCTCGAGCCGCCGCGGATCCATCCGCGCAAGGTCACCGACCTGCTGGAGCCCCAGCATCTTGAGACGCGCCTCCGCAACGGGACCGACACCCCAGATTCGGCCGATGGGCAAAGGGTCGAGAAACGCCCGGACTTCGCCCGGCCGAATTTCCAACAGGCCGTCGGGCTTGCAAGAAGCGCTCGCGATCTTCGCGATCATCTTCACCGGTGCGATCCCGACCGATACCGCGAGGCCGGTCCGCTCGCGCACCTCAGCCCGCAGCCGTTCGCCGATCGAACGGGGAGCACCCATCAAGCGCTCGGTTCCGGTGAGTTCGAGGAAGGCCTCATCGAGGGAAAGCCCCTGCACCCTCGGCGAATAGCGCCGAAAGATCTCGAAGATGCGCTTCGACTCTCGGCTGTACTTCTTCATCTCGCCGCTGATGAAGACCCCTTTCGGACACAGGCGGCGCGCCTCGTAGCCAGGCATCGCCGAGCGAACGCCGAACGCGCGTGCCTCGTAGCTGGCCGCCGTCACGACGCCGCGGGCGCCCGTCCCGCCAACGATCACGGCCTTGCCGCGCAGTTCCGGGTTGTCGCGCTGCTCGACGGACGCGTAGAAGGCATCCATGTCAGCGTGCATCACGACGCGCTGCGGTCCAGATTCCCGGTTGTGGGTCAACACAATCATCGAGGTATTGAGTTTACCGCGGTATGGTCTGCGGCTCCCGGCTCTCGAGGCCCAATCGACTGCCGCCCGCAAATCGAGGAAAGCATGGAATCGACCGACCCCGCCACTCCCGCAGCAGGTGTTCGCTGGGACCTTTCGGATCGCAACGCGCGCAATCTCTCCATCGTAGGAAACGCGAACTGCAACCGCATCGAAGGTGGAGGGGGTTCGAAGGCGGCCTCGGGGTCGATTACTTCTTCTGAGTATTTCCCCCGGCGCGCGCACCACGCGGCGCACCCACCCGTGCGATCGCCGCCGCTGCGCGAATTCCGCTGGTCAGCGCAGATTCGACGCCCGGGCCGACGAGATAGTCACCCGCAAAAAAGAGTCGCGGAGATCGATCGATGCGGCGACCGAAGCGGATCAGGCTCGATAGGTAACCGGGGTAGAAGATCGGGTACATCGGATCGGTACGCGAAATCGCGTAGTTCTGAGGATTCAGGCGCCCGACCGGTGTGCGCGCTAGTTCCCGGTCGACGAAGTCGATGATCTCGGAGTCGGCGGCTTCCCAAAGTCGATGGGTGGCGCGAGTGGCGAGCGTGACGCGCAGCAGACCCGCGCCTGGCGGCGCAAAGCCAGGCTTGCGGTGTTCGACGTCCAGCGCCGCAAGGCCCATCGCGTCCGATCGCGGGAACGACGCCGTATCGAAAGCAAGCATCCGTGGCGCTCTTTCGAACATCAGTGACACCGATATCTCCTGCGTGTAGCGGATCTGCTCGAAAAAGCCGCGTTCATTGGGGGTAAGCTTGGGGCAAAGCGCCGCCACCTCGCAGCCCGGCAGGGCGACCACGACCGCATCGGCCACCACCCATCCCTCTCGGCCGTTGCGCCGGTAATGGACGCACGCGCCATCCGTTTCGGTTTCAATGCGCTGGGCCTCACAGCCGAATCGAAGCGGAATCGCTTCGGCCAGACGAGCGGTGAGCACACCCACTCCCCCTTGTAAGACCTGCCGACGAACTCCGCCGAGCTCCGATCTCAGCGCAATCCAACCGAAAGACCGAGAGAGTTGCTCGGGAACGCAACCAAAGCAGCGCGCGAAGTGGGGCGCCATGTAATTGTCGAGGCACTCCCGCCCCACCACGCGATCCAACGCCGACGAGAGGTTTTCGCCGTCGAGTTCCGCAGCCCGCTCCGGGTGTTGGCGTTCGAGCCGCCGCCAGCTCAGCGCAAGCTTGGCAGCCAGCGTCAAGAGTCGAACTTTCGCACGCGCGGAAAGCAACTGCGACGCAACCCAGGTAGTGGGCGAGTCGAAATCCGCGCGGTGGAACCGACCGCCACGCAGGACGACCTCTCTTCGGCTGGGAATTTCGCGCAAGCGATCGCCGACCCCGAGCTTCCAAGCGAGGTCGCGCAGGTTGTGATCGCCGCTGTCGAAGCGCGATGGGCCTGACTCCAGCGTGAACCCATCGCGGATTTCGCTTCGCGTGCGGCCGCCCGGTCGCAAACCCGCTTCGAGCACTTCGACTTTGTGCCCAGCGCGGCGCAATTTCCACGCGCAGCTGAGGCCAGCAGAGCCGGCTCCGATGACGATGACCGAATTCATTCAGCCAGCCCCTCTGGCGAGCGAGCCTTCGACCGCCCCTACCAGGGCGCTCGACGGAAAGGCTTTGAGGAGGACGATTCCGTTGCTCGCGAGCACCCGGAGGAGTGGAGACTCGTCGTCAGCGATGAGTACGCGAGGCGAATCAGTGACCACACTCGAATCATAACCTGTGAGCGAGCAACTTGATCCTTTTGAAAGGGAATTGGGGCCGCTTTGCAGCAAAGGTTTACCAAATGGCGAAAATAAAGCGAAAAAAACACACCCTCCACCACCATCTGACGATGCCGAACCCTGCTAGGGCTCGGGCAGTTTCCGCTCCTGTTCTAGGGTCGCAACCGTGAAGATCCGATCGCTGATCGAAGCGTTGACGCGAAGGTTCGTGATCAACACCTCCGTCGAGGTTCCGCGAATCACGTCGCTCACGAGCAGCCGGGTGGGCAGGACATGCCCCCCCTGCTCGACCATTGCAGACCGGGGCGCTTCGAGCACCCGGTAGAGGCGCTGCTCGCGGCGCTTGTAGTAGCGGGTCGCGAGGATTGCGCCGTCCGACTGCGCGATGTCGAATTCGACCCGCGAGTAGTTTCCCTTGCGGACGAGTGCGCCGCCGATCCGGTAGATCGCCTCCCCTTCGCGTTCGGCAACCACGAGAGCACCGAGTTCGAATTCGTCGATGTGCTTGCGCTCGAGATCCCCATAGGTCAGATCGCTCCCGAAAAACGCGTCTCCCTTCTGCGCGGCCGTCACGCGGCGGGTCTTGCCGAGAGACGGAAGGAAGACGAAGACATCGTGGCTCCGATTTCGCTGTTCGATGGTCAGGATCGTCATTCCGCGCAGGTATTCGGGAGCCGTGAGTCGAGCGATCGAATGGAGCCGCTGCTCAATCATCTTCGTGATGTAGTGGACCTTGCGGCGCCTCTCTTCGCCGGATCCGTTGCGCATCACCAACTCGATCCGCGAGATCGCGTCGACCTCGTAGCGGTTCGCAAACGCCGCGCTCAGCACGCTCGCCGACGAAGGCTGCACGTTCTGCGCTCGCGCGCCCGCAACGGCGGCGAGTGCGATTGCGCACGAGATCGCGAGACCCGATCCAATTCGTCCGATGGGTCCGCCGATCACGATCGCCCGACCCGGTCCAAAACCCACTCAGCGAGATCCGGCCAGCCCGGCCGGGAATGCGAGCCCCGTTTCGCCCAATCCGCAATACCCAGAGGGGTTTTTGGCGAGATACTGCTGGTGGCCGTCCTCGGCGAAATAGAATTTCGGCGCGCGACGGATCTCGGTCGTGATCTTCCCGTAACCGGCACTCGCGAGAACCTGTTCGAAAACGTCGCGCGACGCCTCCGCGGCGCCCAGCTGCGCTTTGGTGTAGGTGTAGATCCCCGAGCGATACTGGGTGCCGGTGTCGTTCCCCTGACGCATCCCCTGGGTGGGGTCGTGGTTCTCCCAAAAGATCTTCAGCAGCGCCTCGTAAGAGATCTTCTCGGGGTCGAACGAAACGCGAACAACCTCCGCGTGGTTGGTTTCACCCGTGCAGACTTCCCGATAACTGGGGTGCGGTGTTGTGCCAGCCGCAAAGCCAACCGCCGTCGTGTACACCGGAGCTTCCCAGAATTTTTTCTCTGCGCCCCAGAAACACCCCATGCTGAACATCGCAGTGTCGAGGCCCTCGAAGGTTTCGGCGGACGGCTGCATGGGCGTACCGAGAACGACGTGCCGCAGTGCGATCTTCATGGGCTGGTTTCGACCGGGCATCGCCATGTTAGACTCTCCTTCGCGCAAGAAGATAGCCGCTTTGTCCGAAAGAATCGGCCCGATTGCGGGCTCCGAGGCGCGCTCGGTCGACTCCGCTGACAAAGCGAAAGACATACAGACGTTACGAAGAAAGAACAGCGAACTCGCCCACGGTTGCCTCGCGGTCCACGAGAATCACCTCGTCATGACCGACACCTTGATGCTTCGGGATGCCGACTTCGGGGGATCGAGGCTTCGATCCGCTACCTGGCCGAAACCGCCGACCACTACGAGCAGGCGGTCTTCGGAACCGATCCGTACTGACTGGCGCAAAACCAACCCTCGCGGACAGACGGCTCAGTTGGTGGCGCTGTGCTCGATCTTCTTTTCGCCGCCCAGTGTCACCACGGTCTTCCACGCGCTCACGAGAAACCCACCCCCGAAGAGCACGCAGAGCAGGCCGATCGCCCACACTGCAAAGAAGTGGCTCGACGCGTGCGCGCGCAGCGCGAGCGAGACGAAGATCGTCAGGATGGCCGCGTACATCGCGGTCACCGACAGCCATTCGATGACGGTCCGCTTCCGACTCGGGGGAGTGAACGAAACGACCAGCCAACCGATCACGAGAACCGAACCCGAGGCGATCCAGATGATCTGAAAGACGCTCAGCTCCACCATTGACTCCCTTCGCTACGGGTTACGGAAAATCGGCCCGCAGCCTTCGTTTTCGGCTCCGAAGCGGCCCGACTTGAAGCCGTTGCGCGACTGCCGTCCACGCACCCCTCAGAGCACAGCGTTGCGAACGTGAGCGCGGGCCCGCTCGGTGAACCGCTCCGCGGGCAATCCGTACGCGTGGGCAAGATCCACGCACCCCTCAGGGCGCAGCGTCGCGAACGTGAGCGCGAACTCGCTCGGCGAGTTGCTCCGCGGTGAATCCGTACGCGTGGGCGAGGTCCGCAAACGGCGCCGAGGCACCGAAACGGTCGATCCCGTAGACCAACCCGTGGGTGCCCAGCACGCGCCAGAGGCTCTCGCCCCGCGCCGCCTCGATGGCGACTACCGGAGTGCCGTCGTCGGGAATCACGCCGCGTCGAAAATCCGCGCTCTGCTCGAGAAACAGTTCCAGGCACGGCAGGGAAACGACACGCGCCGCAATGCCATCGCCACGGAGCCGCGCTGCGGTCTCGATCGCGAGCGAAACCTCGGAGCCCGTCGCCACGAGAACCACGTCGACCGGCTGCTCGGGGTCCTCGACCACGTAGGCGCCACGCCATATCTCTTCCCGCTCAAAAGCAGCTGGGCGATCGAGAGCCTTCACGCTCTGCCGGCTGAGCGCGAGCAACGCGGGGCCGTCCCGATGCTCGGCGATCCACGCCCAAGCCATCGCGGTTTCGACCCCATCCGCAGGACGGAAGACCCGCAGGCCCGGAATCGCACGCAGCGAATCGAGCTGCTCGATGGGTTGATGGGTCGGACCGTCCTCGCCCAGGAAGATCGAATCGTGGGTAAAGACGAAGATCGACGGCAAGCGCATCAGTGCGGCGAGTCGGATCGAAGGGCGCATGTAGTCGCTGAAAATCAGGAAGGTCCCGCAATACGGACGCAGGGTGCCATCGAGCGCGATGCCGTTGGCAATCGCGGCCATCGCGTGCTCGCGAACTCCGAAGTGGATGTTCCCGCCCGCGAAGGGGTCGTCTCCTTCGGCAGAAGCCGGCCCCAGCATGCCGCGGTCTTTCAAGATCGGCGGTGCCGCCGAGCCGGCGAGGTCCGCGGATCCGCCGACAAAATACGGCGCGCAGCGGGTGAGCCGATCGAGCGCGATGGCGCCGTGCTTTCGGGTCGGGTTGTCGACACCCTCGAGCCCTTCGGACAATCTGGCAGCCAGATCGACGGGCAGCCGATGCTCGCGCGCCGTATCCCAGGCCTCCGCGAGGTCCGGGTTCGCGGTCCGCCACTTCTGCAACTCGAGATCCGCCGCGGCGCGCTCTGCACGC
>JACZVU010000161.1 GCA_022572485.1 Myxococcales bacterium
CGCCGCGGTCTTCGCAGATGACGTCCAGTCAGAGGATTCCGAGCGGATTCGCGCGCTGGTCGTCGTGGGCGGCAATCCGGTTCTGACGTTCCCCAATACCGAGAAGGTAGAGGCAGCCCTGAAGCGGCTCGATTTGCTCGTCACCATCGATATCTATCACTCTGACACGGGAACTTTCGCAGACTACAACCTTCCTGCGGCCACCGCGTTCGAGAAGGGCGGGCTCCATTTCTTGACCTCCGGCTTCGAGCCCTACCCATACCTTGAGTGGAGGCCCAAGCTCGTCGAGCCGCGGGGCGAAGCGCGCAGCGAGTGGGAGATATTCCGTGATCTCTCGCGATCTGCCGGCGTGCCCTTCCTGAACAATGTCGCTGTGAGCGCAATCGATCGCGTTTTGGGAGCGTTGGGCAGCGCCATCACGGTCGATCACTTTTATCGTTTTCTGCTTCTTGGCAAGACGACACTGGGCCGCTTGAAGAAAAATGCAGGTGGGATGAAGTTCGGAGACATCGTTTGGGGTGATTTCTTGACGAGGCGTCTCGAGACGGAGGATGGAAGGATTCACTTGGCGCCAACGGACTTCGTTGAAGCGCTTCCCAAGGCACTGAGGTCACCACTTCGCGCATCGGTGGAATTCCCGCTCATCCTGATCTCGGGTGGGCGCCGTTCTGCGAGCTACAACACCTGGACGCATAACATTCCCAAGTTGATGGCGAAGCTGAACGGAAACTGGGCGACCCTGAGCCGAGTCGATGCGGAGCGGCTGGGCGTCGAGGAGGGTGCGGCTGTGCGAGTCGTCTCTCGTACAGGAGAACTCGAGATTCGAGCTGTGGTGTCGGACGACATTCGAGAGGGGGTCGTCATGATCCACCAGTTTTGGGGTCACAAGTATGAGAGTGGCATGAAGACGAGCCGGTCACACCCCGGAAAGAACGTCAACATTTTGCATGACGATTGCATCCGAGACACCTTCACGGGAATGCCAGTCTTTAACGGAACCCCTTGTCGTGTGGAAGTGGCCGAACAACGGGAGCGAGAAACGTGACTGGAAGGGTCGCCGGCCCGGCAGAACAGGCCAGGCGTTTGGTTCACTCGTTTCTGAAAGAGCGCGCGGCAAGGTTCCGCCAGCGGCCCGCGCGATCGCGGAAGGGTTCACGCGAGCGCTTGACGTCGGTCAACAGAGCGGTTGGCCGGGGAGGAGGGGCGGCATTGGGCATCCGATGCCGTCGGCGATCGCTCGCACGAGTTCTCCCTCTGCCTGCGTGACTTTGCGATCTGTCGCGACGCAGGCCGCGCAAGCCGCCAAGAGTTGCTGGCGAGCGGTCGGATTGGCTTCCGCAAGCATTCCGAGTGCGCGGTCGAGCTCTCGAAGTCCGGCTCGCTCGCGTGGTAGCAGCGCGATGTTGATCCTCGACAATCGCGACGCGCCCGTCTCGAAAGCGGTGAGAATCGAGGCTTCACTGGAGCTGCCCGCATGAGCCAGGATGGAGAGCACCACCGCGCACGGCTCGGAGAGCTTGCGCAGCGAAGTGTGCCGAACGTGCGGTGGTTTCACTCGCTCGAAGTGGGGCCGCAGGTGGGTGAAGACCATGCGTTGCAACACCCACTCGAAGAGTTCGATCTTCTCGTCTGCGACCACGAGTGCGTGCATGTTGGTCTTGAACGCCTGGTATTGGTTGGCCGACAGGGCGCAGAGAGAAGGGAAAGCAATATCGATCAGGGGCAGTCGGTAGCGCGCTTCGAGTGGTTCGATCTCTAGAAGCAGGCGCCGCGTTTCATGATCGATCCCCGCTTCTCCAAAGCGCGCGAGCTGCTCAAACTGCCGATTGCGGGGCTCGTCTTCGCGATTGATGAGCAGCGCGTAGATCACGGCTCGCGCCCCGTACGGTTCGCGGGCGGCGTCGGTGACCGCCGGGGGCAGGCCCGCAACGAGTGCGGCCGCGTAGGCGATGTGTTCGGCGGTGGGCTGTCCTACCTGCTCGATCGCGCTGCTTCCGGCGCTGATGCCGCGAGTCGTTGAGCCATTGGCGGTGGATCCTCCGGCTGCGAATCCCGCGGTTCCGATCGGCGCAGCGTGCGTCGCGTGGGCGCGCGCGGGTCGGGACTCACCCCGCCAGTTCGGATCGAGTCGCCGAATGCGCTCCTCGAGTGGCGGATGGGTGGCGAAGAGCATCTGGAGCCCGCCTCGCAATCCCTGGCTGAAGAAGAGGTGACTCGCTTCGGGGGCGTTCGGGCTCGCGAGAATCGAACCGCCCTCGTATCCGCCGATCTCCTTCAGTGCGCCCGCGATGCCATCCGGATTGCGGGTGAACTGGACGGCCGATGCGTCTGCGAAGAACTCCCGCTGCCGACTCACGGAAGCTTTGATGAGGTTGCCAAAGAGCGTCCCGAGAAAGCCGATCACCATCAGACCCAGGCCCGCCGCGACGATCGCCATACCGCTGCTGTCGCGGTTGCTGCTCCGCCGACTGGATCCTGAGTAGAGCGACGAGCGCAGCAGGAAGTAGCCGATGATGCCGATGATGAGAATTCCGTGGATCACTCCCATCAGCCGGATGTTGAGCCCCATGTCTCCGTTGAGGATATGGCTGAATTCGTGTGCGATGACCCCTTGGAGTTCATCGCGACTAAGCCGTTGTACGCAACCCCGCGTGACACCGATGACAGCATCGCCCGGCGCAAAACCCGCCGCGAATGCGTTGATGCCCTTTTCATCTCTCAATAGGTAGACGGGCGGCGTCGGTGTGCCCGACGCGATGGCTATTTCCTCTACGACGTTGAGCAACCTGCGTTCGTCCGCGTCTCGGGTGCCCGCCGGGATCAGCGTTCCTCCCAGCGCCTCCGCGATCACAGATCCTCCGCTTCTCAACTGGGCGATCTTGTAGAGGCTCCCGCTCCCTACCACGATGAGCGTGGCGAGCGCGACTCCTACAGCGAGGTCGGGCTGCCACCACAGGGGGGAGATCACCATCTGTCCGGTGTTCGGATCCGGCCGATCCACGCCGGTAAGCAGAACGGCGAGTAGATAGAGCATGCCCGCGATTGCAACGACTGCGAGGCCAAAGAGGAAGACCAGGCGCTTCGTGTTACGCCGCGCTGCGTCTTGGTTTTCGAAAAAATTTGTCGACATGGATCAGATTAAGTGAAAGAGACTTTCGGCGCCTCCGCGATGGTCGCGCTGTCGAACTCGAGCAATGACGCGTCCTGAGCATGGCCGAACATGCCGGCGAAGGCCATCGTGGGGAAAGTCTGCCGGTGGGTGTTGTAGGTGGTAACCGCATCGTTGAAGGCCTGCCGAGCGAAAGAGACTTTGTTCTCGGTCGAAGTGAGTTCTTCGGTGAGTTGCTTCATGTTCTCACTGGCCTTGAGGTCCGGATAGGATTCTGCGAGGGCCAACAAGCGCCCCATCGCCCCGCCCAATACACCTTCCGCGCTCGCGAGGTTTTTGATGGCATTCGAGTCGCCCGGGTCGCTGGCTGCCCGTTGTAGACCGGAAGCCGCCTCATTGCGCGCCCGGATGACCGCCTCGAGTGTTTCGCGCTCGTGCGACATGTACCCCTTGACGGTTTCCACCAGATTGGGGATCAGGTCGTAGCGGCGTTTGAGTTGAACCTCGATTTGTGCGAAGGCGTTCTGGTAGCGATTCTTGAATGCGATGAGCTTGTTGTAGATGCCCATCACCGTGATGACGAGTGCCAGGGCAATCGCGCCGATGACGATCCAGGTCATGAGCCTCCTCCTCGTTCAATGTGATCGATCGCGCCCGAAAAAACTCTGGGCCTGCCGCAACCCGCGGGAAAGAGGCTGCGCAAACGCAAAACTCTGTCAGATCCCCTCGCCCAAGGTCCGCCAGGCTAGCAGAAGAAATTCGGATCGAGTAATTCGGTTGTCGGTAAAAGCGAATCTTGGCTGACGATTGGGAATCGAGGATTCAAGCTGAGCGTTCGGCACTCTGAGCGGGCTGCTCTTTCTTCTGGGTGTGTTGCAGGATCAACGCGAGTTCGTTCAGATCATCCGCGAGGCCCTGGTGGACTGCGTCGGATTTTCTGAGCTTGTTGCGTGCTTGGTAGTTGCCGTCCTTCATCGATTGTACCTGACGGCGCAGGGAGATGGTCGGACCGAGGAGTGTGTGGGTGTAGGCGAAGCAGAAACCCAGCATCGCCAACACGAAGCCGCCGAGAATAGCAGCTCCCACGATGCTGAAGTCGTGGGTCTGGCGAAGAATCTGCTCTTGGAACGACTCCGGCACGTTGATCATCACCATTTCGTACAGTTCCGTATAGGCGGAGTGTGTATGCCACGCAAAGAGCGACATGAAGGCAACCGTGATGAGCAGAAGATAGAGTGGAAGCCTGATCTGCGTTCCAAATTGTAAAACGCGGAACGCTCGCCTCGAGTCGAATCCAAATAGCGATCGCATCAAGTTGCCTAGCACTGGACGAGAACTCCCTCTAATTTCGTCTCTGATCGGCCTGTGAGGCGCGCAGCTTGAGGCTCTCAGGCGATTGGCGCGCTGTCAGTACGTCAACTCTCCGCCACTTTTGGATGAAGAGCGGCACCACCGATCCAACGCTGGTAGATGCGGGGCGGAAAGAAGACGAGCCAGATGAGCGCCACACCGAGAGCATCAACCGCGCCGTTTGCACGGTCTATGCTGATCGACCAGACCTGGTTGGTCTCGAATTGGATGGCCTGGTAAAGGAACACCCAGGAATACACGACCCAGGCAATGCCCACGATGCCCCAAAGCAAGTAGCGGTTGCAGGCGATCGGAGCGCATAATCCCAGTCGCAGGCGCTGCCGCGCCTTCGCGTATGCGATGAATCCTTCGACGCCGACCCAGCTCATTGCCACCAAGCCAGCCGCCCAATCCAGCCACCACCAGGGGTTGCTGAGCGGCTTCATGCCCTCCCAGTCTCCCACCGCGATGGATCCCGCTACGCCTGCGAACAAAGCGGTCGCAATCGCGAAGACGAGATATCTTGCCCAGTGCGACTGATTGCGGAATACGATCTAGCACGTTCGATTCCATATTGTCCGCCCCCCGTTAAAGACGCTCAAGCGTTATCGGAGCGCTTGTAGAACCACTTGAGATCTCCCGGGTTTGGCGGAGCTGCTGCGTGTTGATGGGTGTCGGCGGTCGACTTCTGCGAGTGATTTTCACCCCGAAAGCGAATGGTTGAAGTGAGCGAGCAAGCTCCGCTTGCTGCCCGACTGGAATCTTATGCTGTAATCGCAGGCGTTTTCTCGAGCGGTCGGCGCTACAGGGGTCAGTGCTTCGCGATTACACCCTGAATTTCGATCAGGCATTCGTCGCGCCGGCGTTCGAGTTCCGCAGCACGGTATCCGGCCATCTGGTTGCGCGTGCCCTCGATCAGGCGGTGGCGGATCGTCGCTCAGCTCGGGAGCTTCGAGTTTCGTCCAGGGGAGTTTCAGCGTCGGGGCAAGCGCGCGTGCGATCTTCTACTCCAGGAGCCGGATCCGTTGCGACCCCGTCCAGGCCATGGGCGAGGCAGCGCGACACCCAACCGATGCCGATGACACGGGCTCCAATGCGCTTGACAGGGCTCATTACGGGAAACATGATGGGGGTTCTCTCGAGTCGCCGGATGCTGAGCTGAAACGGTATGCGCGAGCAGAAGTTCGACTCAGATGGGGAGCGATCGCTTCATCGCTCGTCGGTGTCCGCGGTGCCTGCTTCATTCGCAATGCGTTTTGCCCGCCGGGGCTCGATGCCATGCCGATTGTGATGGAGGCCGAAAGCTGAGAATGCGCAGAGACGAGGCGACTGAGTACGAGATTCGCGATCGGGCTGCCTGGATCCGGATGAACCGCCCCGAAAGTCGGAACGCACTCTCGACGCAACTACTCGGGGAACTCTCGAGGCATCTCAAGACCGCGATGGGGGATCCGGGCGTTCGCGTCGTCGTACTCGCAGGTAGCGGTACCGTTTTTTGCGCCGGAGCGGATCTCAAGGGCCGAGGCGCGGGTGTTGCCGATGGAATGAGCGAAAACGCGTTCGTCGAGATCCTGAAGCAGATGCGGGGAGGGCCGAAGCCGGTGGTCTGCGCGGTCAATGGTCACGCGTTTGGCGGGGGCATTGGCCTGATTGCCGCAGCGGAT
>JACZVU010000162.1 GCA_022572485.1 Myxococcales bacterium
GGGATTGCTCGACTACATCTCTCCGGATCGATTCACAATCCTACCAAACACCGCTGGGTGTTATACGGCAGAAGAGGCCATCGAAACGTCGCGAATGGCGCGAGAACTGCTCGGCACGGACCTCATCAAACTCGAAGTGATCGGCGACGAGCGCACGCTTTTCCCGGATGTCGCAGCCACGCTCGAGGCTGCAGCCGTGCTGCTCGACGAGGGTTTCACGGTTCTCCCCTACGTGACGGACGATCCAGTCGCCTGCCAGAGATTGGCTGCACTCGGCTGCGCGGCCGTCATGCCACTGGCCGCACCGATCGGATCCGGCCTCGGCATCCGCAACCCCACCAACCTGCGCATCATCGTCGAGACCGTCGAGGTGCCGGTCATCGTGGATGCCGGCGTCGGGACTGCGAGCGACGCCGCCATCGCAATGGAACTCGGCGCCACCGCGGTGCTGATGAACACCGGCATCGCGGCCGCCAAGGAACCCGTGAAGATGGCAGCGGCGATGCGCCTGGCCGTCGAGGCGGGACGCTTGGCCTACGAGGCCGGCCGCATGCCACGCCGCCTCTACGCATCGGCCTCCAGCCCGTTGGACGGGTTGGCGAGCTTCTGAACCCGCGATTCGCGTTGTCGAAGAGGAAGCCGACCGAGGAGTACCCGCTCGATCGGATCCTCTGTCTCGTCGTCCATCGTGGCGCCGTACGCGGTGACTTGGCGCGATGCATCGCGGCCGCCGTGGGCGCGGGTGTGGATTGGGTGCAGATTCGCGAACGCGATCTCGAGGGCGCTGCCCTACTCGCGCACGCAGAAGAGATCACGCAGGCCGCGCGACAGGCCGCCGCGCAGCGAGGGGGTTGCGTGAAAATCTTCGTCAATCGCCGCATCGATATCGCGCTCGCACTCGGCGCAGACGGTGTTCAGCTCGGATTCGACGCGATCGACCCGAAGACCGCGCGCCGACTGCTCGGAACCGATGTCCAAATCGGAATCTCCGCCCACCACCCCGACGAGATTCGCACGGCGCCACCAGAAGTGGATTGCGCGCAGCTCGCCCCGATCTCGCAACCGCTCTCGAAGCAACACGCAGGCCCTACCCTCGGCGTGCAGGCTGTCGCAGAGGCGGCTCGCTACGACATTCCGGTCATCGCCCAGGGCGGAATCACAGCAGCCAACGCAACCGCGATCGCTGCCGCCGGCGCTGCCGGAATCGCCGTGACCAGCGCGATCCTTTCGGCTCCGGACCCCGCCGCGGCAACCCGAGCGCTGCGCGCTGCCCTGGCCGCCGCACCGCGAGGCCGCCCGGGCGCCTCACCCTCGGCGCCACGCTGAAATGCGCGAGGCAAGAGCTGAAACACGCAGGGTGGCACTGCAATGGAGTGGGATCGGCGCTGAAATGCGGGGGTGGGAACTACAATGCGCGGGGCTGGCGCTGAAATGCGCGGAGTAAGAGCTGAAACGCGCAAGGTGGAACTACAATGAGTGGGATCGGCGCTGAAATGCGGGGTAGGAGCTGACATGGGTGCAAGATTGGAGCGCGAATTTTCGATCCGCGGCGAACGTCTGAGATCTCTCATGGGACTCTACGTGGTACTCATCGCGCTCGCGCTGACGGTTTCGGCGGCGCCCGCGCTCGCCAGCGACCCATTCCTGCGACAGAACACGACCGTGCGCGTCGTGAAGGAGGTCGGCCCGAGCGTGGTCAACATCACGACCGAGCGCATTGTCGCCTCGCGCAACCCATTTCCACGCGGTGCGAACCCCTTTTTCGATTCGTTCTTCCGCGACTTCTTCGAGCCGCGGCTTCCCGAGACCGTGCAAAGCCTGGGCTCCGGCGTATTGATCGATGCCGAGCACCACATCCTGACCAACGAACACGTGGTGGGGCACGCCAGCCGGATCCGCGTGAGCCTCGCCGATGGAACCGAGTTCGATGCCACCTTGATCGGCGCCGATCCGAACAACGACATCGCGATCCTCAAAGTCGATACGGACAAACACCTACCGTGGTTGGAGCCAGGCCGATCGAATGACTTGATGGTGGGCGAGCCGGTCATCGCGATTGGGAACCCTTTTGGGCTTTCGAATACCGTCACGACAGGCGTGATCTCGGCCCTGAACCGATCGATCCGCACCGAGGGTCGCGTGTATCACGGATTTCTCCAGACCGACGCCTCGATCAATCCGGGAAACTCGGGCGGTCCGCTCGTCAACGCCGAAGGCGAACTGATTGCGATCAACACTGCGGTCTACGGTGGGGCGCAAGGGATCGGCTTCGCGATTCCAATCGACACCGTGAAGCGCGTGATCGACGAATTGATCGCGCACGGCGAGGTAACACCTGTATGGCTCGGCCTCGACTTCCAAAATCTGGACCCCCGACTCGCCGCCGCGATGGATCTACCTCAAGACCTGGACGGCGTGCTCATCAACCGGGTGCTCGCGAACAGCCCGGCGCAGCGAGCCCACCTGCGACGTGGCGATGTGGTGACCCGGCTCGATGGGCGACCGATCGAATCCGCTCGCACCTTCTACGAGATGTTGGAGATCAGTGTCACCGGACAGGATCTGCAGATCGAGTTCTGGCGTGCCGGGAGACTGCAGACGGTTCAGGTGAAACTCGAAGAGCTGGCTCTACACCAGGCCGCCCGCTTCATCGCCGAAATGCTCGGGATGGAACTGCGGCCGAAACAGGACGGTCGCTACACCGTTCGCTCCATTCGCGAGGGCAGCGGATCCGCGGAGATCGGAATCGTGCGCGGAGACCTTGTGCTCGCCATCAATGGGACGATATTGGCCGGTGACGATTCGCTGCGGCGGTCCGTCTTGAGCCTGCGGGGCCGCTCCCATGCGCTGGTCGTGGTTCAACGGGAGGGAGCCCGATACCATGTGACGATTCCGCTGCTCTGACGCCACGAGGGAACCCGAGCGAATCCAGCGGTTTCGATAGCTGTACGAGAACCCATGGCGCGGCTCTTCAGATTCGGGCTGTAGCCAGTTCGCCCCAGGCGAGTGACACGGGAGAGATCGATGAACGCATTGCGCATCGCAACCGCATTTCTGTGCATCACAACCATCGGGATCCTGGTCGCTTCTTTTGGAGGGTTCGATATCCAGCTGAGCTGGCGTGGCAACGACGCCCAGGCGATCGATTTCTTCAGCAAAGACCCCAAGGGCAACGCCGCTGATGCGGAACCCTTCTGGCACGAAAACGGCGCGGCGGAACCCATCCTCCCCAACAGCGTTCCGGCGAGCTTCGCGGATCTCGCTGAACGCGTTTCTCCCGGAGTCGTCAATATCGCAACCTCCAGAACCGTGGTGCACAATACGCCCCGTACCCTCGAGGAATTCTTCTTCTATGGCATGCCCTTTGGGGGCGGCCACCCCCAGCGCCCGGGAATACCACGCAAGATTCCCAGCCTCGGAAGCGGATTTGTCATTTCCGAAAATGGCTACATCGTGACCAACAACCACGTCATCGAGAACGTGGACAAGATCACGGTGATTTTCGAAGACGGAACCAAGCTCGACGCCACGGTGGTCGGGCGGGATCCGAAAACCGATATCGCGTTGATCCGGGTCGAGTCCGACAAGAAGCTCTTCGCGCTGCCTCTCGGCGACTCGAGCGCCGTGCGTCCAGGAGAGTGGGTGGTGGCCATCGGCAACCCCTTTGGATTGGAGCACACCGTCACCGCGGGAATCATCAGCGCAAAGCATCGGGTGATCGGCGGGGGCAATTACGACGACTACATCCAGACCGATGCCGCGATCAACCTCGGCAACTCGGGTGGCCCGCTGCTCAATCTTTCGGGTGAGGTGATCGGCATCAACACCGCCGTCAACCTGCAGGCCAATACAATCGGATTTGCGATCCCGATCGACATGGCCAAAGCCATTCTTCCCCAGCTCCGCACCGCGGGACACGTCACGCGCGGTTGGCTTGGCGTGATGATCCAGAAGATCACCCCCGACCTTGCCAAAGAGCTCGAACTCGAGGACGAATCGGGCGCGCTCGTGTCGAAGGTCGTACCCGACGGCCCCGCCTCGAAAGCGGGCATCGAGCGCTACGACATCATCGTCGAATTCGACGGCCAGCCGATTGAGGATTTGAGCGAACTGCCGCGAGCCGTTGCCGGAACACCCGTGGACAAGACCGTCCAGGTCGTCGTCGTTCGCGACGGCAAGCGAAAGACCCTGCGCGCGAAGGTAGGCAAATTGGACGAGCCCGAATTGAGCAAACTCGCCAAGAGGCCCAAGAGGGGCCCGGCAGAATTGGGGCTGATGGTTCAGGATCTGAACCCGGAACTCGCGGAGCGGCTCGGACTGGACACAACCCAAGGGGTACTCATCACCTCCGTGCAACCCGGGAGCCCAGCAGATGATGCACAGCTTCGCCGCGGCGACGTGATCCTCGAAGTCGACCGCTCCGAGATCGGAGGCATCGAGGACCTGTGGCATCAGCTCGACGCAGCCGATGACGGCGCACTCTTCTTGATCCGCCGGGGAGACTCGACGATTTTCGTCCCCATCAAGCGCAGCACGGGCTAGGCGGCGAAGCCAGACCCTGAGAGCTAAAGAGGCGTCTCGTGACGTTTCAGGCCGTAATCAAGATAAGTTACCCCCTATTTTGTCTGGCTGTGACCCTATTGACGGGACTCGATTCCCGTCACTTGGGAGCATCGAACGGGCGGGTGTAAGCCGTAAGCCGAGTTTGGACAGACTGGTCTTGCACGCAACTGGTCCACGCAACAGTTTCATCGAATACGTCTGCTGGACATCGAAAGTCAAGTAGGGATGCCGCTCGCATGGTGAACCCACGGAGCCACTTCAGCGTGAACGTGTGGTCTCGAACTCCCCGGGCAGCGCGCTCTCGCGCGCGTTCGAAGCGCCTTCCGGACGGCACGTTCCTGGCAACGGTTCGCAGGGGTGGTCTTTCAGTGGGCCTCCCAGACGATCCACACTCCACATTCGCCTGACGCGCAGGGCGGAAGTGCGCAGCGCACCTACACGCGACATCGCCCCGAAGAGAGCATCCTCTACCACGTCATCCAGCAAGAACTCGAGACCTTCCTGGCGCGCGCGCAAGCTCGCGAACAACCCGTGCCCCGCTTCGTCGAGCAGGAGTTCCATGCCTTCCTGCGCTGCGGCATCCTCGCCCATGGCTTCTTGCGCCTGCACTGCGACGATTGCGGCTTCGACCGCCTCGTTCCCTTCTCGTGCAAACAGCAGCACACGATCCGCCCCTTGCAGCGGCGCTTGAGGCAACGCACCCAGCGCCGAATCCCTTCCGGCGTCGTCGCGAATCGATCCTCCACGACTTCACCGCTCGCGAGAAGTATCGCCCCATTTGTCGATATCTGGTGGGCATCCAAACCTACGTAGGTGGTATCTTCCTGCATGGCCGGCTCCTTCGCATGCGGCTCTACCGCCTCGGCGGCAACCCGCGATGAATGGGCCGAAAGGCCCGTACTCGTTTCTTATTGATCACGAGTTTTGCGAATGGAGCCGGTCACTCCATATGGTCTAGCAAATATGGCACTGGCACCGTGCCGGCCACTTGTGTTGCGCCCCCGCCGTTGAATTGCGACACTGGTCGCCGCTTTTTTTATCGTCGCAGGAATGATCTGATCGCAATGACCGTCAATTTTCGCAGTGACAATGAAGCGCCTGTGGCGCCAGAAATTCTGGATGCGCTGGCCGCGGTTAACCGGGGTTTCGCACATGCCTATGGTGAAGACCAGCTGTCCGTCAGTCTTGGACAGAAGTTTTCAGAAGTTTTCGAAACCGATGTACTGGTCTGGCCACTGGCGACAGGCACGGCAGCCAATTCCCTGGCGATGGCACAGATCTGTCCGCCTTATGGATCTGTTTATTGTCATTCCCATGCGCACATGAACACGGACGAATGCGGCGCGCCGGAATTTTTTACCGGCGGCGCCAAACTGGTTGGCATGGCTGGCGAGCATGGCAAGTTGCAGGCTGATGAGCTGGATTCCACGTTGGAGCAGGCCGGTTACCTCGACGACCATGAGGTTCTGCCATCGGCACTGAGTATTAGCCAGGCGACCCAATTTGGAAC
>JACZVU010000163.1 GCA_022572485.1 Myxococcales bacterium
CGAGTATGCGGAGGTTCAAGGCTACACGGATCTGCTCCTGGGGTCGCCACGCGATGCGCTGGCCCATCTCGAGGTCGCACACGAGGGTCATCGGCAGAGCTACGGAGCCGAGCACCCCTCGACGGCCGCGGTCTTGCAACTCCAGGGCGATGCCTATCGATTGGCGGGCGACTTCCCCGCGGCGATCGCGGCGTATCGAGAGACCCTGCGGTTGCGGCGCGCGGTGCTTGGGCCCAAGCATGCCGAGACCGCGCGAACCCAGAACGCGATCGGTGTCTTGCAGGCGGATATCGGGGATTGGGAGAGCGCGGACAATGCTTTTGCGGCGGCGTTCGGCATCTTGCGGGAGACTCCCGGAGGAGAAGAGCGCGTCGACACCATCACGGTTCGGACGAATCGGGCCCTCGCGCGTTGGGGCTCGGCGAAGAATCGAGCTGCAGCCGATCAGTACGCCGCCGCGGTGGCAGATCTTCGAACCGCGTTGGGCGACGACCATCCCGGTGTCGCAGCTGCTGTACGCAACCAGGCGCGGATGGAATTCGATCTCGGTCAGGGGGATCGCGCGCAGCGGCTGCTCGAAGAAGCGCTCTCCGCGCAGGAGCGCGCACTCGGAGCCGGCCACCCCGATCTCGCGCAAACCCGTCTTGCGATGGCGCAGCTGCTCGCCCAGCGGGGCAAACTCGATGAGGCCGCTTCGGAAATCGATCGCGCCATCGCTGTCCTGTTGCGCTCCCTCGGCCCGGAGCATCCCCTGGTGGCCCGTGCGCGCACCACGCGGGCGAAAACCGCTCTTGCCCAGGGTGACGATGACGTCGCGAAGGAGCAGTCGCTAGCGGCTTCGCGCTCGATCCTCGTCTTCTCCCAGCGAACCTTTGGTGCGATCTCGGATCGACAGCGGGCGCTCCTTTCGCAGGACAGTCACGAGGTGATCGGGACGCTTTTGTCGGTGCGGAACATCGATCCGAAAATTCTCTACCTCGAGCTACTCCCCCACCGAGACTCTGTGCTCCGAAGCATCGCTGCACGAAGATCCAGTACGCGCGGAAGTGTCCAATTCGCAGCGGAACTCGGCGAATTGCGACGGCGTTACGTGGCGGCGGTGCTGGGGCGTGGACCCGACACCGCTGAGCGAGTGAAATCGCTGGCGGCGTCGATCGAGAATCTCGAAGTGTTGCAGGGCACGCAAAGGGCGGCTCGGCCGGCCGACGACCCCGCGGAGGTATTGAGAAATGCCTGCCGCAACCTGCCCTCCGACGCAGCGCTGATCAAATTCGTCTCCTACGGCCGGACTTCAATCGGAAGGGCCTCCGAGACCGAACCCGCCTACGCGGCCCTGATCGTTCGGGGTGATGGTTGCCGGGTGGCTCGTGTCGATTTGGGCGATGGGGCCGAGTTGCAGAAGTTCGCAGAGTTGTTTGCAACCGCGATGCGCGACCAACGGATGGACGAGCCGATTGCGAGGGCCGAACTCAGCCGCATCGTGCTCGAGCCCCTGATGGCCTCGCTCGCCGGGGTCACCCGTTGGCTGGTGATTCCGGACGGCTCGCTCTGGGGCATCCCGATCGGCGTGTTGCCGGACCCCGAAGATCCGAATCATTATCTGTTGGAGCGGGTGACGGTCGGTTATCTCACCTCGACCTACGAACTCGCGGAGGCGTCGATTGAAAAGGGCCGCGCAAAGGCACTCGATCGATCGCTGCTCGTGGGCGCTCCGGAATTCGGCAGCGCAGAAAACGGCGGCCCCGTGGTTCTGACCGACACTGGACCCTGCCAGTTGCCTCCGTTCGAAGCGTTACCGGCCACCCGACGTGAACTCGACGATATTGCAGAGTTGCTCGATGAGCCGCGCCGGCTGCTGGGAGCCGAGGCGACCAAGCAGCGCTTCAAGCAAGAACTTGCCGCCAGGCCTCGCTTGATCCACTTTGCGACCCACGCCTACTTCGCGGGAAATGCGGGCTGCGCGCAGGCGGTTGACGACGAGGGTATGCGCGAAAAGCCCATCGCGCCCAATCCGTTGCTTCTTTCCGGGATTGTGTTGGCCGGCGCGAATCGACCCACCCGCGTCGAATCCGAAGGGGAAAGCGGGATCCTGACCGCCTACGAGATCGCGGGGCTCGATCTGGAAGCCGCGGACCTGGTGGTGCTCTCGGCCTGCGATACGGGAATCGGTTTGGCGCTCCGCGGGCAGGAAATTCTCGGGCTGCGTTGGGGTTTTCGCGCCGCTGGCGCCCAGGCGCTCGTCACGAGTCTGTGGCGCAGCAACGACGCCGCGACGAGTCGGATGATGCGGAGTTTCTACGCCGCGCTGGTTTCCGAGGGGTTGAGAGCCGACGCGCTTCGCGGCGCCGAAGCACTTCGGCGCGCGAAACTTGCTCAACTCGCGAGTGAGACGCGCCTCGGAATCCGCCGGCCCCTGATCTGGGCGAACTTCATCTTCTCGGGCGTGCTCTAGGAGCGCAACTCCAGAATGGGGTTGCGCGACGCCGCAAAGCGAATCCGCAAGATTCGCTTTGTGGCATCGCGCAACCGGCGCCGGGTCAGGCCACCGGATGCACGCGCTCGACCACCGGCGCGCAGTCCCGCGTTAGAAGCTGCAGTGATCGCCCGGAAAGCCACCGCGGCAGTCGGGAATTTTCGGCGTCAAAAGTTCCTGGATCAGCTCTTCCTGGCTGGCGTCGTCGAACGGTTCGAGTTTTACCTCGATGTCGTCGCCGCTCTCCGTCTCGATCGCGGGTTCGCCGTCGAGTGCGACCGGCGGCAGATCCACTGCGGCGACATCCATCGCCACCACGCGCTCGGTTGCCTTGTTTTCTTGAGCCATGCGGTCGATTTCCGCCGCGAGATCGTGGAAGTCGAACAGGCAGCCGCCGAGTGCGGCGAGATCCCGTTCGCTGATCTGCACCTTTTCACGCCTTTTCTCGCCCGGCACGACCGTGAGTTGCTCGAGGCTGCCGATCGTCGTGCCTTCGGCGCATTGGGGGATTCCCGCTTCCGCGGGGAGCCCAACCGGAACGCAGTCCTCCTCGCCGCGCTCGCGAATGTTGATCTGGCTGTCCGAGGAGGTGAAGGTCGCTTCGCCGGTGACTGGGTCTACCGTTACGTAGAGGATCGTGCCGAGAATCGTCGCAATCGCCGCCGGGGTGTGGATCTCGATGCGCTCACCGGGTTCACGCGGCTCGACGATCAAGCGCAAGGTGCCGGATTCGACGTTCACGATCCGGTTGCCGCGCTTCTTGTCCGTCGTGAACGAGATCCGGGTCCGACCGCAGAGTTCCACCACGGCGTTCTGATCCAGCAGGATCGAGCAACCGCTTTCGTCTCCGGTCTCGAGCTGTTCATCATCGCCGAGTTCGCTGTGGCTGCTGAGGGCCCCGCTCGGTATCGAAGCCTCTCCCTTCACAGATGTCAGAAGCGCGTCTTTCGCCGCGGCAGCGCTCCCCGCCTGGAAGGCGAGCGCGCCGAAGATGGCTGTGCAGAGAAAGATCCGTCTCATTTCATTCGCTCCATTCCACATTTTCCGCATTCTCTCTCTCCTCTCGCTGCTGCTTACGCGTTACTCGCTAGAACCGGTACGTCAGGTATCCACCCACGATCTCGCGGTTGTAGTCGTAGAGTCCGACATCCGATCTGTTGAAGGTGAACGAGCCCGCCACCGCAAGCTGCCAGTGTTCGCCGAGCGCTTTGTTGAGCTCTAAAGTCAGGCGGCTCTGCAGATCGTCGCGGCGCCCCGGCGGAGCCGAGAAGATGCTGGTATGCGGGTAGTCTCGGTCCGTCAACCGATACAGGACCGAGAGATCCATCTCCCAGGGCAGTCTTGCTCCGAAGCCGAAGGAGAATTCCCAGGAGCTGTAGTCGAACTCGGTGCCGTCGGCGTTCAGGAGATCACCCAAAACGCCGATCCGGAAGTAGGTGAAGGGCAGATATTCTGGAAGATAAGACCCCGGGAAGAGGAATTGATTGAAGCCGATGACGTGGCGCTGGGCATCGCGGTCCAGGGCGCTGGTCAAAAGCCGGCGCTTGAAGTCCTCGTCGTGAAATTGGTAGTAGAGCTGGCTGAATCCCCAGTCGCTTTCGCGATAAGAGACCGACGGCGTCACGCGGTGAAGTTCGCGAAATTTTCGCGTGTCGAAAGCGTCGATCCAGGTGTACGCGTAGTCGTAGCGGAGATTGAAGGTCACGGGGTCGAAATCCGCGGAAGTCGTGAGATACCCCACGTGGGTCATCAGATCGACGAAGGTCTGGTCGAAGTGGGAACTGAGATAGCCGTCGTAGCCCACTGTCGCTGAATAGCGCTCGTCTTCGTAGAGCCGATAGCTGCCCCGGATCCGGTAGACGCCGCGCCCGTCCTCCCGTCTCTTGAGCCCCTTTCCCGCGATCGTCGGGTTGCTGTCGAATTCCAGGCCCGCTGTTACGGCGAGCGACCAGCGCCGCGCGGGTTCTGCTCCCGGTGCGAGCTGCTTGGCGAGGTTGCGCGCAGAGTCGGAGAGCGGGGAGAGCGGCGACTGTTCGACGATCGCAAACGCACTCGCGGCTGCCGGGAAGTCCTGCAGGTGCGCCTGGGACAGGCCCGTGTAGTAGAGGGCCTGCGGGCGCAAGCGGTTATCCAATTCGACGGCGCGCTTCAGAAAGGGCAGCGAGTCGCGGTACGCGCCCGCTCGGTAGGCGCCGATGCCCGCAAACAGTTGCGCGCGGGCCCGATCGGGCTCGGCGGCCAGCACCCGGTCGAATTCGCTGCGTGCTTCGACGGTCTGGACGGATTCGAGCAGCGCGATGCCGAGATCGAAGCGAATATCGACATCGTCGGGATCGATCGCAAGCGCGCTTCGGTAGCGCGCGATCGCGGTCTCGAAATCCTCGCGCTCCGCGGCGATCAAGCCGAGGTAGTGGATCGCCGCGGTGTCCTCGGCGTCTTCGGCGAGCACGGTTTCAAAGGCCGCCTGCGCGGCATCCAGCTCCCCCTTGCCGTAGGCGACGACGCCCTGGTGGAAGGCGATCTCGGATTTCACCGAAGCGCCGGCCGGTTGGGGGAGCGCCGCCATCGCGAGCGCGAGGGTCAGGGTGATCCAACCGCGTCGAATGAACGGACGCGTTGAGCGTTCGGCCTGCAACTGCGAATGCAAAGTCCCGTCCTCCATCCACTCTTCAAAATTCAAAAGACGCTGCTTGGTCGAAACGCCCGAGGGCACTGCGCACGCCCTGCTCGCCGCTCACGGGTTGGCCTGAACGGCCTGCCCTGCGGTAGATCCACACGCGCAATGCGGGGCATTGGATCAGCCCATACGCGTGATGTCAACTCGCTTTTTCAAGTAATTCAAGGGAGTAGCGCAGTGCCGTCGATTCACGCTCGCGCGCGAGAGGGTCCCCAGAGGCACCGTTGCGACGCCCCGCGGACGCAGGTTAGGCGGACGTGGGAATGTCTCTCGAACGGGCGGCCAGCTGATCGGGTCGCACCCCACCCGGTCTTCAGGGCCCCGTTCAGTCTTTGGGGCCCCCTGAGTCGCACCGCTCATTTCAGCAGAACGCAAAAAATAATGCATGACTTCCGCTATCCCTTCAGGGCATAATAAGAAGAGGGTGTATTTACACCCAGATTTAGCCTTGAGATCGCCTCTCGCGGCGGCAGTGGGGATAGATTTGCGCATACGCTGGCTGGCGATCGCAGCTGCGTGGCTGGGAGTGCTGTGGCACCCCGCCGGAGCTGTGGCGGCTCCGGTTCCCTGCCCGACGGAGGTCGGGTTCTCGATATGCACGATCATGCACGGGGACACCGTGTTCAGCATCGGGGCGACCGGTGACGACGGTGGTGCTCTAATCGCGTTCGAGTACTCGGTGGGCGGAGTGAGCCACCTCTTCCGTCAGTTCTTCACGGTCTACGACCTAGGCTCCGCGGAGTTCCCGGACTTCACGCTCGTGTCGGCGGAATTCGACGCCACGAGCCATGAGATCGTCGTCCGGTTCGAGCAGCTCACGGGCGCGATCGGTGCCGTCGCCACGTTCCAGCTGACCGATTCCGGAGACACGTCGACCG
>JACZVU010000164.1 GCA_022572485.1 Myxococcales bacterium
GGCAAGAGTTTCATCGTCGCCAACCTGGCCGCGTCCCTGGCGCGAATGGGCTATCGGGTCGTCGCGGTCGACGGCGATCTCGAGGGCGCGAATCTCCATACCTGCGTGGGGATCCCCAGGCCGCGAGTCAGCCTGGCGGATTTTGTCGCTCAACGTGAAGAAGACCTCGGGAAGCTGGTCCTCGATACGCCGATCCCCAATCTGCAGTTGATTGCTGCAACCGATGGCAATCTCGCCACCCCCCAACCGACCCAGTCTCGTCGCGTTCGTCTGATGCGCGAGCTGCGCGAACTCGACGTTGATTTCGTGTTCTTCGATCTTGGAGCCGGTACACACGCAGCGGTCATGGATTATTTCATGGTTGGCGATGACGGGGTGATCGTGATTGCGCCTGAGCCTACTTCGGTGGAGAACGCCTACGGGTTCGTCCGGGCTGCGTTCTATCGCCGCTTGCGGTTGGCGATGGCTTCGCACGACATGCGCAAGGTCGTCACGATCGCGATGGATCAGCGAAACGAGCGAGGGATTCGCACTCCCCTCGAACTCCTTCGCGAGATTCAGACGCTCGATCCGATCGAGGGCGCGCGCTTTGTCGAAACGATGCGCGCGTTTCGTCCCCGCCTGATCATCAACGACGTTCGCACTGCCGAGGACATCAAGCTCGGGTTTTCAATCCAGAGCGTGTGTCGGAAGTTCTTCGGGATCGAGGCCGAATATCTGGGCTACGTGAACCACGACGAATCGGCGCGCCGCAGTGTCCGCGCAAGGCGCCCACTCATCGATGCCTATCCGCGATCCGATGCCGCGATCTACATCTCCAGAATCGCCCGCAAGTTGTTGGCAGATGACGCGGCTGGCAGGCCCCGCGAAGGTTCGATTTGAAGCTCCTTTCCGAGCAGAACCACTACGAAATCCTGGAGACGCACCCGGCTGCGACGAGGGAGGCGATCGAGCGCGCCTACCGATTGGCGTTGGCGACCTACGCCGACGATTCGCTGGCCGGCTACTCGGTCTTCGCGGAGGGTGACGCCGCCGCGCTTCGAGAGCGGATCAAAGCGGCCTATCGGGTGCTCTCCGACAGCCGAATGAGAAGTGAGTACGATGCGACACTGGAGGTCGATCGAGACGAGGACCCGCCGCCGGCAGAACCGAGTGCGCCGCTGGTCCCGGTTGAATCCACGATCGATGGAGGTCCTTTGCGGCCCCAAATGGCGGAGTTTGCACACCTCGACGACGGTACCGGAGACTTCGATGGCGAGCGCTTGAAACACTTCCGCATCCGCGGCGGAATGGAAATCGAAGACATCGCGAGAACCACGAAGATCAGCTCGACCTACCTTCGGTTCATCGAAGAAGAGCGCTTCGCCGATCTCCCCGATTCTGTCTACGTGCGGGGTTTCGTCACCGCTTACGCAAATTGTGTTGGATTGGAAGGGAAAGATGTCGCGGCGAGTTACATGAAGCGCTTCGACGAAGGCCGCGGAACGCGCCGCGAGGGGCAATTTTTCGAGAGCCGCTGAATTTCCCGCAGTGACATCACCGAGTAGTACCTCATGGCAACCCTCCACTTCGTCATCGGCGAATCCGAAGCCGGCCAGCGACTCGACAGCGCACTCGCTGCAGCCGCGGGAATCACGCGCTCGCAAGCCCGGCGCTGGATCGACGCCGATCGCGTCCGCGTCAATGATCGCTCCTGTCGAGCCAGTCAGCCCGTACGGGTGGGCGACGCTCTCGGCGTGACGCCTCCCGACCTCGCGAAGTCGCCGCTCGAGCCCGAGGCCATTGCTCTCGATGTTCTCTACGAAGATGAAGATCTGATCGTCATCGACAAGCCAGCCGGGATGGTCGTCCATCCTGCTCCGGGGCACTCGAGCGGAACACTCGTGCACGCCCTACTCCACCATTGCGGCAACCTCGCCGGCATTGGCGGAGTAGAGCGGCCGGGAATCGTCCACCGCCTGGATCGGGGAACTTCAGGTGTGTTGGTCGCCGCCAAGTGTGACGAAGCGCACCGCCACCTCTCAGAACAGTTTCACGAGCATACGATCGATCGCGTATACCGTGCGGTCGTTCGCGGCGCCCCCAGTGCCGATGAGGGGCGCGTCGATCGTGCGATTGGACGTCATCTGAAGGACCGCAAGCGCATGTCGGTGCGAGGCACGGCGCCCCGTGAGGCCCAGACCGCGTGGCGCGTAACGCGGCGTTTTCCAACGAGTCAGAGAGCGGAGCTCGACGTTTTCCCCGAGACCGGACGGACCCATCAGATCCGGGTTCATCTGGCTTCGATCGGGTTACCCATCGTCGGAGACACCGTTTACGGACGGTCTCGGAATCGAGAAGCAGGCCTGGGGCGCCCGGCTCTTCACGCGGCTGCTCTCGGTTTTGTGCACCCTCGCAGTGGGAAATTCATGCGGTTCGAGGCGCCACTTCCAGCTGATTTGGCGATGCTGCTCGCGACTTTCGAGCGGCGTGAGGGCATTCGAAAGTGAACGCGCCGCAGCTGCTTCGACACGCGCTGTTGTCGAGCATCGGAGTGGATCACGGTTTCGGCCTGCGCGGCTTTGCGGAGCTCGTGGGCTTGCGATGCCCGCGGCAGGTACACGGTGTTGCGGTTGCCACCGCGCAACAGTGCGCAGGGCAGGACCCGCCTCCTGAGGCGGATGCGGTGGTTTCAGAGCAGGTCGGCGTGCGCGTGGCGGTGGTGACCGCCGATTGTTTGCCGATCTTGCTCGCTGGCGATCGCGGGCGCGTGGTTGCTGCCATTCACGCCGGCTGGCGCGGACTTGCGGGCGGTGTGATCAGCACTTGTCTGGCCGCTCTGCGGGAGCGATTGGGGAAATCGGAAGGGGTTACCGCGGTGATCGGTCCCCACATTGGGAAATGCTGCTACGAGGTGGATGAACCGGTGCTGAGTGCCCTTGAGGAGCGTTTTTCCAGAACACTTCCGCGTGCTTTGCGTCAAACGCGCCCCGGTCGCGCCCAGCTCGATCTCGGCCTGCTGGCGCGGGAAGCCCTGCGTGCAGAAGAAATCGAAAGCGCCCGGATCGGATTCTTAGCAGGCGTCTGCACGGCCTGTGACGCCGAGCGCTTCTACTCCTATCGGCGAGAGGGCCCCGGAACCGGCCGCCTCGTGCACTTCATTGCCGCAGGCGCTCCGATCGCAGAGGGTTGACACCGCTAATGGGTGGCCTTACGCTTTGGTTGCTTTCCCCGTCAGACCGGTTGCGGACTCGCCTCGCTATACGCGGAAATCGGCGACCCAAGTCGTTCTGAGAGACTCCATCTGATTCGGTTACTCCCAAGCGATTGAAATCTGGCAGTAAATGGATCGGAATGGGATGGATCGAGATCGAAATGGTTGCTACGTGAGTCTGAGCAAGTCCGGGACTCTACAATATAGGTCAACTTATGAGCATGGATAGCCGAACAGGAAGTTAGAACCGAACCCTTCATATCCCTCCGGAGGACCGAGTCCTTGCGTTGAGCGAGCGTGGGTTCCACGGCCGCTATCAACAAATCCCCTCAAGTCCGGCACTGATTGATTTCCTGCCTTTTTGAAACATCCACCCCATTTCAGGGCAAATTTCAGCAAACAAGAACCCGAAACTCAAAACCCAATACAACCCTCAACAGAAAAAAGAGAGATCATCCCGTGGGTAGTCACCGCTCTAGCGATTCCAACTCCAACCAAGGCCGATCCAGGCGAGGTCGTTCCCGCCGCTCTCGCGGAGGAAACGGTGCCAACGGAAACCAGGTTCCGAGTGAGCATCACCGCCAGCAGATGTCGGATTTTCCGGACGACGAGCCCTACGAGGAAGAGATCGAGGACGACGATCCCAACGCCGAGCGGATGAACGTGATGGAGTTGAAGCAGAGGTCGATGGAAGGCCTCGTGGAACTCGCTGAGTTGCTCACGGTCGAAAACGCGGCCGGACTGCGCAAGCAGGATCTGGTCTTCGAAATTCTGAAAGCCCAGACCGAGAAGAATGGGAAGATCTACGCGGAGGGTGTGCTCGAAACCCTGCCGGATGGATTTGGATTTTTGCGCGCTCCGGACCAGAACTATCTTGCTGGGCCGGACGACGTCTATGTCTCACCGTCGCAGATCCGGCGCTTCAGTCTGCGGACTGGCGATACAGTGCTCGGTCAGATTCGTCCGCCCAAGGAGGGCGAGCGCTACTTCGCGCTCCTCAAGGTCAACTCGATCAACCTCGAGCCGCCGGAAGCGGCGCGCCACAAGATCCTCTTCGACAACCTCACGCCGCTCTATCCGGAGGAGAAGTTCAACCTCGAGTCGAAGAAGGGCGGTATCACCACCCGCATCATCGATCTGATTGCGCCAATCGGGAAAGGCCAGCGCGCCTTGATCACGTCGCCTCCGAAGGCAGGCAAGACGATGATCCTCAAGGATATCGCGAATGCGATCGCCGAAAATCATCCCGAAGTCATCCTCATCGTACTGCTGATCGACGAACGGCCCGAGGAAGTCACGGACATGATGCGCAACGTCAAGGCCGAAGTGATTTCGTCGACGTTCGACGAGCCCGCCACCCGCCACGTCCAGGTCGCCGACATGGTGATCGAGAAGGCGCGGCGCATGACGGAGCACAAGCGCGACGTCGTGATCCTGCTCGATTCGATTACGCGCCTGGCGCGGGCCCACAACACCGTGGTCCCCCACTCCGGGAAGATCCTCTCCGGAGGTGTCGACTCGAACGCGCTCCACAAGCCGAAGCGTTTTTTTGGTGCGGCTCGCAACGTAGAAGAGGGCGGCAGCCTTACGATCATCGGGACCGCGCTGATCGACACGGGCTCCCGCATGGACGAGGTGATCTTCGAGGAGTTCAAGGGCACTGGAAACAGCGAGATCGTACTCGACAGGAAGCTGGCGGATCGGCGCACCTACCCTGCGATCGACATCAACCGATCAGCAACCCGGCGGGAAGAGTTGCTGTTGCCCGAAGCGACGCTCCACCGCATGATCATTCTGCGCAAAGTCCTCTCGCCGCTGAGCGCGGTGGATTCGATGGAGTTTCTGCTCGAGAAGGTCAAGGCGACCGAATCCAACGAGGAATTTCTCGCGTCGATGAATTCCTGATCGCCGGTCTTTCCTGAGTTCAGCGAAGCGAGCGTCTCACCCCTGATTGGTGTCCACCGGGACGGGCCCCCTAGGAAGCGTGACCCGCGATGGGTCGCGCGACGCCGCGTACGCTTTGGCCGAAGGCCAGTGCGCAGCTAGTGTTGGCTGCGGCGCTACGACGCGTGTCGGGACGGGCGATGTCGGATCTCCTGGACAAGATTTCGGTTTCTGAAGCGAAAGTGGATCAGCTCGAGGAAAAACTCGCTGATCCCGCCGTTGTCCGTTCTCCCGCCGAATACGCGTCCGTCGCCAAGGAT
The DNA here is from genome assembly GCA_022572485.1 of Myxococcales bacterium. Next base: position 5,398 of record JACZVU010000164.1, read on the forward strand.
CTCTCGCGGGTGCGACCGCTGGCCGAAGCCAGCGCTCGCTATCGGCAGCTGCTCACCGAAATCGAAGACGCCCGGGCAATGCTCGACGACGACGACGGTGAAGTGCGCGAGCTCGCTGAGACCGAGCTGGCGGAACTCGAAGGCCGGCAGACCGCGGTCGAGCGTGAGATTCGTCTGCTACTCGCCCCGAAGGATCCCAACGAGGAGAAGAACGCCATTCTCGAGATCCGCGCGGGAACCGGAGGGGACGAAGCCGCACTCTTTGCTGCAGACCTCTTTCGCATGTATTGCCGTTACGCGGAGGCGCGCGGCTGGAAGGTCGAGCCGCTTTCGATTTCCTACACCGATGGTGGCGGAATTCGCGAGGCCATTGTCAGCGTAGAGGGCAAAGAGGCCTTCGGCCGGCTTCGCTACGAGTGCGGTGTGCATCGGGTGCAGCGCGTCCCGACCACCGAGTCCCAAGGTCGCATCCACACTTCTACGGTCACTGTGGCGGTGCTGCCGGAAGCGAAAGAGGTCGATATCGAGATCGACCCAAACGATCTGCGGATCGATCGATTCCGCTCGTCGGGTCCTGGCGGGCAGAGCGTCAACACGACCGACTCCGCGATACGCATCACGCACC
>JACZVU010000028.1 GCA_022572485.1 Myxococcales bacterium
AACTCGCGGCAACAGTCTCTGAATCGCCAAAATGGCCTCCACTCCGTCGTGAACGAGCGTCGGCTGAAGCCCCCACTGGGCCAGAGCACTGGCCGTCGACTTGCCCTGTTCGACCTCGGGGTCTGCGATTAGAATCATCCGCTCCCGGTCGATCGGAGGGGATGGAGAATCCGGCACCACTGAACGCGTCTTGGACGGCGGCGAAGGGGATGCCGGTCCCCTGGGAGCTTCGGGCTGCGGCATTGGAGCTGGCGAAGTGGATACAGCCGGAGGCACATCCGCGGTTTGTGCGGAAACCAGGGGCGAACTCACTCGGAACACCGCCTCACAACGAGAACAGCGCAGCCGTACACCCTCGGGCCGCAGGCGATCCGGTTCGATTCGATAGCGCGCACCACATCCGGGACAAGCGACGATCATCGTGCCTCTCCCACTTTGCAATCCCTGGCTACAGCTGTCATGGTCCCCTCATTCAACGCTCACCGCTTCAGAGTCGGAATCGGTGCATTTCTTCTCTGAGTCCGGCTGACTGCTTCAACAACCCCTTCGAGGCCTGATCCATGCGACGCGTCGACTCCTCGTTTGCTCGAGTTTGCGCAAAGATTTCCTCGATGAATTCGACTGCCGATCGGCACGCCGCTGCTTGCTCTTGCAACGCTTGGTTGATCTGCTCGACTGCGTCTCGCTGCTCCTCGACGTTCTTCCGAATCTGGCCGGAGCCACGAGCCTGTTCTTCGGTCGTTCCGCGCACCTGCTGAGCGACCTCACGCATCACGGTTGTACTTCGATAGACGACCGTGTTTCCGAGTTCTTGTTCAGTCGCGGCGCTGCGGATCTCTTCGACGCCGCCGTGGACCTTCTTCATCAGCTCAGTCACGTGGGATGCCGCGCGAACTTGCGTCCGTACCGCTGTGAGGATCCCCTGGATGCGCTCACCGCTATCCCGTGAAGCACGCGTGATCTCTTCGAGCGAGGCACCCGCCTCCGCAGAAAGATCGACGCCGGACGCCACACTTGCGGTTCCGCTCTCAATCGCTCCGATCGCGCTTTCTCCCTCTTCCTGTACGGCGCGGATCAAGTCCGAAATCTCCTTCGTCGAGACCAACACCCGATCCGCCAGATCCTTGATCTCGTCCGCCACGACCGAGAATGCACGTCCATGCTCACCGGCCTGTGCAGCGATGATTGCGGCGTTCAACGCGAGAAGATTCGTCTCATCCGCTACGTCATCGATCACGTCGACGATCGCGCCGATTTCCTTCGTTCGCCCGCCAAGGCTTCGAATCACCTTCTCGGCGGTTTCAGTAGCGATTCGGATTGCATCCATTCCCTCAATGGTCTGTCGAACTTTTTCCTGGCCGCTCTCGGCAGTCGAAACGACGTAATTGGACAGTCGGGCCGACTCCGCGGCACTTTCGTCTACTTCGATCAGAGATCTGGCCATCAACTCCATTGAGGAAGATGTTTCCAATGAAGCTTCCGATAGCGCCCGAGTGCTTTCCACGACCTGGCTGACACTTCGAACAATCTGCTCCATCGATGTGGAGACTTCGTCGACCTTCTCGGACAGTGTCACTGCAGTCTCGTTCAGATCGTCTCCCACGGCGCCCAACTCCAGGATCGAGTTGGAAGACTTCTCGACCGAGCTATTGAGCACTCCCGCGGAGTCCGCAATTCCCCGCACCTGGGTGTCGATCTCGTCCATGGAAAGCGCTGCTTGCTGAATCCCAGAAACCTGATCCGCTGTAATCGCAGCCACTCCCTCCGAAATCGATGCGATGTCCACAGCGGCTTTTTCGAGTTGATCCGCTTCTCCGAAGATCCGAGAAAGCACCGAACGAAGCGATTCAGCCATCGACTCCAAGGATCTCGAGAGCTCTCCGATTTCATCCTCCGAATCGCACACGCGACCTCGGCGAAGATCGCCGGAGGCCATCCGTGCAACTTCGGCGTTCAGCTGACCCAACCCGCGGACAATGTCGCTCGACACCAGCCACGCCAGTACACCACCGATTGCAATCGCGACAGCCAGTAAACCAGCGAATGCGAGCGAGGTTCGACCCGTTTCGAATTCCAACGCACGGAGAGGCGTCGACACCACGAGAACACTGCCGTCTTCGAGGGCTCGCCACGAGAAGACGCGTCCAAAAAATCGAGACCCACGACTGCCGCGTTCGATGCCGCTCTCGCGCTCAGCCTTGATTTCCGCGACGAGCTGAGCGTCTAGAATTCCACGCTCAACTGCATAGGTCGTGGAGAAATCCAGCAGCGTTACATCCAGAGGCGCTGCAAGCGCCGAAGTGTCACCGAGAACCGCAATCGCGGCAGCGCTGAGTTCCTGCTCGTCAAGCCGCTCGAGCAACGCATCGAGGACGCCGTTTTGCCAGCGCATCGCGAAGTCTTCGATGCCATCGCTCATCTTCACAGAGAAAAACACCAGTGCAACAATCATCGGAACGGCCGTCATGCCTACGGCGCCGCAGATTATCTTGCTCCGGAGCGAAATCGGCTTCAGTTGGGCGCGGTGCACGTCCGGGTTGGGAATCTTCGCGGCGAGCGCCACGCGAATCTCCTCGACTTCGCGCTTTACCACAAAGAACAGGATGCCCCCAGAGACAAAACCCGCAATCAATTCCGCGACCACCACAATCGCGCTCTCAGCCAAGCCGAATGACCCAAATAGAAGCACCATCGAAACAGCCGTCAGACCACCCGTCACCAACCAACTGGCCATGGCAGCCATCGCCAGGCTTCGCGGCAAATCCAGAGTGGCCGCAAAGGCAGCCCGGCAATCTTCATTCTGAGCCCGGTCTTCGGCGCAGCGATCCAAAAAGACCCTGATCGGATCGATGCTGGAGAGCTGCCTTTTCGTCACCACCGTAGAGGCAAGAACTACGTACCCCCCGGAGAATGAGCAGAGCCAGATCCACGCCACGCTCGTGAGATCCAGCAGGGCGAAGAGAGACGCGAGCAAGATGGCGGGGCCCAGCAGCGAGATGCCGTAGTAGAGCGAACAAATGCGCCACCTGAATTCGGACGAATTGGGAATAGTCGGATTCATGCTGCGCCCTCATGGGTGGTCTGCACCGAGCGGTACACGCTCTCAATCAGATGTTCCAACGACAAAACCACGATCGGTTCCGAATCGGGTCTTCGAACCACGGCCCGGGCCGCTTCGTAGCCCGCGTGGGTAGCGAGGGGCGGCGGGGCTTCCATGCTGTCCGCGCTGATCTGCAGAACCTCGACCGCAGAGTCGACCATCCAACCAACAACGAGGCCATCCGTCTCAGTCACCACGATGCGCGTACCGATCGACGGTTCCACCTTGCGCTCGTTCAGCATTCGCCCGAGGTCAACGACGGGCACCAGAACGCCTCGAAGGTCGACGACACCATCGATCAGCGCTGGCGATCTGGGCAAGGGGGTCACGGGCTGCCACCGAATGACTTCGCGAACGCTCGCGACGTCGATCGCGATCAAGCTACCTCCTACCTCGAAGCACCCGATCGTGACCTCGTTTTCTACGGAGGTTATGGAAGTTTCGTCAGGCATCGAGAACCAACAACCTGTCCAGTTCAATGATCGACACGAACTCGTCCCCGAATGCGCAGAGATCCTTGACGACACCCGTATCGGAGCCCGTGGCGGGCTGAATCGCTTCATCAGAAACCCGCAAGACCTCTCTCACGGCGTCGACGAGCAGCCCCACGACTTCATCATCATCCGTCTTGATCACGATGATCCGGGTCCGACGAGAAGGCTCGATCAACCCGAAGCCGAGTCGATGACGAAGGTCGATCAATTCAATCATCTCACCACCCAGCGAAATGACTCCACGAACAACCTCGGGGGTGCGGGGGATTGGAGTGACAGGGCGCATCCGAACGATCTCCCGAACCCGCTCCACGGGTACCGCATAGGGCGCTCCTGCGAGTTCGAAACACAGCAATTGGTGAATCTCGTCGAACGATTCGGCCGAATCGCCGCGATCAGACGCCGCGCGCGCAATATCATCCCATTCTCGAACCCCATCACTCGACGTACTCACTTCACTCACGCGGATTCCTTCCTGCTCAAGGCGTCCTCCAGCAGACTCAAAACATCGACAATCAGCACGGCATCCTGATTGCCCAACTCTGTCGCTCCGGCGAAGCCGCGCACGTTCTTGAGCGGGCCCTGGATCGGCTTGATTACGGTGTCCTGCTGGCCATCCAATCGGTCGACGAGCAATCCGATTCGCTGTTCTCCCAGGCCTACGATCACGGCAAATTGTTTCTCCGATGATTCCGATACACCGAGTTCAAATTCTTCGGCCAGACTTCGCAGCAACAGTGCGTCTCCACGAAGATTGAGGATCTTGCGGCCCTCGCTGCGTTGGATCTCACTGGTATCGATCAGCAGGGTCTCGTGCACGGCGTTGATCGGAATCGCAAATCGATGCTCACCCACTGAGACGATCAGGGATTGAATAATCGCGAGCGTAATCGGCAAGGTCATCGAAATCATGCTGCCGCGACCCGGAATGGACTCCACCTCGACAGCACCTCCCAGTGCCGTCACATTTTCCCGCACCACGTCCATCCCCACTCCTCGACCGCTGGTCTCGCTGACTTCTAGCTGGGTCGAAAGGCCCGGCAAAAAGATCAGATTCAAGACCTCGCGGTCGCTCAATTCGGTGCCTGCGGAAACCAAGCCAAGAGACTCCGCGCGGGAAAGTAGAGCGGCTCGGTCGATTCCCTTGCCATCATCGCTAACCGAGATGACTACGTGGTTTCCGCGTTGGAATGCGTTGATTTTGATGCAGCCCTGGGCATCCTTGCCCGCCGTCAGTCGCTCCTCAACGGATTCGATCCCGTGATCGATTGCGTTGCGGACGATGTGCATCAAAGGATCGACCAACTCCTCGACGATCAACTTGTCGAGTTCGGTATCAGCGCCAGCGACTTCGAGTCTGACGTTCTTCTGCAGCTCCCGCCGCAGCGAACGCACCACGCGGGAGACCTTGTCAAAGACCTGCCGCATCGGAACCATCCGGACTTCCAACACTGCAGACTGAATCCCCTTGAGGTTCCGATCGAGCGATTTGTGGATTTTTGACAACTCGGCTCCGATCTGGGCGTTCTGGGACTGGGCTGTGAGCCGCGCGGCAATTTGGCCGATCGACGCGCGCTGAATCACCAACTCGCCAACCAGGTTCATCAGTTCGTCGAGTTTTCGAATGTCGACTCGCACCGTTTCGCTGATCGATCGCAGCGACTCCAGCTCGGCAGCAACCGGCGCTTGCGGTGCGGATTCGCTCGCGGAGGGTTCTGAAGTCGCCTCTACAGCCGGGGTACCCTCCCACACCGATTGCACGTCGGCGTCCGAAAAATCGAGCGCCTCCGTGAGTTCCACGACGCTCAGATCGGAGGCGACCAACAGCGAGAAACGGATCTGCGACTCTGGGGTTTCTCCGGGAGCTGGAAGCGTCGAGAGCACTTCTCCAACTTCGCGAACCGAATCGGAGAATTCAGAAAGCCCCTCGTCGAAGGACATGATCTCGAACGTCGAGCCGATCAGCATGATATGCCGTCCGCGATGAATGTTTTCGCGGAGCCGGTGTTCTTCGTATTCAGTCAACGTCCGCAGCAATGCGTCGTCGATCTCCAGAGACTGCAATTCGCTATCGGCGGCGACCTCCTTGGCGGATGCCTTGATGCGATTCGCGAGATCCTCCACCGGCTCGTTGAACGCGGCCAGAGCCTCCTCGTCGCCCACGGATTCGAGCAGATTCGCAAAGGTGCGAATCGCCTCGTCGATCAATCCAACGAACGGTGAGTCCATCGATACCCTGCCGAGTCGCAGGCCATCGAGAATCTCTTCGAGGTGATGGGCGAGATCCTGGATCGACTCGAGCCCAAACATCCCCGCCAGTGCCTTGAGAGAGTGAGCAGAGCGAAACAGTCGGTTGATCAGATCGGGGTCGACTTCGCCGCCAGCGGCCCTCTGGTCGTCGAGGTCGGCGTAATCCTCGCGCATGCGCTCGAGGATCTCCTCCGCCTCCGATACGAACTCCTGCTCCGCTTTGCGCTCGGAACGCGATCGGCTGTCGCGAGCCACCATGACCGCTACTCGCTCTGCGCGCCACGGGAGAGCAGATCCGCCACGACTTCTCGCAGCCTTTCGGGTTCGAAGGGCTTGACGAGATACGCATCGGCACCCAATTCGAGACCTCTTTTGCGATCTTGCTCGCCCCTCTCAGTCGACACAATGATCAGCGGAATCGATCGGTAGGCGTCGTTGCTCTTCGCAAATGCCACCAGCTCCAGACCGTTGATGTCGGGCATGTTGATGTCGGTCACGATCAGGTCAAAGGATTCGCGCGGCAGACAGCGGAGCGCCTCGAAACCACTGGAGGCTTCCGTGATCTTTACCGGGACCTCGAGACCCTCGAGCGCGGAGTTAAGCAGTGCCTGCATCGTAGGAGAATCTTCTACGATCAGAATTCGCTTCACGGGCATCTCCGGAGCTGTTCGTCGCCAATTTGGCTGCTTTCCATATCGGACGTTCAAGGGTTTTCTTGAGGGAGTCTCGGTACTTCGGGTGATTTCCCGCACATTGAACCTCGCTCGATCGAGCGCACCACCGAAGGCAGAACCTCAGGACGCGGGGAAGTCTCCAACCTGCGCGAGGGCGCGCTGCAGAAGCGCGCGCTCGAGCGCCAGTCCGGCCTCGTGTAGTGCGATCTCGATGACCGACGTGTCTCCGATGGGTTCCGCACCCGGTAGGTTGTCTGCGTACAAGAGTGCCACCACCCGTCCACCGCTCAAGATCGGTGCGATATAGGCCTGAGCTGGCTCCCGATCGCCAATCCGGCACGCGAGAGCCCGGTCGCCATCGCCGGTCGCGGGCGAGCAGAGCGAGACACGGGCCTCGAGGACATGCCTGAACCATTCGACTTCCGCGACGGGCAGCTCGATCTCCCGAAATTGGGCATCATCGGGCCCTCCCCCGCTGGGCAATCCGATCTGCGCGACACCCAAGGCAATATCGTCTCGCACCATGAACATGGCGACCCGTGAAAAGGTCTCCGAGGCAAATTTCAGCACGAGCTTCAGAACCTCTCCTTGATTGGCGGGGTCGCGGATGCGCTCGCTCACGGCCCGCAGGGCTCGCAGGTTTTTCAAACCCTCAGCGTTACTGGAAACAGACGGTCGTTTGACACGGTTCGAATCGCTCGTTTGCTGCAGTGACTGCTTGAGACACTCCGTGATATCGGTTCGGAAGCGCTCCGCCTCTTCGGTGAAATTCGACCAGGCCTTTCGATCGGCGAGAAAGGCAGGATTCGGTCCGGTGAGGATGGCATCGGCGGCATCGACGGGTTCCTCTGACCGTGCTTCTTCGTATCGCGCAATCAGCACGGGCATGGATGGCCCGAGCAGCTTGAGGCGTCGGATGAACTCGGCGAGGCTTTCGACGCCTGACACCTTTTCGGCTGCCAGATCGATCGACACGAGAACGACGGGGATCTCCCCGCGGCGCAGATACTGGCGAATCCGCGCAATTCCACTCTCGCCGTTTTGGAAGATGTGCACACGCGAGAAGGCTTCGGAGAGATTCAGCTTCTGCCATTCAAGGGTGCTGAGATGCGGATCGATTGAGATCAGACTAGCGACCGCAACACCCGGCTGGGACGGAGTGTCCTCGCGCGGGCTCTCCTCGACGGGAGCACCAGCGCGCGCCGCCACCTCCAACTCGGGGGCCTCTTGTCGAGTCGCTGCAAACGCCAGCACGTCCTCGGGCGCGCCGGTGTTGCCGCTTGAATCGCGCGCCACCGATGCGATTTCGGGCTCGACAGCATCGGCTGGATCGGCCATTTCGCGAGCGCTGGGAGGGGAACTGAAAGCCGAAGACCCATCAGAATCCGCCTCGCCACTGAAAAATATCGGCCCGTCATCCACTTCAGAAACCGCTGAGGCATCTTCGGCAATGGCCGTCTCTGCCTCGCCTTCACCGCAGCCTCCTTCATCGCCGAGGCGCGCCGCCTCCATCGTCAGGTACTGGGCGTTGATTCCCGTCGGGACCCAGATCTCGCGATCGCGCGAATCGATCTTATCGCGCACTTCGAAACTGAATTCGCCAACAACCCATGAGAAGATGCGGAACACCACGCGCTCGACCTGTTCACGACGCAGGGAATCGAGACTTTCCTGGGTCAAAGAGGTGCACTCGGGAAGAACTTCAACCACGGGTACGTCGCGCGCGCTCGACAGTTCCACCGCGCGATCAAAATCTTCGGCGCGGATAAAATCGGCCCCTATGAGAAGCGAGCGAAGATCCTCTGGCTCGCCTTTCACATAGGCGGCCCGAACCAGACCGTCACAGAAGATGATCCGACCCTCGCCCTCCTCGGAGCGAACCAACAAGAGGCCCGACTTCCGAGACAGACTGACAATCTGCAGAATATCCCCGAGACCCAGGTCCTCGAGGCTTCCGACCAAACTCATCCGGCGACTCCGCGGCCACTCACGCGATCCACACAAGCCGGAGACGAAGAAGCCCGCCAATCGCGTGACCTTCGAGGTCGACCCGATTTCGGCGCCAAAAGGCCTAGGGCTCTCTGCACTCCAGCTTACCGCTTAGAGAATCGGCGAGCCGCGGACTTACTTAAACCGAAGATCCTGATTGTAGGAAAAACCACCCGATCGGGCTGAGAGAGGCCTTGCAGGCTTTTTGGGGGCTTCTGGCAACTCCAGGCTCGCCCCGGCCGGCAGCGCGGCCTGTGCAAGCGATCGCAGTTCAGAAAGCCTCGTCGGCGCCTCCTCACCCACAATCGCGACACGGAGCTCGGCCTGGCGCTCGGCAGCGGCAGCGACCACGCCGCTGAACAGGGCGCGGGTGCCCTCGGGCCCGAGGTTCGCCGCGTCGGATGCGAGCCCCAAGACGGCGCGATTCACCCGTAGGTCGAGCGCGCGCCGGGCGAGGTCGCGGCCCAGCTCGTGCCAGGTATCGACGACGAGCTCGGCCCGGCGCCCGAGGCCGAGAACCAGCAGCAGAGGAGATCGCAACGACCCCGCAGCCGAAAGCAGCGCAGCCTGCCCGAGCGTCCCGTCCAATTTTCGCGAAGTAACGAGCCCCCAGAGTTCACCGCAAAGCCGCCAGTCGGCGCGACCGGCACTGCCTTGCAGCGGCCGATCGTCGGGCGAAAAGCCGACCACCACCAGGTCGGCGGGAACCTGCTCGAGCGGTTTGTCCTCGAGTTCGACGACGACCGATGCCATCAACCGATCCCCCGACCCGATTCCTGCCTGGCTTTCGCATTGGGCTCCAACGCTTGCTCCGTCCGATTTCGGACTCGCTTCGCGACGGCGTCGAGCACGCCGTTCACGAAGCCCGGAGAAGACTCGCCGCCAAAGCGCCTCGCGAGCTGTATCGCCTCGTCGAGAATCACGGATACCGGTGTATCGGTTCGGGTCAACTCGTAAATGCCGAGCCGAAGAACATTGCGATCAACCGCCGCCATCCGGGAAACCTTCCAGTTGATGGCGTTCGCGGCCAGCAGGTCGTCGATATCCGAAAGCCCGGAGGTCGTGCCGGAGACCAACTGCAGCGCGAAATCGCGCGCGCCCGCCGGAAGATCGAAGTTCTGCACGACCCGCTCGAAGATCTCTTCGATACCGATTTCTCCAGCAGCCTGCTGCGAGTTGGCGAAATCGCGCGCGTAGAGCGTTTGCAGCGCGACTTGGCGGGAGCGTCGGCGCGGGGCGCGGTCCGATCGACTCACGTGTCTACCCCGGGTGGTTTCCCCAGACGGATCATCAAGCGGGCCATCTCGATGGCCGCCAGCGCGGCTTCTTCGCCCTTGTTGCCGTGTTCGCCGCCGGCCCTCGCGAGTGCCTGGCCGACATCATCCGTGGTCAGCACGCCGAACCCAACAGGCACCGAGATGTCTCGCATGACTTCCCGCAGCCCATCGGTGACACCCCGGCACACGTAGTCGAAATGCGGAGTCTCGCCGCGAATCACCGATCCCAGTGTTACCAGAGCGTGGTAGCGACCGCTCGACGCCAACGCGCGGGCGGCGATCGGAATATCGAACGCACCAGGCACCCACGCAACATCGACGTCTTCCCGGCGCGCGCCGCAGCGGACCAACTCCGCCAAACACGCATCGAGCAATTTCTCTGAAATCAGCAGGTTGAAACGCGAGACCACGATCGCGAAGTGCAAGCCGCTCGCGTCTTCAGATCTCTCGTAGGTATTCACCGATTCGCTCCTCGGCTTCTGGCGCGTCCGCCACGGCTCGCCGGGTATTCGAGGGGGCCGCGAATGTACAGATCGCAGCCCACGCGGCCCAAGCGCCCGTTCAGCAACGGGGATTCGGCGAGCAATCTCAGGCCCAGCTCTCCGACCGAAGGACGCCCATCGCCGCCCAACACCCGGGGTGCAACGAACCAATGAAGCTCATCAACCAAGCGAGCCCGCAAAAACGCAGCCGCGAGATCTCCGCCGCCCTCGACGAGAATCTCGGTGAGGCCCTCACGGGCCAACCTCGCGGCGGCGCGTTTCAGATCCAACTTCCCTGCGCGCGTCGGCGTCTCGAGCAATCGCACTCCGAGATCCTCCAGGACCCTGCGGCGACGCGCCTCGACCTTCGAGCCGCACAACACCCAGGTTCGATCGGCGCCCTCGCGATAGAGTTTTGCGCTCGACGGCACGCGCAGCTTGGAGTCAACCAGAACCCGAATGGGCTGGTGAACGACGCGCCCACCCCGACGAGCGGTGAGTTCCGGGTCGTCCGCGAGAGCCGTCCCCGACCCGATGACAATCGCATCGACCCGGGAGCGCAGGAGGTGCCCCTTCGCCCTCGCGTCAGGACCGGTGACCCAGCGCGACTCGCCATTCGCAGTCGCGATCCGGCCATCGAGCGAGCTGGCCAGCTTGAGCATCACAAAGGGCCTCCCGAGCGCGCATACCATCGAAAAGCCGCGGTGCTGCTCGCGGCAGGCTTCCTCGAGCACACCGAGCTGAACCTCGACTCCCGCACGCCGCAAGCGACGAACGCCCGCTCCCGAACCCTCCGGGTGGGGATCTCGGTGCCCGACGAATACGCGGCGGATACCCGCCTCCAGGATCGCATCCGTACAAGGGCCCGTGCGCCCCACCCGATTACAGGGTTCGAGCGTAACCGCGAGCGACGCACCGCGCAGGTTGTTGACGCCAAAGCGGCGCTTCGCGCTTACGAGAGCAACGATCTCAGCGTGTGACCCGCCGATCGGTCGCGTTGCTCCGCGACCCAATAAGCGATCGCCGCGAAACACCGCGGCGCCGACCGAAGGGTTCGGATACGTGCGCCCCGCTACCCGGCGCGCTGCACCCAGGGCAATCTTCATCGCTGCTTCGGGCGTCATCGCGGGCGCTCGATCGATTCGAAGAATCGGCGGTAGTCGTCGGCGCCCTGGAAATTGAGGAAGACCGATGCGAAGCGCGCCGCTGCAAGATGGTCGAGACCAACGAGTTCTTCCATCATTCGCTGGCCAATCAGTCTGCTGGTCACTTCTTTTTCGCCAAGTTCCTGCACGTGTCGCTCGACGCGATCGACGAGTTGGTCGAGCGCTGATGCGCTGACAGGTCTCTTCTCGCAGGCTTTCTGCACAGCCGTCAGCAGTTTCTGGCGCTGGTAATCCTCGCGCCGCTCGTCGCGCTTGACGATTTTCGGAAAGGCCTCTGCGACGCGCTCACGAGTTGTGAATCGGCGCTCGCACTCGAGGCACTCTCGGCGGCGGCGAATCTCATTACCGTCTCGGCCCAAGCGCGAGTCGATCACCCGGTTTGCTGAATTGAAACAATACGGACAGCGCACGGCTCAGGTGGAATCGTTCCAGCGACCGGGGTACAATAGGAAGCGTCGACACAGCGTCTCCACGTCGACGTGTACCGCGTCGAGCGTCTCGAGGTCACCAGGCCGCTCGAGGGCTCGAACGATCAGGTCGCCGATTTCCTCCATTTCTGGCTCGCGCATACCGCGGGTGGTGACCGCCGGCGTCCCGATGCGGATTCCCGAAGTTACCGTCGGCTTGCGGGGGTCGAACGGAACCATGTTCTTGTTGGCGGTGATACCGGCCCGCTCGAGTGCGATCTGCGCCGCCTTGCCGGTGGTATCCCGCCCGACCAGGGACAACAGGAAGAGGTGGTTGTCGGTACCCCCTGAAACGATCTTGAAACCTCTGTTCGCAATCGATTCGGCAAGCGCGCGCGCGTTATTGATGACCTGCTCGCAGTAGCGTTTGAAGGAGGGTTGCAGGGCTTCTCGAAACGCAACCGCCTTGGCGGCGATCACGTGCATCAGGGGGCCTCCCTGGCCGCCCGGAAAAACCGCGCTGTCAATCTTTTTTGCGTACTCGCCGTCGCAGAGAATCAAACCTCCCCGAGGCCCGCGCAGCGTCTTGTGAGTGGTCGTCGTGAAGATCTGGGCGTGACCGGCCGCACTTGGATGCAAACCGGTTGCCACGAGACCCGCGATATGCGCGATGTCGGCGAACAGAATCGCACCGACTTCGTCCGCGATGGATCGAAATGCCGCAAAGTCGATCGTGCGCGAATAGGCGGTGGCACCGCACTGGATGAGCTTGGGCTGATGCTCTTTCGCGAGCCGGCGCACTTCATCGTAGTCGATGCGCTCGTCTTCCTCGCGAACGCCGTAGGGGATGATCTTGTAGAGTTTGCCCGAGAAATTGACGGGGCTGCCGTGGGTGAGATGGCCGCCGTGATCGAGGTTCATCGCGAGCATGCTGTCTCCGACATCGAGCACAGCGCGGTAGACGGCCTCGTTGGCCTGGGATCCCGAATGCGGCTGCACGTTGGCGTGGTCGGTGCCGAAGAGTTCCTTCGCACGCGAAATCGCGAGACTCTCGACTTCATCGACCTGCTCACATCCACCGTAATAACGGCGGCCCGGATAGCCCTCGGCGTATTTGTTCGTCAACACCGAGCCGGCCGCCTCGAGGATGGGCTCCGAAACGAAATTCTCCGATGCGATGAGTTCCAGCGACAACGCCTGCCGGCGAGCCTCCAGGGCGACGAACTTCGCGATCTCCGGGTCCGCCTCAGCGAGGGTTAGGGCCATTCCTGGCGAAGCGGGGTTGCTGAAGCCGTCGCTGGTGTTCGGATTCGTCAGTGAATCGATCAACTCAATCCTCCTCGCGTGGCGGCCCCCGTCGAAGGGTTCTTCCAACCACGCTTCCACGATCTCCCAGGCTTGGGCGGGATTCAGACGGTCCGCCGAAAGCGCTAGAACATTGGCATCGTTGTGTCGGCGCGCGAGTTTCGCCGTGTCCACGTCGTGAACCAGCGCGGCTCGCACCCGGGGAAATCGGTTCGCGGTGTACATCACCCCCAAACCGCTGTCGCAGATTACGATCCCGCGCTCGGCATCTCCACTCGAGACCGCGCACGCAGCAGGCGCCGCGAATACCGGATAATCGACGGAGTCCGCGCCGTGGGTTCCGTAATCGCGAATCGTGTAGCCACTGGCCTCGAGCCGCTTGCTCAACTCTACCTTCAGGTTGGCACCGCGGTGGTCGCTCGCCATCACGATCAATTTGCTCATCGCTCCGCTCTCCCGCTCCCGCATCCGATCTCGAACCCGTGATTTCGATCGCCCGAGGGTGGCTGGCCTGGGTTGCCAACGAGTCCAGTTTGCCAATCTTTGAGGGTCTTCGCCCGCGCCACGCCCGTGCTGGGTCGGCGAGCACTCTACTGGAAACGGTGGATTCTCGTCGTTATTCCGCTCGCCCGAAGACCAGCACTGCGTTGGTTCCACCGAAGCCGAAAGAGTTCGAAATGGCAACCCTGATGCGAGTCTCGCGGGCCTTATTGGCCACATGATTGAGTTCGCATTCGGGGTCCGGTCGGTCCAAGTTGATGGTCGGCGGCAGGATTCCGGTCTGCAACGCCCTCACACACAGCAACGCCTCGACAGCTCCGGCCGCACCGAGCAGATGCCCGGTCATCGACTTCGTCGCCGACACCGCCAGCCGTTGGGTATGCTCACCAAACAGCGCCCGAATCGCGCGCGCCTCAGAGGGGTCACCCTGTGGCGTGCTGGTCGCATGGGCGTTCAAATGATCGACATCGCACGGATTCAGGCCCGCGTCTGCAATCGCGAGGCTCATACACCGCTGGGCGCCTTCGCCACTCTCGGTCGGTTGTGCGACGGCAGCGGCGTCGGCCGTCATCCCGTAACCGAGAAGGTGCGCCTGGATGTCTGCGCCGCGCGCGCGCGCGCCCTCCAGATCCTCGAGGATCAAAACCGCGGCGCCCTCCCCGATCACGAAGCCGTCGCGATCGACGTCGAATGGGCGGCTCGCGGCGGCGGGACTTTCGTTGCGCATCGAAAGCGCTTTCATGTTCGCGAATCCCGCAACGCCGATCTCCGTGATCGGAGCTTCGGCTCCACCTGCCAGCATCACGTCCGCATCGCCTCGCTCGATGGCGCGAGCGGCCACACCAATGGAATGAGCACCCGACGCACACGCCGCCGTCTGGCAGAGATTCGGTCCGCGCAAACGGTGCCGGATCGCCACATAGCCACTCGCCATGTTGCAGATCGACATCGGAATCGTGAACGGGGACACCCGGCGAGGGTTGGATTCCTTCATCTTCGCGATGGAATCAGAGAGGGTCTCGAGTCCGCCGATCCCCGAACCAATCGCCACTCCGCAGCGCTCGCTCTCCGCGTTCCCGAGATCCAGGCCCGCATCCCGCATAGCCTCACGCGCGGCTGCCAGAGCCAGCAGCGTGAAGCGGTCCAGACGGCGCACCTCTTTGGCGGGCAGATCGCCGAGATCCAAATCGTTCGAGGCCTGGGCGGCGATTCTGACCGGAAATTCGGAAGTGTCGAATCGTTGGATCGCGCTGACACCGGATCGGCCTGCGATCGCGGCGTTCCAGGTTTCGTCCGCGGTCGCTCCGAGCGGGCTCACGCAACCAAAACCCGTAATAACGACCCGTCGACCAGTGGGAGGGCGAGGCATCGCGTCAGGCCTCGATCTTGTCCTGCACATAGCGGACCACATCTTGAATCGTCTGGATCTTCTCCGCGTCATCGTCGGGAATCTCGATGTCGAACTCTTCTTCCATCGCCATCACGAGCTCGACGATATCGAGTGAGTCGGCACCGAGATCATCGATAAAGTTGGCCTTCGGCGCGAGCTCTTCCTTCGTCACGCCGAGCTGTTCGACGATGAGCGCCGAAACGCGGTCTTCCAGACCCATGTTCCCACCTCCGGAATGAACGGTTTAGCTTGGCTCCGCACCAGACGCGAGGGCGAATCGCTCGGCATCCGTAAAATCATCGGGTGACGACAGCCAGGCGCGCTCCAGCCCACGCGAGATCCGCGCTACCAGGCCGCTCAGCACCCGCCCCGCCCCCACTTCGAGCACGTGCGTCACGCCCAACGCCACCATACGCTCGATCATTTCCACAAATCGCACGGGGGCCGTGACTTGCCTCTCCAGCAGCGCCGCCATCCGCTCGGGATCATCGTTGGGCTCCGCTTCGACGTTGGTGATGACCGGCGGCGAGGCTTTGGAGAACCGAACGCGGCCCAACTCCGTCGCGAGCTTCTCCGCTGCAGACGCCATCAACGGACAGTGGAAGGGTGCTGAGACGGTCAGCGGAATCGTTCGCTTCGCACCTTCCTCGAGCGCGCGCAAGCAAGCCAACTCGACGGCCGCCGCGTCGCCCGCAATGACCGTCTGCTGTGGCGCGTTGTAGTTGGCGGGAACGACCACGCCACCCGTCGCGGCGCGCGCGGCATCGCAGGCGCGCTCGACGTCGCCCGGAGCCAGGCCAAGGATCGCCGCCATCGCGCCGCGCCCTTCCGGAACCGCCTCTTGCATGAACCTTCCCCGCACATGTACCAACCTGACGGCCTCCTCGAAATCGAGAGCACCACTCGCTACGAGTGCTGTGTATTCGCCAAGGCTATGGCCCGCCACGAAATTCGGAGCGATCGAATTGCGCTCCCGAAATGCGCGAAAGAGCGCAATGCCGGTGGTGAGAATCGCGGGCTGCTGAACTTCGGTCCGCAGTAACGCCTCGTCGGGCCCCTCGAAGCAAATCCTCGAGAGCGCAAAGCCCAACGCAGCGTCGGCGGCGTCAAAGATTTCCCGGGCGGCCGACGAGTCGCGATAGATTTCGCGCCCCATTCCGACTTCCTGAGACCCCTGGCCGGGGAAGAGCAGTGCGAGCACGAGACGCCTTACGCCTCTTCGGTCTGGATGATTTCGCGACCTCGGTAGGTGCCACAGTTCGGGCACACGCGGTGCGGCGCCTTCGGCTCCTGACATTGCGGACAGGTGCTCCGTGCGGGGGTCCCGATCGCGTCGTGCGACCGCCGTTTGTTGCGCTTGGACTTGGACGTACGCCGCTTGGGAACAGCCATCAGTTGCCTCCTCGGACCAGATCGTCTCGGATGCCCGCGAGCACTGCGAACGGAGAATCCGACTTCGTTTCCTCGCAGCCGCAACCCGCAACGGCGAGATTCGCTCCACACCGGGCACACAGGCCTGGACACTCTTCTCGACACAGTGGCTTCACGGGAAGCGCCAGTGATACGAGTTCGACGAAAATCGACCCTAGATAGATCTCACTACCCCGAAACCAGCCGGTCTCCAATTCGTCACCCAGACACAGACCGTCCCGAGACAACGCCGCAGCTCCTTCTGGATCCGCGGGCACCCGGTTTCCCGCCGGTTCGAGGAGCAAACGAAACTCCTCGCTGAGCCGGTGACGATAGCGCGCGAGGCAGCGCCCGCATTCGAGTTCCACGACACCGACGACACCGCCCTCGAGCCGGATATCGTCTCCGACCCGCTGGGCCCGGCAGAACAGCTGGACGGCTTCCGCGAGCTCGCCCGGCAAGCTGGACTCGGTCGCGAGCGCCGAGTGCCACCAGGCAGCGTTGCCTTCGAACGAAAACAAAACCGGCAATTCTTTCAGTCGATTGAGCGGGATTTTCATGCTTTGCACCGCTCACAGCCCGCGCCGGCCCGCGCGCCTCACTCCGCAGTATGGAAAGTGAGCAAAAACAGTAGCTTGGGTGGGCTGGTGAGATAGCAAAGCGCACTCTCAGAGGCAACCGCGCGGCTTCGGTATGCTGATCCGCCATGTCCGCGGTCCGCACCCGATTCGCGCCGAGCCCCACGGGCTTCCTCCATGTGGGATCGGCGAGAACCGCCCTCTTCAACTGGGCATTCGCCCGCCGCCACGGCGGAAAACTCCTGCTCCGCATTGAGGACACCGATCGTGATCGATCGACTCCCGAATCCGAGCGCGCGATCCTCGAAGGGCTCCAATGGCTCGGAATCGACTGGGACGAGGGCCCGCTGCGCCAGAGCGAATTCGCGGATCGCCACCGAGCGGCGGTCGAGCGCCTGCTCGCAAGCGGGCGCGCCTACCGCTGCGTGTGCACGGCCGAGCAGCTCGAAGAGCGCCGCTCGGCGACCATCGCGGCGGGCGAGAAGTGGACCTACGACCGGCGCTGCCGAGACCTCGATCTCGGCGCCGATGTGGGGCCGCACACGGTTCGCCTGCGGCTACCCGAGAGCGGCGATCTCAGTTGGGACGATCTGGTCTTCGGCAAGAGCGGCCAGGACGCCTCGGAGATCGGAGACCGGATCATCCAGCGCAGCGACGGGTTGCCGCTCTATCACCTCGCCGTGGTGGTCGACGACCTCGCAATGGGAATCACCCACGTGATCCGCGGCGCCGACCACCACCCCAACACACCGCTCCAGATCGCGCTCTACCATGCACTGGAGGCGAAGCCTCCCGAGTTCGCCCATGTTCCACTGATCGTCGGTGCGGGTGGCAAAAAACTCAGCAAGCGGCGGGATCCGGTCTCCGTCCAGCACTTCCGCGAAGAGGGCTACCTGGCCCCAGCGCTGCGAAACTGGCTGATCCGAATCGGTTGGTCGCACGGCGACCAAGAGGTCTTCTCGTCCGATGAAATCTGCGCGCTCTTCGACCTCGGCGCTGTAAACCGCTCCGCCGCGCAAGCGGATGGCGACAAGTTGCTATGGCTCAACCAGCACTACCTGAAGGAGCTTCCCGCGCCGAGCCTGGCTGAGATGCTCGCGCCATTTCTGTCCGCCGAGGTTGGCCGCGAAGTGCCCGTCACCGCCGAACTCGCCACGCTCGCGGAGCTGCAGCGCGAACGCGGCAAGACCCTGCTAGAAATGGCCCGCCTCTCGCGCTGGTTCGTCATCGAGGCGGTCGATTTCGATGCGAAGGCCGTCGCGAAGCACCTGAAGCCGACCGTCGAGCCCGCGTTGCGCGAGCTGCGCGACGGCCTCGCCAAGCTCGACACCTGGTCGAGAGATGCGATCGAGGCGGTGTTTCTGGGCGTTCTCTCCGCTCAGGGAGGCATGAAGATGGGCAAGCTCGCCCAGCCGGTGCGCGTTGCGATAACGGGCGGCACCGTGTCGCCGGGCATCTTCGAAACCCTCGAAGTCCTCGGCCAGTCGCGCACTCTCGTGAGAATCAACCGCGCACTCGAGCTCATCGACGTCGGTTGAGGTTCCCGGGCGGCTCGGTTATAGAAATCCCAGTTCCCCGGTCGTCTAATGGCAGGACAGCAGGCTCTGAACCTGTCAATGGAGGTTCGAATCCTCCCCGGGGATCCACAACCCGCGACTCGGTCATCCGCGGTCAGTAGGGGAAGAAGAGCCGGTCGGGCAGCAGCACGACCAGCAGCGCGCCCGCCGCAATCGCGGGCCCAAACCCGAAGGGCGCGTTCCATTTGCGGATCGCCAACGCCCAGCCCACGCCAAGCACCAGACCCATCAGCGAGGCTGCCAGGATGGCTTCCATCACGCCGATCGGCCCGAGCACCGCGCCAATCATCGCAAGGAGCTTGATGTCTCCAAGGCCTACCCCGGGGAACCAGACCCAGTAGTCCAGGCTCGAAGGCTTGGGGATTTTCTCGCCCGGCCCGGGCCAGTGTTCGAAACGGCGACCCATCGCGGTGGACAAGCGCGCGTGGGCGAATCCGACAGACCAGAGTGCACCACCACCCACCAGGGCTCCGAGGCTCGAATGGAGCCATTCGTAGACGAATGGCGCACCTGAGAGCGACTCGACGGCGGGCACCACGACCAGGGCGACCACGAGGCCCCCGACAGAAATCTCGTCGGGGATGATCTGATGGTCGATGTCGATTACCGACGCCGCGATGAGCGCGGCCGCAAAGACGCACCAGACGGGTGTCATCGGCGTCGCTCCGTGCTGCCACGCGATCGCGGCGAAGAGCAACCCGGTGAAGAGTTCAACTGCGGGGTAGCGAATCGAAATCTTCGACCCGCAGCGACGGCAGCGCCCGCGCAACCACAGGTAGGCGAGTACGGGCACGTTGTCCCACGCCGACAGCGCGGCGCGGCAAGCGGGGCAGTGAGACCCCGGGCGGACCAGCGATTCACCTCGGGGAAGCCGATGGATCACGACGTTCAGAAAGGATCCAATCGCGAGTCCAAAGCCGAGTGCGGCGATGGTGATGAAGCCGGGCGGGAGCGCGCTGAACTCGCTCATCTCGATAGCCTAGGGCGGCACTATCGAAAATCCCGCCGCTCGAAGATCATCGCCGCGAGCACGAGGATGATCGCCACGTAGCCGGCACCGTAGAGCGCGGGAAACCAGATGTCCGAAGCGGCGATGGGAAGCTGGTGGGATGCCTCGATGGAAAGGTTGAAGCTCTCGAGATCCGGCAGGATGCGGTGCATCCAGACAGTGCCCTCGCGCACGAGCACGCTCGACGAACTTGCGCCGTGATCCCGGAGGCCCCGCGTCAGGTGCCCGACGGTCCAGAGGCCGCACGAGAAGAACGATGCGAGGAGCGGTGTCGTGAACGACGAAAACAGCGTCGCAAGAGCCACGACGAGAGCCAATTCGACAGCGATCAGGGCGAGCGCCGCGAGATGGGTGAATCCAAGCGGTGCGCCCATCAGCAGCGAAACTCCGGCAAAGAAGGACGCCATGATCGCAACCTGAAGCCAGATGATCAGGGTCAGTCCCGTATATTTCCCGATCAGGAACTCCGCCCGCGAGAGTGGTCTCGACAAGATCGTGTAGACGGTTCGCCGCTCGATCTCCTTGTGGATCAGGCTGACGCCGACAAAAATTGCAATTGCCACGGAGAACAATCGAATCGACGCAAAGGCGAAGTCCTGCACCATCCGTTCCCTTTCGACATACGAAAGCATCGAAAGGGCAGCGCCGAAAAGCATCATCGCCAGTGCGAAAAACAAAAGGGTATAGAGCAACTTGTTGCGAATCGCTTCCCGGGCCGTATTGACGGCCATTGCCCAGATCCGACCGATCACCGGGAACCTTCCTCGGTATTTGCTTCATTCACCGTGGACAAAAAAATCGACTCCAGTGAGACGCGATGGGGTGTTACCGAAATCACATCGGCACCCGCATCGAGCGCAACCCGCAGCGCCTCACTCGAATCTTTCTCGGCAATCCGGAGTTCGATGCGATCGCCGTGCCCGCGCAACTGCGCCCCGAAACGCTCTTCCAATCGGGTCGCGGTTTCCGCGGGCAGGTTGGCAAACACCAGGTCCGTCTCCGGCTCCCCGGCGTGGAGAAACGCGTCGATGGCACCCTCGTAGCGAATTTTCCCGTTTACGATGATGGCCACCCGATCGCATAGCATTTCCACGTCCGAGAGAATGTGGGTGTTCATGAAGACCGTCTTTCCCTCGG
>JACZVU010000165.1 GCA_022572485.1 Myxococcales bacterium
GTAGCTGTCCGTCAGATATCGTTTGAATTCTTCGACGTATTCCGCCTTCTGCTCCTCCGAGAACCGCTTCCAGTTCCGGGCGAGCACCAACCGAGACATCACATAGAGATCGAAGCGCTTATAGACGATCTCCTCGATCGAGCGAATTCGGTTCTCGGTCGGGGTGGATTTGTCGCGAAGCACCGCGAGAATTTCTTCGACCGTCTCGGCGATAACGGCGCGTGCGCCCGCCCCAAATTCCGTTGCAGCGCGAACGTCCGCTGCGGCGAGATAGCTCGCCGCAGCAATGAGAACCACCGTGGCCATGCGCGCAAACCGCAGCACCCGGTGTGTCCGCCAGTCAGTCCAGGTAATAGAGGTCGTCGTCATCTGAATCGCCTTCCTCCCGATCCCGCACCTGATTTTCCCGGTAATTCGTGTAGGCGTTTCGAACCGCTACATAGTAGTCCAGAGCCACTTCGCGCTCCGCCGCAATCTCGTCGAGCGCGAGCGAGCGCTGGTTGAGCTTGTTGCCTGCGGTGATCGCAGAGCTCACCCAAAATGGGATGAACAACGGATAGACGTACGCGGCCGAATCAGCGACCAGACCGACGGTGTCCCGCGGGTTGGAGGGCCCCAGGATCGGCAGCACGAGATAGGGGCCGGGCCGAACACCCCAATATCCAAGGGTCTGGCCGAAATCCTCCCGATGGCCTTCGAGTCCGAAATGGGTGGCGGGATCAAAGAAACCGGCGAATCCGATGGTGGTATTGACCACGAAGCGAGCGAGATCTTCGGCGGCCGACACGGGCTTGGCCTGGAGGAGATCATTCAGAAACCGGACTGGAAACATCGAATTGTCAAAAAAACTGCGGATCGCGCGCTCTACGGGATCGGGCATGACGAAGTCCACGCCCTTCGCGATGGGCTCGATCACCCAGCGATCCGCGCCTTCGTTGAATCGGAAGATTCCACGATTCATCGTCTCCCAGGGATCCCCGGTGTCGGCATCCGCCCAGGCGACTCCCGCAGTCAGAGCCGCGGCGATGACCGCCAGCGCGGTAAACTGCATTCGCCGCGCTGGGTTTTCCCAGGGCTTCATCCTCAATCCTCTCCCAGATCGGCGTTGTTCACGAATTTCCCGACCAGATTTTCGATCGATATCGCAGACACGGTCCGGCCAATCTCGTCTCCAGACACCAGCATCTCGTCCGAACCCCCGGGTTCCAGAGCGACAAACTTCTCGCCGAGTAGCCCCGCTGTGATGATCGCGGCCGAGGTCTCGACGTCCAGGCCCAAACCCGGGTCGATGTCGAGTTCGCAGCGCGCCCTCAAAATCTCGTCCAATTCGATCGACACCACCTGTCCCACCTTCACTCCCGCGATCACGATTGCAGCGCGGGGCTTGAGATCTCCCACCTCATCGAAAGTCGCGATGAGCTTGAAGCCGCCGGGGCCACTGTAGTAAAGCCCACCTACTTCAATGGAGAGGTATCCGATCGAAGCGAGAGCAAAGAACACGAAAAGACCCACGATGAGATCGCGTACCGGAGAGCGTTGCATAGCGACTGTTGCCTCCTACGGAGTCGAAACTTCTAGACTCCCCAGAATCCGTTGAGGAAGAAATCAAAAATCAAGATTGAGACGGATGCGATCACGACAGTACCCGTGGTC
Organism: Myxococcales bacterium; assembly: GCA_022572485.1. The sequence goes on from JACZVU010000165.1 coordinate 1,654, forward strand.
GCAGCGCTCACCCCTGCTGCCGTCGGCTCACTAATATAACCGCGATAGGTGGCGATCAGGCCCGTCAGTCCGCCGAAAGTGATTGCCTTGGAGAAGCTTCCCACAACGTCGTTCCAGAACTCGACAGCTCCTTTCATGCTGCTCATGAACGAACCTCCGTCGATACCCAGCAGCCCGACCGCAATCCCGTAGCCACCCGCCAGGGCGAAGACGATGAACAGCCCCGCGAGAAGCGGCATCACGAGCATCAGGGCGAGCGCCTTCGGCGACACGACGAAGTCAACCGGATCGATCGACATCATCCGCAGACCGTCCAGCTGCCCGGTGGTGACCATGGTCGCGATCTCCGCCGCGATCGCCGATCCCGCGCGTCCGGTCACGAGTAGCGCGGTGAGGACCGGCCCAAACTCGCGAATCACCGCGAGTCCGACCAGTGTACCAAGGGCCTCTTCGGCGCCAAATCGGACCAGCGTCGTGTAGCCGAGCAGGCTGAGCGTCCCGCCGATGACGGCACCGGATAGGCAAACGACCGGAAGCGACAAGACACCGACGTCGAACACGTCGGACATGAGCCGGCGAATCCGATAAGGACGCATTACCAGACACACTGCGATCCGAAATCCAAACTGCGCAATCCGGCCGAGGTGCCCGAACACCATCAGCGTCTGAAACCCCAAATTCTCGATCGGTTTGATTCTCACACGTTCTTCCGACGACTCATCAGCGGGGTGACATCGAGTTCGCGCCGTTCTGCGAAGCGATCGCTTTCGGCATTGAGAAACTCCACGACGCGCGCGTCCTCGCTCTTGAGTAGATCGGCGGGAGACCCCTCGATCGCAACGCCATCGACCATGAAAACCAATCGATCGGCCATGCGGAGTGACGAAGCCATGTGATGGGATGTCACGATCAACGTCAGGCCCAGGTGCTGATTCAGCTCGACGAGCAGCGTTTCGATGCGCCGCACGTTGATCGGGTCGAGGCCTGAAAATGGCTCATCGACCAAGAGGATCTCCGGGTCCATCACGATTGCGCGGGCCAACGCGGCCCGACGATTCATGCCCCCAGAGAGTTCACGGGGATAGAGGTGCCCCGTTTCAGCAAGACCCACCGCGACGAGCCGGCGGTTGACTTCGGCTTGGATGTCCGCGTCCGATAGACGGGTGTGCTCGCACAACGGCAGCGCGACATTTTCGAAGACCGTCATCGAATCGAGCAACGCTCCACCCTGAAAGAGCATCCCGATCTGGTCTCGCACCTTGAAGAGTTCACGTTCGGAGAACACCGTGATGTCCTGCCCGGCCACACGAACACTGCCGCTATCCGGCTTCTGGAGCCCCCCGATCATTCTGATCAAGGTACTCTTGCCAGCACCGCTGCCTCCGAGAACCACGGAAATCCGGCTGCGGGGAAATCCGCAAGACAGCCCGTTGAAGACACATCTCCCGCCGCGCTTGAGATAAACGCCGTCGAAAACAATCCGGAATTCCTGTGCTCCGGGTTCGCTCATGCGCTCCAGTCCCGAGCTGCTTCCCGCGTAACGTCCGCGCCGCACCCACTCCCGGGCACCGCTGCATTCTAGTCCAGCCAGGCGCCACTGGGCGCCCCCCCAACAAGCCGGGAATCGCCCACGACCCACTCTGAGCGCACCCTCCAACCGCCACCCCGTGAAGTTCAGAGCCGGCAGCGATCGAGAGGTCGCTTGCGGCGATCCCACCGAGGCCGTTACATCCCTTATTCGAAAAGGACATCCCAGTCGGATTTGCGGTCCTCCGCGTTGGGATTCGCCATCGCTCCGATGGCGGGCACCGATCGACCGTTTCGGCGCCGGCGGGTGCGGATCGCGGCTGGCTGCTCGTTGGGGAGCACACGGCATGCGGGGAAAGATCGCCTCGAAGATTCGAGCAGCGACGCGGGAGCTCTGCGAGCAGCTCGCCGACCTGCGTTTCACCGCCCCCGTCACCCATGTCTACAACCCGCTCGAGTACGCCCGGCGCCCCCACAACGCCTATCTCCGATCGTATGCGGACGATCTCAAGAGGGTGATCTTTCTGGGCATGAACCCGGGGCCTTTCGGCATGGCCCAAACCGGGATTCCCTTTGGCGACATCGCATACGTGCGAGATTGGTTGGGCATCGAAGAGTCCGTGGAGCGCCCAACTATCGAGCACCCCAAGCGGCCCATCCGGGGATTCGATTGCCCGCGAAGCGAGGTCAGCGGATCCCGGCTCTGGGGTGCGATCGCGAAACACTACGGCAGGCCCGAGAAATTCTTCGAGGGCCGGTTCATCGCAAATTACTGCCCGCTGGTATTTATCGAATCGAGCGGGCGCAACCGAACGCCCGACAAACTGCCAGCCAACGAGCGAGAACCACTGTTCCGTAGCTGCGATACCTACTTGCGGCGATTGGTGGAAATCTTCGAGGCCGAGTGGGTCATCGGCATCGGGGCCTTCGCGGAACAGCGCGCTCGGGAAGCCCTCGCCAATCACGAAGTACGCATTGGGAGGATCCTGCATCCGAGCCCCGCGAACCCGCGCGCCCACTCTGACTGGTCGGGAAGCGCCCAGGGAGAATTGCAAGCACTCGGCCTCTGCAACCGGCGCCGCATAGCCTAAATGATGGCTAGAATGCGTCCGCGTTCGATACGACGACCGCGCCCCAAAGGAGGGGATCGGGTGATGACGCTACGGCGCGGCATAGCGATTTTCACGATGACAGCAGCAGCAACCGGCGCACTCTGCTTCCAGATCTCCTGCGCGGGAGTGAAGCGCGGGATGGTCGAGCACCCGACCGCCATTGAAAATGCGCGACGACTGGGTGCGACGCTCAGCCGAGCAAAGAACGTGATCCTCTTCATCGGCGACGGGATGGGGATCAGCACGGTGACCGCCGCCCGCATCCTCGAGGGTCAGCTGAGGGGAGAGAGCGGAGAAGAGAACCAGCTGAGCTTCGATCGGTTTCCCGACGTCGCGCTGATCAAAACCTACAACACCAACCAGCAAATTCCGGACTCGGCCGGAAGCATGACGGCGATCGTCACGGGCGAAAAGACCCGCGCAGGCGTCATTTCCATCGACGCATCCATCGACCGCGGCGACTTCAGCAGATCTGACGAACATCGACTCGCGACCATCATCGAAATTGCCGAGGATCGCGGACTCTCTACGGGCGTGGTCACCACCACCTCAGTGACCCATGCGACGCCGGCAGCGCTGTACGCACACGCTCCCGATCGGAATTGGGAGAGCGACACCACGATGACTCCCGAAGCGCGAGCGGCGGGTTTCCCCGACATTGCGCGCCAGCTCATCGAGTTTTCCCACGGCGATGGGTTGGAAGTCGTTCTCGGTGGTGGAGAGCAATACTTTCGACCAGGCGGTACAGCGAGCTCCGCGCTATGGCCGGAAGTAGATGCACCCACCATCACGAGAAGCGACGGCCGCGATCTCACCGAAGAGTGGGTAGCTCGTCGCCCGGGGTCGGTTTTCGTGCGCACCTGTGCGGGAATCGAGAACCTCGACACCTCCAAGACTTCGCATCTGCTCGGCCTCTTCGCCGCCAAACACTTACGCTTTGAATTCAACCGAGAAAACATCCTCCCGTGCGAGCCCTCGCTGACGCAGATGATGCTCACGGCGTTGGAAATCCTCGAACGCAACCCGCTCGGCTATTTCCTGATGGTCGAGGGCGGTCGGATCGACCACGCGCACCACTATGGAAACGCCTTTCGGGCTCTCACCGAAACCATCGAATTCGCGCGGGCTGTTGGTGTCGCGGTCGACCGAACGAATATAGAAGATACACTAATAATTGTTACTGCGGACCACGGGAACGTATTTACGATCGGAGGATATCCGACCCGCGGAAACGACATTCTCGGTCTCACGATCGGAAACGACCATCGAGGGCGGCCCGCTGAAGAACCTTCGCTCGACGCCCAGGGGCTACCCTTTACGACGCTGGGTTATCAAAACGGCCCCGGCTACACCGGAGCCAGCACCGAGCAGCCCGAGGGACCCAAGTATTACCCGCACACCGCACGGGTGTTCAGCGGAGTGGCCCGGGGCAGGCCGGACCTCACGGCCGTCGACACCGCCGATCCCGACTATCTCCAAGAGGCCGCCACCCCGCAGCGCAGCGAAACCCACTCGGGCGAGGATGCTCCCGCCTACGCGCAGGGGCCGGGCTCTCACCTGTTTCACGGTGTTCAAGAGCAGAACTACATCTACCATGCGATGGTAGAAGCGCTCGGGTGGAATCAACCAACTGA
>JACZVU010000166.1 GCA_022572485.1 Myxococcales bacterium
AGCAGAGCGACGGTTCGTGGTCCGATCGAGCAAGCGCTCCCGAGGACGAGCGGATCTTTGCGACTGGAATGGCCGCGGGATACCTCGCCAAGACCCCCTTCGCCCGGCAGTCGACACTCGCTTCGGCCGCCGATTACCTCGCTGCCCACTGGAGCCCCGATCGCGTCAAGGGATCCGCGTGGGGAGCCAACGCGGCGTATTCCCACTGCTTCGCGCTCATTCGCCACGAGCAGGCCGACGCCATTCTCCAGTGGTGCGGTCGAGAACTCGAGCGCGGTTTTCGCACGGGTGTGTATGGTGCAGTTCGGACGGCCCGCGTATTCGTACTCTGCAAAGCCCACGCACTTCCGGGATCCCGCCTCACGGTGGCTGAGCTCGTCGCTCGGGCTCTCGACGAACAGATGGACGATGGCGGCTACGCTTTGCCGGGAGATTCCTCTCGACGCGCGCGGCTCGCCCATACACTCGACGCGTTGGTTGTCCTGGAGCGCCTTGCGTGATGATTGCAATTATCGGGAATGCGGAACTGGAACGATGTTCAATCTCGCCCTGATCCACGAAGCCATCGCAGAGAGAATTCCCGAGCGCGAAGCGATCGTATTTCGAGATCGGCGCTTGTCGTGGCGGGACCTCACGGATCGCACGCGACGGCTCGCGGATCTCCTGCGCGGCCACGGACTCGGTTGCCACACGGAGCGATCGAATCTCGAAAACTGGGAGTCCGGCCAAGACCACGTAGGCCTCTACCTGCACAACGGCAACGAGTATCTCGAGGGAATGCTCGGAGCCTTCAAGGCGCGTGCAGTACCGTTCAACATCAATTACCGCTATGTCGATGACGAATTGATCGCCCTGCTCGACGACGCCGATGCGCGTGCGCTGATCTTCCACGCGCGCTTCGCGCCCATTCTCGATCGAATTCGCGATCGACTCCCGAAGCTCACGCTGTTGATTCAAGTGTCCGACGATTCAGCCGAGCCGCTGTTGCCGGGAGCGCTGGATTACGAAGAGGCGCTTGCCGCGGCCCAACCTTCGCTCCCCGATTCGGATCTGTCGCCCGATGACCTCTACATCCTCTACACCGGCGGAACCACGGGGATGCCCAAGGCCGTGCTTTGGCGTCAGGAGGACATCTTCCATTCCGCGCTGTATTCCAGTGGCGCAGAGTCGCTCGAAGCCGTGGTCGAGCGCGCGCTGCCCGAAGGCCCACGCGTCTTGACCGCACCGCCGTTCATGCATGGCGCCGCCCATTGGGTTGCATTCAACATGTGGTACGTGGGCGGAACGGTGATCGTGCCTGCGAATGTGCAACGCCTGGATCCCGCCGACGTCTGGTCGACGATCGAGCGCGAGCACGCGACAGCGCTGTGCATCGTCGGTGACGCTTTCGGCCGGCCGCTTCTCGACGCCTTGCGCGATGGAGATTACGATGTTTCGCGCTTGCGCTTGATCACCTCGGGCGGCGCGAATTTGAGCGCAGCGCTCAAGCGCGAATTTCTAGACCGGATCCCCGGCTTGCGTGTGCTCGACGCGTTGGGTTCATCCGAGGCCGGAACCCAGGCCTTGCAGTACTCCGAAAGGGGCGATGCGGTTACGACCGGCGATTTCGCGATGAAGCCCGAGAATCTCGTGTTGAAAGCAGACCTCTCGAAAGCCGCGGCTCCGGGCTCGTCCGGGCTCGGTTGGCTGGCCCGGAGAGGTCGCGTTCCACTTGGCTACTACAAGAACCCGCGCAGGACCGCAGAGACTTTTCCAATCGTCGACGGCGTGCGGTACGCGGTGCCGGGAGACCGGGCGCGCGTTGCCGCCAACGGCAGCATGCAGCTGCTCGGCCGAGACTCTGCGACGATCAACACGGGAGGCGAGAAGGTCTTCGCCGAAGAGGTTGAGCGCGCGCTGAAGCATCACCCCGGCGTTTACGACGCAGTTGTCGTTCCGACACCCCACGAGCGTTGGGGGCAACAGGTCACGGCGCTGGTTGTCGTGAGTGAAGGGAAAGGGGTCTCGGCGGAGGAGCTGATCGAATCCACCCGTGGTTTCATCGCGGTCTTCAAGCTTCCCAGGCGCGTGATCTTCGTCGATGAGATCGTCCGCGCACCGAGCGGGAAGGCCGACTACCGCTGGGCAAAGAGCAGGGCGCTCGAAGCTTCAGGTTCCGATGTCTGATTTCAATTGGGCGTTTCGAGCCGAACCGCGATGCGCGCGGACGCGAACCTTCTGCAGGGATTGGATACGAATCTTTCACAAGAAATGGACACGAATCTTCTGCGGGGGCTGAACACGAACCTCTTGCAAGCAATGGACACGAACTTCCTGCGGAGATTGAACACGAATTGCCTGCAGGAAATGGACGGGCACGCGCGAGGGGAGGGCGTTCTCGAGACCATTGATCCGCTGATGCGACAAGAGGAGTGCAGAGTATGAATCGAATACGAAGCGAGCGCCGCGGCTCTGTCGAGTTGCTGACCCTCGACCGCCCCAAGGCGCTCAACGCGCTGGACCGCGCCACGCTCGAAGAGCTGCTGGAGTGTTGCGAGCGCTTCGGTGCGGATACATCCGTGCGTGCCGTCGTATTGACCGGAGAGGGGCGGGCTTTCGCGGCAGGAGCGGACATCGCCGAGATGCGCGGGCTCGATGCCCAGCAAGCGGAGGCCTTCAGCCGGCTCGGGCACGCTGCGATGGATGCCCTCGAATCGCTCGCGGTGCCCACGATCGCGGCCGTGAACGGCTACGCGTTGGGGGGTGGCTGCGAACTCGCCTGTGCGTGTGATTGGATCTACGCATCCGAAACGTCGCGCTTTGGTCAACCGGAGGTCAAGCTCGGCTTGATTCCGGGCTTTGGCGGCACGAGGCGTCTCGTGCGCCGCGTCGGTTCGGCGTGGGCGAAGGAACTCGTGTTGGGGGGGGAGCCGATCGATGCGGAAACCGCGCTTCGCATCGGTCTCGCCAATCGGTTGTTTGCACCCGACGCGCTGCTCGAGTCCGCGCTGGACGCTGCGGAGAAGATCGCCAGCAAGGGGCCGTTTGCGGTTGCGGCTGCGAAGCGCGTGATTCTGCAGGGTCAGGACGCCGACGCGCGCACCGCCCATGCGCTCGAGCAGGCCGCATTCGGCGTGGCCTCTGCCGGTGCGGAACGCACTGAGGGGATGGACGCGTTCCTCGAAAAGCGCGAGCCGTCGTTCGAAAATCGCTGACGCGCGCTCAGCCCGGGAAATCGTCGAGGTAGGAAAGGTGCGCAGCTGTCGCTTCGATCGCGTCGCCCGCGTCGAGCAACAGCTGAGTCGCGTTCCAGTTGCCCTCGAGCAGCGGGTGGCGGGCGTCGTCGGGAATGCTTGCCGCGACCGTTCCCGCCCGGAAAGTCACGGTCCGCGCCTCGAGATCGACGACCACCTGCTGCTCAGGATCGAGCACCACGGAATCCATCAGTGTTGCGAGGTCCTCGGCGTCGAGCGTCACGTGGGGTAACCCCAACGCCGTGCAATTTCCCGCGAAAATTTCCGCGAACGACTCGCCGATGAACGCGCGAAAGCCCGAGCGCATCAGCGCTTGGGGGGCGTGTTCGCGCGACGATCCGCAGCCGAAGTTCACGCCGACGATCAGAATGTTCGCGCCCGCGAAACGCTCGTCGTCGAACGGGTGATCGCCTTTGGCTTGAATGCGATCGTCTTCGAACGCGTGCTCGCCGAGGCCGTCGAACGTGATTGCGCGCAGGAAGCGTGCCGGAATGATCCGGTCGGTATCGATGTCGTTCCCGCGCAACACGCACGCGCGCCCTTCGATGCGGTCGATTGTCGTCACAGCGCCCCCCGCACATCCACCACATGGCCCGCGATCGCCGCGGCTGCGACCATCGCGGGAGACATCAACAAAGTGCGGCCCGTCGGTGAGCCCTGCCTTCCCTTGAAGTTTCGGTTGCTCGATGACGCGCAGATTTCGCGATCCACCAACTTGTCGGGGTTCATCGCAAGACACATCGAACAGCCCGCAAGCCGCCACTCGAAACCCGCCGCGCGGAAGACTTCGTGCAATCCCTCGGCTTCAGCCTGGCGCGAGACGGCCTGCGAGCCCGGAACCACGAGGGCTTTGACGCCCGGTGCCACACGGCCCGTGCGCGCGATCCGCGCGGCTTCACGCAGGTCCGAAATCCGACCGTTCGTGCACGATCCGATGAATGCGACGTGAATGGGAGTACCCTCGATCGGCTCGCCGGGCTTGAGTGACATGTAGCTGTAGGCTTCCTCGAGAGAGGCGCGCTCTTCGGTGGGCGCGTCGGCGGGGTAGGGCAGACGCTCGTCTACGCCGATGTTCTGGCCCGGATTGATTCCCCAGCTCACCGCCGGTGCGATCGCGTTGCCGTCGATCTCGACCCGATCGTCGTAGGCCGCGTCCGGCGGGCTCGCGAGGGATTTCCACCATCGGACGGCGCGGTCGAAAGCCGCGCCTTGCGGTGCGAATTCGCGGTCCCGCAGATAGGCGAAGGTGGTCTCGTCGGGATTCGCGTAGCCGCAGCGCGCGCCACCCTCGATCGACATGTTGCAAACCGTGAGGCGCTCCTCGATCGACATCGCATCGATCACGGGGCCGCCGTATTCGTACGCGTACCCCACGCCACCCTTGACGCCGAGCTGGCGGATCAGCGCGAGGATGACGTCTTTCGCGTAGACGCCGGGCTTGAGCTTTCCGCCCACCTCGATCCGGCGCACGCGCGGCTTGGCGAGCGCGAGGCATTGGGTGGCGAGCACGTCGCGCACCTGGCTGGTGCCGATCCCGAACGCGATCGCGCCGAACGCGCCGTGCGTGGAGGTATGGCTGTCGCCGCAGGCGATCGTCATGCCGGGCTGAGTGAGCCCGAGTTCCGGTCCGATCACGTGGACGATGCCCTGTTGACCGCTCGCCGGGTCGAGCAGGCGAATGCCGTGCTCTGCGCAGTTCTTTTCGAGCGCGTCCATCATTTGCTCGGCGAGGTCGTCGGCGAGGGGCCGCTGCTGAGACAGCGTCGGGATGATGTGGTCGACGGTCGCGAGCGTGCGCTTGGGAAAGCGAACCGGCAGTTGCATCTCGCGCAACATCGCGAAGGCCTGCGGGCTCGTGACCTCGTGGATCAGGTGCAGGCCGATGAAGAGCTGGGTCTGGCCGCTCGGCAGCTCGCGCACCGCGTGGGCGTCCCAGATCTTGTCCAGTAGATTGGCCGGGTCCGAAATAGGGGCGTTCGCGTTCGTCACGACCACTCTGGAATAGCACGGGCGCCGCTCGACCCCCATGTCGTATGCTGCGCGGATGAAACTTCTCCATACCGCGCACGTCCCGGCCGGCGACGGCCCGTTTCCGATGATCATCGCGCTCCACGGCTGGGGGGCGAGCGCCCACGATCTGGTCGGCCTCGCGCAGATGTTCGACGGCGGGCGTTCGCTCGTGCTCTGCCCTCAGGGCCCGCTCGCGTTCCAGGCGGGTTCCGGGCAGGTTGGCTACGGCTGGTTCCCGCTCAAGGATGACGGTCCGACGGACCCCGCCGAGGTGCGCAAGGGCGCCGACGCGTTGCAGCGCTTCATCGACGAGGCGCTGGCCGCGTACCCCGTCGATCGCCGCAAGATCGTGATCCTCGGTTTCAGCCAGGGCGGCGTGATGGCCTACGAACTCGCGCTGCGCGATCCGGGCAGCTACGCGGGCCTGATCGCGCTCTCGTCTTGGTTGCCCGGCCCAATGGTGGAGTCGATTCCCGCGAATTCCGAACTCGCGAATCTCCAGGCCCTGGTGATTCACGGCACCAAAGATCCGATGATCTCGGTCGATCTCGCCCGCGA
>JACZVU010000167.1 GCA_022572485.1 Myxococcales bacterium
TTCGAAGCGGGGGCTGATCGCCGCGAGTGCGCCGTTGAAGTAGGCCGGCAGCCGTTCGGCGAGGTTCACGATTTCCTGCAACAACTTGGGAACGAGGAAAAACGCCGTGACGAGCGCGATGGCTCCAGATAGGGCGACGAGGAACAAGATCGCGACGGGTCGCGGGATTCTTCGCGCTTCAAATCGGTCGATCAGCGGGTCGAGGAGGTAGGCGAAGGCGAAGGCGACGGCGAGCGGAGTCAGCGCGCTTTTCAGCAGCCAGAGCAACGCCAAGATCACTGCTGTTGCGACCGCGAGAATGATCCCCCGGCGAATGGACTTCGCAATGAAATTCCGATCCAGTTCGCCGTCGGTGTTCATGGGCGCTTCTAGCCTTCTAGGAATGAGCGCAACACGTCGATCATTGGCTTGACGTCGGCCGTCCCAGCCATTTCGCGGCATGAGTGCATCGAAAGCATCGGGTTGCCTACGTCTACGGTGCGGATTCCGATTCGCGCGGCGGTGATCGGGCCGATAGTGGATCCACAGCTGAGATCGCTGCGCGACACGAAGTGCTGCGGTTCGATACCCAACCGATCGCACAATTCCGCGAAGAGTCCTGTGGTCCGCGCATCGCTCGCATAGGATTGGTTGGCGTTGGTCTTGATGACGGGCCCCCGCCCGAGGACGGGGCGGTGCTCGGGCTCGTGGCGATCCGGGTAGTTGGGGTGAACGGCGTGCGCCATGTCGGCGGAGATCAGCGTGGAACGAGACAGGGCGCGCTCGAATCCCTGCGGTTCGCCGCCCTTGAATCCGCAGATGGATCGCTCGAGGGCTCCCGCGAGCAGAGGGCTTGCAGCTCCTTGGGCGCTCCGGCTGCCGACTTCTTCGTGGTCATAGAGCACCACGACGCGCGTGTGTTGTGGTAGCGGCGCTGAAGCGGCGCCGATCAATGCGGTCAGCCCGGCATGACACGAAGCCAGGTTGTCGAGGCGCGGGGCGTGGATGAATTCACCCTGCACCCCCGAGACGATCGACGGTTGCACGTCGTAGGTCATCAGATCGAAGGCCAGCACATCGCTCGCGTCGATCTCGATCTCATTCTGTGCGCGCAACTCCGAGGCGAGCAGATCCCGCAAGTTGGGCGATTCCTCCAAACCGATGATGGGCACCAGGTGCTGCTGGGCGTTGAGCTTGAGTCCTTCTTTGTTCAGTTCGCGCTGCAGGTGGATTGCAAGGCTGGGGATGCGGAGGATGGGTCGGGCGAAATCGATCAGCACCGTACGCGGCTCGAACTCTCCGCGCAGTGTCACTCGACCGGCGATCGAGAGATCCCGGTCGAGCCAGGTGTGGAGCAATGCGCCTCCGTAGGGTTCGACGCCGAGCTGGCGATAGCCGTCCGCGTCGACGTCGGGTCTTGGTTTGATGCGCAGATTGGGCGAATCCGTATGCGCGCCGATGATGCGAAAGCCTCCCTCGGCGGGGGAAATTCCGCCAATCTGGAACGCGACGAGGCTCCCCTCGTAGCGAACCATGTAGCGCCGATCGCCCGGCGCAATGTCCCAAACTTCGTCTTCGCGGATCGCCCGATAACCCGCAACCTGCAGGCGGCTGATGGATTCAGCGACCGCGTGATAGGGCGTGGGTGAGCGATCAATGAAGGAGATGAGGTCGACGACCGGATCCAACATGCGGCCGAGGATAACATGGTATCCGGGTTCTTCCCCTGGGGGATGGATTCTGGTGCGCGCAGCGAATTTTCGGGTATCGCAACCGGCGCCTTGACAAAAAATGACTTGTGGTCATCCTCGCGCGAGCCTATGCGATGACCTCGCGCCAAGCGAGCCGGGCCTGACCCGGCCGTGCCGAGATGAGGATCCTCAAGACAGAGTTTCAAGCACTCGCGATGAGGCGATGGGGTGGATGAAAACTCCTCGCAGAGCCCAACGCAAGCGCTTTGTCCCCTCGGGGAAGTTTCGAATCAAGTGGAGGGGGCGTGAAACAGGACTTCAATCGTGACGAGTGGGCGATCGTGCTCGGAGGTTCGAGTGGTTTTGGGTTGGCGACCGCCCAGAAGCTCGCCGAGCATGGGATGAGTTTGTGCGTCGTTCATCGCGACCGGCGCGGCGCGATGGCGCGCATCGAACCCGAATTCGAGAAGATTCGCGGCACTGGCGTTCCCCTGATCACCTTCAACGCGAACGCGCTCGATGCTGGCAAGCGCGACGAAATCCTGACCGAGCTAAAGGGCGCCATGGGCGCCGACGGGAAGGTGCGGGTTCTGCTCCACTCGATCGCGTTCGGGAACCTCAAACTGATCGCACCGGAGAAGCGGTCTCCGTCGTCGACGCTCGGTGACCTCGCGGATCGACTCGGCATCAGTGCAGAACGCTTGCAGACAGCGGCGAACGAACTCTTCGAGGCGGGCGCCGACGGCCTCCACACGCTGGCCGAGCGTCCAAACTATCCCAATCGATCCTATATCGACGACGAAGATCTGGGGCGAACGATCTACAGTATGGGCACGAGCGTGCTCGGATGGGCGCAAACCCTATTGGAGCGCGGTTTGTTTGCAGAAGACGCGCGCATCTTCGGACTCACCAGCGAGGGCAACGAAGTGGCCTGGAAGGGTTATGCGGCAGTGGCGGCCGCCAAGGTAGCGCTCGAGTCGATCGCTCGTTCGATGGCGGTGGAATTCGCGCCCTATGGCATTCGATCGAATGTGATCCAAGCCGGTGTGACCGACACCGCCGCGCTACAGGCGATTCCCGGCAGCGCCCAGCTCAAGGCCCAGGCCCGTCAGCGCAATCCCTTCGGACGGCTGACCACACCCGCCGATGTTGCCAACGTGATTTACCTGCTCTCTACAGCCGAAGCCGCCTGGATCAACGGTGAAGTCATTCGAGTGGATGGCGGAGAACACATTTCTGGAGTTCTGCGGTGACGCTCTATCTACACGGCATTGGGCATTTTCATCCAGAGAACGAGATCTCGAACCAATTTCTCGAAGACCTGGACATCGGAACGAACGATCAATGGATCATCGACCGTGTTGGCATCCGCTCGCGGCGCACCGTATTGCCGCTCGACTACATCCGCGAGACCCGAAATGCCGAACCGAGAGCCGCCATGGAAGCGGCTCTCTACAGCAATGCAGAGCTGGGTCGAAGGGCTGCAGAGCTCGCAATTTCAAGGGCTGGAATCAAGAAAAGCGACGTCGGCATGCTGATCGGCGGAACCTCACTGATGGATACGACGTCGCCTGCTGAGTCGTGCAACATCGCCCGTGCGCTGGAACTCGAAGTGCCAGCCTTCGACGTGAATTCGGCGTGTACCAGTTTCTACGTGCAACTGTATCTGCTCTCGAAAATGCAACCCGACCAACTTCCCGACTACATTGTTCTCGTCGTTGCGGATTGCCTCACGAAAGCCGTCGATTATTCGGATCGCTCGGCCGCCGTGTTGTGGGGCGATGGTGCCGCCGCCGCCGTAGTTTCGACGCGGCATCCAGCTCGGGCTCGGATCGACGGAAACACCGTGGCGTCGAGCCCGGCGGGCAATGACAAGGTGGTCGTCCCGCGGTTCGGCTTCTTTCACCAAGAAGGCCGAACGGTTCAAACGTTCGGCATCAAGCGGATGACGCGCCTGCTCAACAACTTGCGGGAGCAATTCGAAGATCCCGAGCGGAGATTCAACTTCGTCGGCCATCAGGCAAATCACCGCATGCTCGAGTCCGTTTGCAAATACTGCGATATTCCAGCCGAGCGTCACTTCAGCAACGTCGAGTGGTTCGGAAATACCGCTGCTGCGAGTTCCGCGTCGGTGATCTCCATGGAGTGGGAAAAATGGCGCGACGGCGATGACGTAGCCGTGGTCGGGGTGGGTTCCGGGCTTACCTGGTCGAGTTATCTGATCCGATTTGGAGACATTCCGTGACCTACGAGGAATTCCAGAACCGGAAGAACTTCTCGAAGGAGGAGCTGCTCGCCGTCGCGCACGGGAACCTCTTCAATGATGCGCCGCCCGAGTTCTCTCTGCAGCTCCCGGCCCCACCCATGTTGATGGTGGATCGGATCCTCGATATCCGACGCGAGGGCCCCCGGGGTCGCATCGTTGCGGAACGCGATGTAGCGATCGATGACTGGTTCTTCCAATGTCATTTTCGCGGCGACCCCGTCCAGCCCGGCTGTCTGGGGGTCGATGGTGTCTGGCAATTGTTGGGTTTCTTTTGCGCGTGGAGCGGTGGCCTCGGGTCGGGTCGAGCCCTGGGTTGCGGCGAGGTCGAATTCTTGGGCCAGATTCGACCCCATGACCGTTGCGTGCGATACGAGATCGATGTCCGCCGCTTTACGAAGATCGCCCACGCCGGTGCGACGATTGTGATCGGAGACGCAACGCTATTTGTCGATGACGAGCCGATTTATGAGATCAAACGCGCCAAAGTTGGAACCTTCCAAAACATCACATACTCCGATTATCCAATGGCGTCTGAGCATTCGCGGGGTGGGAAGATGGAACGATGAGTGGAGCCCGTCTGACACCCAAGCAGGTTCTCGATCGGGTCCCGCAGCAGGATCCGTTTCGCTTCATCGACGAGATCTTGGAGTTGGACGACGATCACATCGTGGGTACGTATCGGTTTCACCCCGACGCTGACTTCTACCGCGGCCACTTCCCCGGGAACCCTGTTACGCCCGGAGTGATTCTGGTCGAGTCGCTCGCACAGATGGGTATCGTCGCACTGGGCATCTATTTGCTCGCTCAGGAGAGTGAATCCGACACCTCGAAGGTGATGACTCTGTTCACTGACATGAGCATTGAATTTGCTGGGATCGTGAATCCAGGTGACCGCGTGACCATCACGGCGGAGAAGATTTTCTTTCGCCGACGAAAATTGCGTTCAAAAGTCGAAATGAAACTCGATGATGGAACGATCGTCTGCTCGGGAACCGTTTCTGGAATGGGAATTTTGAAATGAGTAGGCGAGTAGTGATAACAGGGATGGGTGTGTTGGCGCCGAACGCCAACGGCACCCGTGATTTTGAACTCGCACTCCGAAAGGGACTCTCCGGAATTCGCGTTCACGAGAAGATGGTCGAATGTGGCTTCGGATCGCACGTGGCCGGTGTTCCCCAGGGCATCAAGGAACTCGCGGAGTCGTATTTTTCCGAGGATCTCCTGCTCGCGATGAATTCCGGGCATCGCTGCGCGGCGATCGCCGGTGTAGACGCCTGGAAGGATGCCGGTTTCGAGCGGCCAGATCCCGATGACGACCGCGTAGACTGGGACACCGGCGCTGTGTTGGGTACCGGGATCGGTGGTATGGATACGATTGCCAATGCGATCGTACCGTTGACCGATGCAAAGAAGGTTCGTCGATTGGGAAGTATCGCCGTCGAGCAAGTCATGTCCAGTGGCGTCTCGGCTCGTCTGTCCGGCATCTTGGCCTTGGGAAATCAGGTGACCACGAACTCCAGCGCCTGTAGCACGGGAAGTGAAGCGATCTCGATGGGCGTCGAGAGAATTCGAAACGGACTCGCCAAGCGGATGTTATGTGGGGGAGTCGAGGGCGCGAGCCACTACATTTGGGCGGGTTTCGACGCAATGCGGGTGCTCTGTCGCCGCTTTAATGATGCGCCGGAGCGCGCGTCGAGACCGATGAGCGCGACAGCCGCTGGGTTCGTCCCGAGCGCAGGCGCGGGCGTGCTGATGTTGGAGAGTCTTGAGAGCGCGCAGGAGCGCGGAGCGCGGATCC